>CAZZYX010000190.1:0-1905 GCA_964658485.1 uncultured Acetobacteraceae bacterium | reverse complement strand
CCGGCGTTGCTCACGCCGCCGTCGAAGGCCCAATCGGCGGCACCCGTCGAAGCCGGTTCCACGCAACCAACCGCCTCTGCTCCGAGCTGGCAGTCGCAGGTGCTCGCCCGGCTGGAGAAAGCCAAGCGCTATCCCGATGCGGCCCGGCTGGCGCGAGAACAGGATACCGTCGTCGTCAGCTTCTCGGTCGATGCGAACGGGCGCACCAGTCACGTTCATATCCGGCACAGCGCCGGGTATCAGGCGCTCGAAGACGAGGCTGCCGCGCTGGTGGAGCGGGTTTCGCCGTTACCGCCGCCCCCTGATCGCCAGGCGCAGCAGCTGGTCACGCCGATCGAATTCCAGCTCGATCCGTGACCAAGATCACCGACGCCAACATCACACGACATCTGCCGCGATCATGGGTGGACCGTCTGTTCAGGGTAATTCTCGAAGGGTCCAGCACCGCCTTGTGGGATGCCGCCGCGGCCATCATCCTCGACGCCTTTCCCGAAGACATACTGATCGTCTGGGAGACCTTCAACGTTTCGATGTTTCAGCGCGACAGGCACGGCCAGATTGTGCTGGAGCAAAACGCCATGGCCGCCCAGGCGCTGAAATCGCCGCAACTCTACAACGCGCTCAACCTGTCATTCGAAGATGTCATTCGCAGTTTCGACGATGCGACTCTCGCACGCGCCAATATGGCCGAGCAACCGCTGGTGGCGGGACTGCGGCCCCTGCATGCATGTACGCTGGACTTTCTCCAACGCGGGCAAATCCATGCGACATTGGCGCTCTATGGCCGCAATACAGTCGAGACTGCCCGGCTCTCGCTGCTCGAACGGGTCAGGCCGATTCTCCAGGCCTGCTTTGGCGAGGTATTCCAGCAGCAGCGCGAGATCACGACCGCGAATGGGCTATCCGGTTTCCTTCGCGAATTACCCGTTGGACTGATCCTGGTCGATTGGTTCGGCCATACACTGGCGGTAAACGACGAAGGCTATCGCCAGACGGTAATCTGGAACGAGGCGCCGCGCCGGGCAAGCCTCAAGGACGCGCGCGAGCGGTTCGCGGTCTCGCCGGATATCCGCGACGGGTGGGACGGTCTGCGCAGCGCCTGGATCGACCAACTGCGCACGTCCGATGCGTTGCCGCGGCCGATCGTCGTGTTCAATCGCGCGGACCCGTCTCTCAAAGCGACGGTCAGCCTGGTTTTCGATCCTGCGCGCCCTACCGATACTCCCTGCTTCATGACGCGCTTCTCATCGATTCATACCCGCGCCGTCGATGCGCTATTCGTGCCGAGCCCCAGTCAATTCACGTTGCTCGCCGCACTTTCGCCCGCCGAGCGATCGGTAGCCGTCCTCCTCCGCGATGGGCTCAGCAATCGTGAAATTGCCGATAAGCTTGGGCGCGAAGTCAGCACGGTCAAGGATCACCTGACCAATATCTATGCCAAGACCGGCATCGTCGGCAGGAGCAAGTTCATCAAGGCGATCGAATAGGGATATTGCAGCTCGCGGTTCACCGGCTTTGCGCGGCCGGGTAGCGGGTTCCAGTCGGTGGAAGATGCAACAGTCCGGCGCGTGGTCGGGCGTGCAAACGGGGTTCTGTCGCATATTTGGTGACGCGGGCGTTCCGAGAACACCGGCAAAGGGGCCACTCGCCGACCAGCGTCGCCGGCTCGACGCTCTAATCGAACAGGGGTAGCGCCGTAGTCGATTTGATTTCCTGCATCGCGAACGAGGAGCTGACATCGTGAAGCGGAGCCACCTTCGTCAGCTTGCGATAGATCCGATCGTAGTCGGCAATATCGCGCGCGACGACCTTTAGCAGATAATCGATCTCCCCGCTCATCCGATAGAATTCTGGACTTGTAACGGTTTCGTGCCGGTCACCTCTTTCACTATGCCACCTTGGCCT
>CAZZYX010000189.1:0-2238 GCA_964658485.1 uncultured Acetobacteraceae bacterium | reverse complement strand
GCCGAGGTAGCAAGCAGGATGCCCACCCCCGGCCCCTCCCGCAAGCGGGCGGGGAGATAGGGGAGTCTCGCCGCACTTAAATCGTCTTCGAAATCCCCAGGAAAAAACCGCGCCTTGGCCCGAATGACGGTGCACCGACGCCGACGCCGGTGCCGTCGCGGATCTCGTAGACCTTGTCGAACAGGTTCTCGACATCGACGCGGACATCGAAGCCGCTGGTGCCGAACTTGTGCCCGACGGACAGGTTGAAGGTGGCGTAATCGGGCAGCGAGCCACCATTGGGAATGCCGTCGAGATCGTTACGCAGCCCCGTGCCGAACACCATGTCGGCGCTGATCCGTGAATTGGCCAACGCGCCGTTATCCCAGTGATACGCCGCGCCGCCCGACCCGGTCCATGTCTGGTTGTGGTCGAGATAGATGTAATGGCTGGCGATATAGGCGAGCGCGGCGGCGGTGAAACTGTACTCGTTGGAATCGATCTGGGTTCCCTGCGCCTTTTCATAGGCGATGTTGCCATAGGCGCTGAACCCGCCGTGCGCATAGTTCAGGCTCAACTCGCTGCCCATGATCCGGCCCTTGGCGTAATTGAACGGGGTCTCGATGATCGGCGCGCCGAACTGGCCTTCATCCACCAGGTGGGTCGAACGGCGAAAATACCCATCGAGGCCCAGGGTAAAGTGGCCGACCTTCTGCTGCACGCCGGCATCCCAGTAGTTCTCGCGCTGGGCATAGGCGAGATCGGACCGGCCAGTGCCGGGCGCGCCGGTGGTATTGGCAAGCTGCGCCAGATTGCTGCTGGCCACCAGTTCGAACGGCGCCGGCGAAAAATAGCGGGCGTAACCCGCGTGGAAGGTCGTCTTCGGATGGGGCGTCCACACCATGTTGATGCGGGGGCTCAACTGGCGCTCGTTGCGCACGCCATCGTTTTCGTCGAAGCGTGCGCCATAATTCAGCACGACATGGTCCAGCACATGCCATTCGTCCTGCAGGTAGGCGCTGTAAGTGCGCTGGGTGACGTTGGTGTTGTAGATCAGCGATACCGGCTGGGCATCGGCAACGATCATGCCTGCGGGGCAGGTGTCGCTCGCCGGATTGCAGGTCTGGAAGACATTGGTGTCGGTATGGCTTTTCGACCGGGCGTCCTCGAAATACAGCCCCGCGCGCAGCGTGTGCCGGTCGCTGAGCTTGTAGACGCTGTCGAACTGGCCACCGAACGAGACATCCTTCTTGCTGGCGTATTGTGCCAGCCCGTTGAACAGCAATTCGCCGACGTAATCGGGATGATAATCAAGCGTCGCGATGCGCCCGAACACGGAACCCTGGAACGTGAACGCTCCGGCATTGTGCAACAGGCTGAGCGCACCGAAGCCGAAGGTCTGCAACTGGGTCTCGTTGAGTTGCTCGCTGGGGTATCGAGTCACGCCATTGACCGAGATCGGGTTACCGTTGACATCGCTTTGCGAGCCGACCTGCCCGGTGGGATTGGGGATCTGGTAATGCTGGTTGGAATAGCCGCCGGTGAACGAGATCCGGTCGTTTGGACCGAGGATATGGTCGATATAGCCAAAGCCGCTGAACTGGTCGGTCTTGTCGTGGATGGCTTTCGTATTGCCATTGACGTTGTCGATGCCAAGGTCGCTATGCTTGTAATCGCCGGAGGCGAACCAGGTCGTCCCGCCCGAACTGCCACTCAGTTGCGCGCTCGGCTCGATGGTGCCGTGACTGCCGCCGTAGAGGCTGAACGTCGATGAATCCTTCAGTCCGGACTTGGTGGTAATGTCCATGATGCCGGCGGTGCGCAGGCCATATTGCGCAGGCAGAGTGCCGGTAACGAGGTCCATCCGCTCGATCAGGCGCGGGCTGAGCGTCTGGCCGAAGACGGCGATGCTTTCGGGCAGGATCACGCCGTTCAGGCGATATTGTACACCGTTATGCTCGCCGCGGACGTGAAACTGGCCGAACTGATCCTGGCTGACGCCGGGCATCTGCAGGATGATATCCTGGATCGGCTGGTTATCGCTGCCGGGCAGGTTCTGGATCGCCTCGGTAGTCAGCGTGTAGGTCGAGGCGCCCAGGCTCGGCTTGATGCTTTCCCGCGCGTCATTAAGCCTTTGCGCGGTGACCACGATTTCATTGCCGGACGCTGTGGGTGCGGGGGCGGCCGCCGAAGGCGTGGGCACAGCCGCCGAAGAAGTCGGCGCGCTTTGGGCATCAGCCCCAGCGGGAGTCAGCATGA
>CAZZYX010000188.1:0-2432 GCA_964658485.1 uncultured Acetobacteraceae bacterium | reverse complement strand
CATGATCGTAACTCCATATCTGCTGGGATTTGAACTGGCCTCAAGGCCGGCAGTATCGTTCCTACGCAGCTGCCAAAGCCGACGACACAAACCATCATACGTCCTGCGACGTATTGCCTGCACTCCAGGCCTCACGCAGGGCGTCGATCATAGGATTGAGTTCGCGAGTATCCGCGATCGCTCCGAACAGGTAGAAATCGGGTCGGCTCAGCGCGATTTCATAGCCTTGCCCGGCGAACCATTTTGCATAGCCGTCATCGACGTCAGTCACATCCGAGTCTGCTGAAAAATTGGCGATCGTAGCGCCGATGGAGTTGAGAAACGCCCGATTGGTGTCGTTCAGATGCGCTTGTGGATCGATCGAGGCGCCGACCAACGTAAATCCACCCCCGACCACATCGTCGAACAGGCCGCGCCGTCCCCCCTTCTCGACAATCCCCTGGAAAGACAGCAGCCCTGCAAAGGGGTTGTCCGGCATGACCAGGCCGGCACCCAGACGTGGCGGGCCCGGCGGTGGCGGCGCCAGCGTTGGATCCAGTGCCGCCGCTTGCATCCGGGCATCGCGCTCGGCTGCCTCAACGGGATCCGACAGGCAGATGATCTTGCCATGCTCGACCGAACCATGGATCATGTATTTCACATGATCGAGACGCTCCTGGCCGTAATTGTCGAGGAACGACAGCGGTTGTGCGCCATCAAGGACAATGCCGAGCTGCCATGCCAGTGTCATCGCATCGCGCATTCCGCTGCACATGCCCTGTCCCATGAAGGGCGGCATCAGATGCGCAGAATCGCCCGCCAGCAATAGCCGGCCATCGCGCCAGTGTTCCGCCCAACCCGCACGGAAGGTGTAGATCGCATGGCGTTCGAGGATGGCGTTGTCCGGATTGACATCCCAGGGCTCCAGAAGTTTCCAGGAAGCCTCCGGCGTGATCATGTAAGCCGGGTCGTCGCCCGGAACCAGCATGAACTCCCACCGCCGCCGTCCCGGCCCGCCGGGCACCACCGAGGTCGGGCGGGCCGGATCACAGATGTTCTGAATGCCAAAGTCACGGTCGTGGCCAGGCTTCCAGCGCAGGTTGACGACCAGCCAATCGAACGCGAAACCAAGATCGGTGAAATCGGTTGCCATCTGTTTGCGCACGAAGCTGTTGGCGCCATCGGTTCCGATCACAAAAGCCGAGCTTATCAGATGCGTCGTTCCGTCGGGCGTCCACACACCGTCAATCAAGCCGCCCCGGCGCATCGTAAGCTGGGCGCCCTGCGGCGACTGCACGATGGCGTCCGCCTGCCAGCCACGCATGATCGTCACATTGGGCAAGGCCTGAACTGCCTCATCGAGCACTGCTTCGAGATCGGGTTGCGCAAACCCATTGGCCAGCGGCCATCCCGACTGGCTCCACCCGGAAACGCCGAATTTGAAGAGGATCTGCCTTTTTGCGCCGAGGAACTGCACCTCTTCAGCTGTACCGGAAATGGCCTGCATCGGGTCGATCACGCCGGCGGCTTGAAAAATCCGCGCGATCTCGTGATCGTAATGGACCGCCCGCGGCATTGCAAAAAGCGCTGCCCATCGCTCGACGACCACGACCCGGCGACCCTGGCGTCCCAATAAAAGAGCGAGAAGTTGGCCCACCGGCCCGTAGCCGACAATCACGACTTCCGCGTTTTCGGGGAAGGTTTCGTGATCGCGTCCTACATCCGACCCAACTTCGGCTAAACCTGTCATCGTAAAATTTATCCTCACCCAGATTCGCGGTTCTAATACTGGATGGTATGTGGATATGGCATACGGTGTCAATCTTATAGACGATCAATTTATATCCTGATGTGCGCCCGGAACTCTTCATCTGCAAACGCCAAGTCTGAGCAACTGCATCCTCAACAGCGATCGCCGTGGCGTGGTGCGATAACGAGAGCGAGGCGCAGATCAAGCGCGCCGATCTTGGCAGCTTGCCGCTATGGCACCCACAAGAGCCCGCCCCCGCGAAGGCCGGGGTCTCGCCCCGGTTGGGCAGGAAAGGGATAAAAGTGTCCAGATCCACCGCCTAATGACTAGCACGACCATGAGATGATAAGCTTAAAATACTGAAACATCGGGATAGGTAAGGTCTGCAGTCCCCCGGGTGCCAGGCCCACTGGGCAGGATCAATCGCGAGTTCACGTCAGCCGCCAATGCGGTTTATTGGTTGATTTACCTACCTCCACGCCTCGGCCGGGATCGCCTGTTTGGCGTTTCCTGTTTGGTCTGGTTGGGCATATCCCGCCTGTGTGGGCGACGGCGGAGGCCAATTGATATGCAGTCATAGCGAACCGGAATATGGTTACATGGCCCATGCAAAGCCGCTTCCTGAAAATCCGCGGTGCTTCATTATGGATACGCCGTCACGTATTGACAGCCGGTTGTTCCCGGCGCAGTACCGGATGGTACC
>CAZZYX010000187.1:0-2492 GCA_964658485.1 uncultured Acetobacteraceae bacterium | reverse complement strand
CACCAGGCACCACGCTCCGCGTCGAGATAGCGGCGCACGCGCATCAGGTCGGTCAGCTCACCGCCCAGCATGATGTCCAATGCCGACCTTTCCTGAAAGGCGGCATTGGGCGCCTTGACCCAGGCATAGCCCCGGGAAGCCTCGCGAAAAATCGTACGCAGCGCCTTGTGTATGCCCATGATGTTGGACAGTCGCGCTTTGCCATCACGATCGATCCGGCCCAGCTCGCCAGCCTTCCAACGGCGATAGGAGCGGATCGGCAGGTCGAGCATGGTCGCTGCCTGTTCGTCGGTGATGTCCCATCTGGCAAACAGGTTTACAGCGGCGCGAAACATCGCTGCCGCTTCGACATCATTCACCGGCTCGGGTCGGAATGACGGTGATAGGGTATCGACGCGAAGCAATGCGGTCATAGCGAAATCCTCACTATGGCAGTATATAGTCATTCGGATGCCAAATGGCAAATCGTATCGGCAAACACTCCGGTTGGTTCGACCGATCGACGCACGTTCACGCTCAGCAATTTGACGGCGCAATGAAGTATTCGCCAAGCTGCTAGCAATGGCTCGGCCCGCCAGCGGTTCGCTGCTATCCAGCGATCCCGCATTGCTCCTGAACAGCCTAGGCCGACCCCGGCCGCAATGTACGCCATTTATTGATGATGCGGGACCGCGCAAAAGTCCGGCAGTTGAAGCCGCCACAGCGCGGGCAATTCCAGCACCCGCCCGATCTTGCGCAGGGACCATCCCGCTCTTTGAGGCTGTCCTTGGACCCTTCGGCCCCATTTCGTTCAACCCGTAAAGGGTCCGCACCATTGCACGTGCGGCCGCTTGGGCGTTGCCCGCTGCGGTGATCGATGTTGCCGAACGGTCCTGTCGTCTGCCTGTCGAGCGGGAATGGTTCCTGCTCCGGTACAGGAGATCGGGACAATGCCTCTCAACATCGCACAGCGCCACGCCTGGAGCTTAGCCCGAACCCTGATGGTTTGCATTACCCTGTTTCACGCGGGCGACAGTTTTGGGGTCATGCCGAGCGACGACTACGACGGCGAGGCCGGCCGCATCGTCCAGGTTTACGATCCCTTCTGCTGGTAACGGCATCGCGGACCGCTGTATCGGCGGTCCCACTTCCCACGGCTTGACAAAGTAAGAATTATTCCTTACCTCCGCACTTGTGGGAGAAGTCCGATGCCCGTAACGCTTGAAGAGATCAGCACCATCACCGCTAAAGGGCAGACGACCATCCCGAAGTCGGTGCGCCAGGCGCTGGGTGTCAATTATGGCGGCCGGATTGCCTTTCGGGTCAGCGATGGCGGGGTTACGGTGTGCCGCGCCGATGATGCCGAAGATCCCGCGATCGAAACTTTCCTGGGCTTCCTGGCTGATGATCTCAAGCGTCACCCAGAAGCGGTGAGGGCGCTGTCGCCTGAACTTGCTGCGCGTATCACGGCGTTGACGGACGATATGCCGGTCAACCTCGACGACGAAATCGACGGCGACGTTGCGCTGTAGACCGATTGCAACTCTCCTATGGTAAGTGTCAATGGCTGGACGCTCTATGCGCATCCACTCTTCCTCGGCCAACTCGAACAGCTGACTGCAGCTGTCGAGGGCGCGCGAGCGAAAGATCCGGCTGGGTACAATTCCACGGCCAATGCCAAGCTGCTCGCCGCATTGCGCAAGCTGGTGTTCGAGACAATCCCGATTGATCCGACCCGCCCGGAGTTTCGTCAGGGCGGTACGCTCGGGCCGGCACGCAAACATTGGTTTCGCGCCAAGTTCGGAGGCGGGCGATTCCGTCTGTTCTTCCGATTTTCGACCAGTGCCAGGATCATCATCTTCGCATGGGTCAACGACGCGAACAGCTTGCGCACGTATGGCTCGAAGAGCGATGCCTATGCCGTGTTCAAGGGCATGCTCGATAAAGGCGATCCGCCCGAGGATTGGGATGCGCTCACCAAGGCCAGCACGATACTGCCTGAACGCTGAGCAGCATTAGCGACTTGGCACTATTGTAAGTCCGCATCGTCGCAACCACGGTCAGGCCAGTGACAGCGCTCAGCGCAATAAGCCCGCCCGGCAGAACCGGGGCAGGGCGCGGTTGCATGATCTGCCCCAGTTCGACCGCCGGGCGCGCGACCACGGGCTGCCAGGATTGGCGTTTCGTTATCGAACAATTGGGGGGCAGGGCAGTGTCACCCGGATCCGTTGTCTGTAGCAGTGGCGGCTGGCGCGAACAGGGCCATCGGCGCGGTTCACAGGGCTGCCCAACTAAGTACGGCGGAGCGTCATCAATCGCGAGGGGCGCTAGCGGTAGCGGCGGACGCTCACCTAACGCACGGACGTTCATCGCTTCTGGTTTGCCTACCTACGGAATGAAGCATCCGATTTGCCAGGTCTCCTCGGAATCGAAGGTCAAGCGCCGGCGCTCATACGGACCTCGTTCATGGCTTTGGTTGGCAGGGACCGGCTGCGCCTGACCGGCCCTGGCCG
>CAZZYX010000186.1:0-2498 GCA_964658485.1 uncultured Acetobacteraceae bacterium | reverse complement strand
ACCCGCGCCAACAGCAGTCCCTGGTCCTGATGCAGTATCGCCGCATAACCGATCGACAGCGGAATAGCGCCCTCGCCCACACCGCCGCCCAGCGCGGGCACCAGTACGAAGAAGAAAATGTCATGCACGCGCATGCCGAAGGCCAGGCCGACCGCCAGACCTGCGGCCATCGCTGCGACCGTACCCGCGAGCATGGGCGCAAAGATCTTGAGAAAACCGCGCAGCAGCACCTGCCGGTCCATGCTGAGCACCGAGCCGACGATGATTGCGGCAATGTAGAGGTAAAGGACCTGACTGTCCTTGGTGAAGGTCTTTATCGCCAGGGTAAGATTTCCCGGCAGGATCTTTTCATAGACCAGCCAGGAAGGCACGAAGGTCGCGAAGATCGCCGCCGCGCCGAGCGAAGACAGCAGCGGCAGGCGGCGACCAACCTCGGCACAGGCAAACCCGCCGACACCCAGCACGGCGATCAGCAGCGAGATGTCGCTAGGTATTTTGCCAAGGTAAGTGAAGGCGGCGATCACGGCCACCAACACGATGAACACCGGCAACGGGATCACCCCGATCGTGGGCAACCACCCTGCCCTTGGCGCCCGGCGGGCTGCCTTCGCCACTATCTGTTCCATTTCGCTCATTGCCCTCTCGCCTCAGAACTTGAAGGCAGCTTGAATATACAGCAGCCGACCGATAGCGCCATAAGTGCCGGTATCGGTGTTGTTTTCGGATCGCCACGCGGTCGCGACAGAAGAAGCGCCCGCTGCCGGGTTGATGTTGGTGGAGATCGGCGGCATCCGGTCGAACAGGTTGTTGACGCCGGCCGTGACGGTCAGGCCGTGAGCGCCCGCTTCCTTCGCCGAGGTCCAGCTGGCGCGCAGATCCCACGACATGAAGGAAGCAACGTGGCCGGCAAACACCCCCGGAGTGCCCGCGAGCAGAGCGGAGTAATAGCTGACACCACCCGCACCAATGTCTTTCACCGGGCCGATAAAGGTGTTGGCAATACCGAAATCGAGATGGCCAACCGAATAGTCTGCGGTGGTATACATCCGCAGGCGCGGCAACGTACCCTGGGCGCCACCGCCTTGCGTCGTCGTTCCGGCGAATTCGTAGGCGATTTGCCCGGGAATTGCCTGATTCTTGAAGCTCAGCAATACGGAGGTCTGGTTCAACAGGCTGATCGTGCCGTTATCACCACCCAGCGGTATCGCATAATTGGTGGTAAAATTCAGGCTCTTGACGAACAGCGTGCCGAGATTGGTCTGGCGATCGACCACATAGAGGTCGCTGAAATTGCCGCCACTGACGTTGTTCGCATTGCGCAGGTAAGTCGCGAGCGAGCCGGGCGTCGCGAACGCGGTATTGCTGGCGCCGGTCTGGCCAGCAAACGCGCCAGTGCTGATATTGTTGTAGAACTGCGAGGCGGACCCGTTTTTATTAACATCGATCAGGATGTTATTGAAGCCGATACCGGTGACCTGGCCGGTTTCCTTGGTTCTTGAAAACTCGGCGTCGATCTGCAGGCGAGGGATGAAATTCGGTTTCAGGACGACGCCGAAGCTCCACGATTGCGAATGCGCCGGCTTGGCGTTGGGATTGTTGCCATCCTCGGCGTTGAAGCCTGCGGACTGCGCGCCGGAGATGGCGCCAGGGGCAATCGACGAGCCGGCGATGCGGTAATTGAGCGGACCGCTGACCGCATAGAGCGACGGAGCGGTGAAAGACTTCGCATAATCGCCACGAATTATGATCTGGTGCGCAACCGGCTCCCAGCGGATCCCGACCTTGGGAACGGTCGAATCACCGGCATCGGTGTAATGTTCATGACGAACCGCGCCAATCACGTCGAACTTGCTGAACCCCGGAATCTGCAAGGCCGGGCCGATGAGCGGCAGCCTGACTTCGAGATATTGCGCGGTCACCGTGCGATGCCCGCTGAACGGATCGGCCAGCAGGCCGCCCGTCGTCAAGCCGCCTCCACCGGGGCCCTGGGGTTTCGTGTTGATCGTGCCATCGGGGTGGATCCAATCCGTCTGGTTTGGTTGACCGCTGACGGTATCCCGCCGCCAGCTCGCCCCGACGGCGTATTGGATCTTGCCGCCGGGCAGATGCAGGAAGCTGCCGCCGACTTTGCCGTCGACGGTGTCGATCGCGCTGCGGCCATGGATGTGTTCGTTGGTCAGCACATTCTGCAGCGACGCCGGGTTGACCGCATTCGCGCTGGCAAACGCGTTCAGGGCAGGCTGGTAGACCGTGGCGCCGGTGGCCAACGAAGTAACGGCGCTGTAATTGCCCCCCGCGGTCGGTACGCCGGCCGAATTATAGCCCCCGCTTACGGCAGCGAGCAGATTTGGCTTGTAGATGATGTTGGTGATAGTCTCGTCGATGGTGTTTTCCGAATGGGTATAGGCTACTTCCCAATTGCCGCCATGGCCAAGCGCATCGAGCTTGCCCTTCAGGCCTAATGTCGGAACTGGAGTTGCAGAACGCTTCGCGACTCA
>CAZZYX010000185.1:0-2725 GCA_964658485.1 uncultured Acetobacteraceae bacterium | reverse complement strand
CCGGCAGCTTGCGCTTGCGATCGATGCGGACGTTGACGATGTCCTTGGCGTCGAATTCAAAATCGAGCCAGGAACCGCGATAGGGAATTACGCGAGCAGCGAACAGGTATTTGCCCGAGGAATGAGTCTTGCCGCGATCATGGTCGAACAGCACGCCCGGCGACCGGTGCATCTGCGACACGATCACGCGCTCGGTGCCGTTGATGAAGAAGGTGCCGTTCTCGGTCATGAGCGGCATATCGCCCATGTACACGTCCTGCTCCTTGATATCGAGCACGGAGCGGGTTTCGGTTTCGGCATCGACCTCGAACACGATCAGCCGCAGCGTCACCTTCATCGGCGCCGCATAGGTGATGCCGCGCTGGCGGCATTCGGTCACGTCGTACTTGGGATCTTCGAGTTCATAATGCACGAAATCCAGCTCGCTGGTCCCGGCGAAATCGCGGATCGGAAATACTGAGCGCAGCGTCTTTTCCAACCCGGAAACGTAGCCGACCGATGGGTCCGAACGCAGGAACTGCTCATAGCTCTCGCGCTGAACCTCGATCAGGTTCGGCATCTGCACGACTTCGTGGATGTTACCGAAAATTTTGCGCAAACGCTTTTTCGCGGATGCACGAACGGGCATGAGGGGCTTGGTCGCCATGGGGTGAGCTGTGCCTCTGTTTTATCAGGCCGGGAAACCGGCGAAAGAAAGTCGCGCGCGGAGCGGACACCATCCATGCGACAAAAGGCCGGACGCGGCGAACCCCGGTGGGATCGACGGGCACAGCCCCTGCAGCAGATGGATACCCGGCCACTTCCTTCCGTGATGAACCCCCGCGCATGGGATCATCTTGCTCGAAGCGTCGGGCGAGGTCAGGCAGATAAGACCGCCCAGCCCCGTTGTCAATGCCGCCCTGGGCGCTCAGCGTGTCAGCACCAGCAGCGACGCCCCGCCTAGCACCCGAACTGCCCATTTTTCACTTATCAGCCGCAGCGGCGCGCGCAACAAATTGGTCATCCTGGTCGTGAGCCGGCGGTCGGGCAAGTGTTCGGCGCCGAACGTGTAGTTCCAGTCGACCACTTCGAAACCGCAGTCGCGCAGCGTCGCCAGTGCCGTTTCCTGAGTGAAATAGTGCAGATGACCCAGCGTCGTTCGCGCCCGCATGATGCCTGCGCTCCGCAATACTCCCTGTACCGACAGGTCGAGCGGGATATGAAAAATCTGCCAGCGGCCTTTGCCCTTCAAGGCCCTGAGAAAGCCCATATAGTCCTCGACATGCTCGAACACGTCGACTGCCATCACCAAATCGAAACAGGGTACCTGAGCCTGAACAAAGTCACCGAGATAGACGCTCAGCCGGTCGGTCTGGCGCGTCCGGGCGATGGCATGGGCCTGGGGCGAGATATCATATCCGGACAGTTGAGCGTGCGGAAAGACATCGGCCAGGCCGGCCAGGATTGCGCCCGATCCACAGCCGACTTCGGCGATCGAGGCTGGAGTGACGGCGTGCCGGGCCAGCAGATCGGCAATCCATTGCGCCTTGAACGGCGCATCCGCTGCATGCCAATCGGGATTGTGCTCGAGATACTCACCGTCCTGATACATGCAGCGCACCGTCGCTCCAATTCCCTTGCGGCAATCTTACGACAGAACCGTCCTAATTCGAAATGTTTAATACGCTCTTGCCAACGCTCCGGGATGCTAATGCATCAGCGTTGGAGAATGCTCAAGCGCCGCACGGGCTTGGGATTAGAACAGCCCCGGGATCAGCCGCCAGGTCACCTCTGCCATATAGGCGCGGTAGGCCGCGTCGTGCCGCAACAGCACCTCCTCGGCCAGGATACGGCGGACCTGTGCCGACCAGCCGATCGCATAGATCACCAGGTTCATCGGCAGCGGCATCATCAGCAGCACACCGATATGCACCACCAGATAGCCGGCGTACATCGGGTGACGCATCAGGCGGTAAGGCCCGGACACCTTGATCCCGCGATTGGCGGGAGCGATGCCAAAGCTGCGCGCCAATGCCAGTTTGGCGCCTGCCTGACCAATATTGCCCAGCATCACCAGCACCACCCCGGCGATGCGCAGCGCAGTCAGGGGATCGTCGCCGGGCTGGACCAGCATCGGCGCGGCGGTCGCGGTGATTGCCAGCAGCCAGTCGCCCAGGTTCATCGAGATCGCTCCCGTCGGCCGGCGGATCAGCGTGAACACCATCACCGAAGTCTCGGAAACCAGCACCAGCCAGGCCATGTGATTGCCGTCGCGGAAAAACGAGTGCGCGATACGCTCGACCATCCACAGCCACAGCAGCGTGATCACGGCTTGCTCGATGCGATCGAGCACCGCCGGCCGCAGCCATGCGGGAGCCGGATCGTTGGCGGCGGTTGCCCTGCTTTTCATAAATCCCCTGTATCCAAGACGGTTGCGATACTATCCCGGACAGGGTTAACGAACGGCAAAGGGGCTGGCGGCGGGTTTACCCGGTGCTTGACATCGCCCGCTACCGCGTTAATGGCCGCTCCCGACTGCCGGGTTCGCCCGGTGTCATCCGTCCGAGACCACTGGTGCAGGCTTCCTGCTTAATTTCCGGTGTAGGCGGGGAAAAGAGATCAAACGGCCCCTCTCCTGATGTCAGGTGCGGCGGCCACCGCGCACAGCCTTTCGGCGCTGGCGCACTCCTTCCCCATCAATGGACTCGCCGTATCGCTCTCGCGATACGGAAACGCAGCCCCGGCT
>CAZZYX010000184.1:0-3123 GCA_964658485.1 uncultured Acetobacteraceae bacterium | reverse complement strand
CGGCGAAATTGCCGAACAACACGGTCAGCCACAACCAGAACACCAGTTGCGCCTTGAAGCCGAAGGTGCCCCCACCCAGCCCGGTCACGAACATGACCGTGACCAGGGTGGCGACGACGGCGGTCACGAACATCACCGGGTTGCGGATGAGCGTCCGTGGGTCGAGCTTTATGAACGAGTCCCGGATGGCGGGAAACATCAGCTCGGCAGTAAACATCGATGAGGCGATGCGAGCCATTACATAGGTCCTTAAAACAGCTTGCCCTGGATCATCGCGATGTGGTCGGCGATGGGTCCAAGCGCGAGCGAAGGTAGGAAAGTGAGGCCACCCAGGATCAGGATCACGCCGATCAGCAGCGCTATCCACAATGGTCCGGTGGTCGGGAACGAGCCGGCAGACGCAGGCACGACCCGCTTGGCGGCAAGGCTGCCGGCGATCGCCAGCATCGGCACGATCACGAAAAACCGCCCCAGCCACATCGCGACGCCAAGCAATCCGTCATAGAACGGCGTGCTCGCGGTCAGCCCGGCGAACGCGCTGCCATTGTTGCCGACCGCCGAGGTAAAGGCGTAGAGCATCTCCGAGAAACCATGCGGCCCCTGGTTATTGAGCCCGGCAAGGCCGGCCTTGCTGACCGCCGCGATACCGGTGAAGCCCAGGATGATGAGCGGCAGCACGGCGATCGCCAGGACCGCGAGCTTGACTTCACGGCCTTCGATTTTCTTGCCGACATATTCAGGGGTGCGACCCACCATCAGCCCGGCGACGAACACGCTCAGGATGACGAACAGCAGCATGCCGTAAAGACCCGAGCCGACGCCGCCGAAAATAATTTCGCCCAGCTGGATGTTGAAGATCGGAACCAGGCCGCCGAGCGCGGTGAAGCTGTCATGCATGGCATTGACCGCGCCGCACGATGCGTCGGTGGTGACGTTGGCGAACAGGCTCGATGCGGCGATGCCGAAGCGCACCTCCTTCCCCTCCATGTTACCGCCGGCGATGCCGAGGGCATGATGGATCGGGTTGCCCGCGGATTCAGCTGCATAAATCGCCGTCGTGCCCGCCAGGAACAGGACCAGCATGGCGCTGAAGATCGCCCAGCCCTGTTTCGTATTGCCGACCGCCTTGCCGAAGGTCCAGGTCAGCCCGGCTCCGATCGAGAAGATCGAAAGCATCTGCAGGAAGTTGACCAGCGCACTCGGGTTTTCGAAAGGATGCGCCGAATTGCCGTTGAAGATACCGCCGCCATTGGTGCCGACCATCTTGATAGCCTCCTGGCTGGCGACCGGACCGAGAACGATGGTCTGCTTGGCCCCTTCGAGGGTGCTGGCGATGACGGAACCGTTGAAAGTCTGGGGCACCCCGGCAGCAAGCAGGATCAGCGCGTAGACCAGGCACGCCGGCAGCAGGATATAGAGCGTGATCCGGGTGACATCGGCCCAAAAGTTGCCGAGGCCGGATGCTTCCTTGCGCGCAAACCCGCGGATGATCGCGAAGGCGAGCGCGATGCCGGTCGCGGCGGAAGTGAAGTTGTGGATGGTCAATCCGACCATCTGGCTGAACTCCGACATCGTCGATTCGCCGCTGTAGCTCTGCCAATTGGTGTTGGTGGCAAAGCTGACGGCGGTATTCCAGGCCAGGTGCGGCGGCAGCGCGGCAAAGCCCAGCGGATTAAGCGGCAGATAGTACTGCAGCCGCAGGATGGCATAGGTCAGGAGCAGCCCGACGAAGTTGAACAGCAGCATGTGGATGCCGAAACGGCGCCAGTTCTGCTCCTCCTCGGGATCGATCCCGCTCGCCGCATAAAAGCCCCGTTCGACGGGGCCGAGCACGGCATGCAGCCATGTCCGGCGCCCTTCCATGATGGCGAACAGCGCCACGCCGAATGGTTTCGTCATGGCGATCACCAGCCCGGTAAAAACCAGGATGAGCAGCCAACCTTGTATGGTCATTGGTATTCTCCGCTCAGAACCGCTCGGGGCGCACGAGCACCGCGACGAGATAGGTGAGGAGGCCGAGCGCGGTAATTCCTGCCAGCCAGAGATCGATCGTCATGAGATTGTCCTTAATTTCAGTGCTTATGCCTTGCTGCAGAGACTGAAGTACGCGAGCGTCGCCGCAAGCAGCCCAACCGTGACTGCGACCCAGATGATGTCTTGCATCGAAAAACTCCTTTAGAAGCCAAATGCCCGCCGGCAGGAACGGCGGTGCCATGCCGGATCGCCGGCTCCCTGCGCGGTCGCCGGCCTGGGTGCTTGCCCAGCGAAGACGGCGCCGGGCGAGAGCGATAACTGAAGGCTGTTCATCGTCGTCCCCATGTCCCGCTGGTCGCGCGACGAAACGGTCGCCACACCTGCGAAGGCCGGTCATTTGGCCCGTTCGCCATATGAATTCGAGATTGGACACCGGCCATACGCATAAGATTCCCATATAAAATGACGGTGAAGCCGCGCCGGTTTTGGCATTCTCGAGTTTGTGGGGCCAGGATGCCGGACAAAGTGCCAGGCTCCCCGCGACACCGGGAGGCGGACATGAAGACTACGAAGATACGGCGTACGACCCGGCGACCGGGTACGAATGCCTCGATCCGAAGGATTTCGAGACCGGGTCGACGTTACGCGCAGGCATCGGCCGCTGGTTCACGCGACAATGATCCGCGCTGGATTGCACAATGCGATCCTGCGAAGACTTCGTAGAAAAAGCTCACTTACAACGCGTGCCGGAGGTAATGAATTTCCCATGCTCGACAGACGCTTTTTCCTGCTGTCCGTTTCCTTTTGGGCGTTCTACCCGGCAGTTGCGATCGCGGCGCCAGTCGTGCCACGCATTCGCCTGGGCAGAATATCGCCTTTCTCTTTCGACACATTGGCGAGCGAAGCGCGTACCCTGGCAGCCCGACCTTATGTTCCCGCCGCAAACCTGCCCGCTGCCATCATCGACGCTATCGACTACGGCGCGCTCGGATTTGTCGGTTACGACACGGACTTTGCCCTGTTCAAGGATGGTCCCGGCCGGTTTCCGGTCACCTTCTTCATGCTCGGCAAATACTCGCGGACGCCAACCTATATCTACGCGGTGGAGGGGGATCCGCGGATGGCGCGCGAGATCATCTACGATGCATC
>CAZZYX010000183.1:0-3153 GCA_964658485.1 uncultured Acetobacteraceae bacterium | reverse complement strand
GGCGGCTTGCGACCGGCTGGCTGGCGCTGCCACCGCATTGAAGCTCGACGAGCGGCATGACTTCTGGACAGCGCGGGCGGAAAAAATCCGCGCGACCATTGAAAGCAGGGCCTGGCGCGAGGATACGCAGCGGCTGTCGGCGACATTTTCGGGCGACGATCTCGATGCCAGCCTGATCCAGTTGCTCGACCTGCGCTTCCTGTCGCCCGAAGATCCGCGTTTTCGATCGACGCTGACCGCGGTCGAAGCCGGGCTGCGGCGCGGTTCGACCATGCTGCGCTATGCTACCGAGGATGATTTCGGGCTGCCCCAGACGGCGTTCAACGTTTGTACCTTCTGGCTGATCGAGGCGCTTTACCTGACCGGGCGGAGCGCCGACGCGCGGGAGCTGTTCGAGGAAATGCTGACCCGGCGGACTTCGGCGGGGCTGCTGTCGGAAGACATCGATCCGACGACGGGCGAATTATGGGGCAATTACCCGCAAACCTATTCGCTGGTCGGGCTGATCAATTGCGCGGTGCTGCTGAGCCGCTCCTGGGGGACCGTCCGTTGAGCCGGCTTGTGGTAGTTTCGAACCGGGTCCAGTCGCCGGGGGCAGCGCGCGGCGCACAAGGCGGGCTGGCCGTGGCGCTGGCAGCGGCGCTGCGCCAATATTCGGGGTTCTGGTTTGGCTGGTCCGGCGAACGCACCGATCAATTTACCGGGCACATCAATTTCGAACGAGCGGACGAGGTGACGACGGCGACAATCGACCTTGAGGATCAGGATATCGAGGAATACTACGACGGCTATGCCAATCGTACGCTTTGGCCGTTATTTCATGACCGGGTCGACCTGGCCGAATACGAGCGCGGCTTCGCAGGTGGCTACCAGCGCGTCAATCAACGTTTTGCCGAGACCATTCGACCGCTGCTCGAAGCCGATGACGCGATCTGGGTGCACGATTATCATCTGCTGCCGCTTGGGGCGGAGCTTCGTAAGCTCGATTGTGAAAACCGCATCGGGTTCTTCCTGCACATCCCCTGGCCACCACGCCGCCTGCTATCGAGCCTGCCCATGGCCGAAGAGCTGGTGCGGACACTGTTTTCCTATGATCTGATCGGTTTCCATACCGACGAATGGCGCGAGTCGTTCACCGACTATGTCACGCAACAGCTGGGCGCGATCATCAACGAGGATGGCACGATCTCGCTGGGCGGAAAAACGATCAAGATTATCATCTGCCCGATCGGCATCGACACCCAGCAGTTCGTCGAGATGGCCCAGAGTGGCCCGGCGCGCCAGGCATTCCAGCAGATGCGCGACAGCGCCAATGGCCGTGACATGATTGTCGGCGTCGACCGGCTTGATTATTCCAAAGGGCTGGAGGAGCGGTTCCTGGGCTACGAGCGGTTCCTCGTCGATCACCCGGAGGAGCGCAAGGAGGTCTTTCTGCTCCAGATCGCGCCGCCGTCGCGGGGTTCGGTCGAGACTTATCGCAAGATCAGGACGATCCTCGAGGGGCTGTCGGGGCGGATCAACGGAGCGTATGCCGACATCGATTGGGTGCCGGTGCGCTACGTCAATCGCGGCTATCCGCGTGATGTCCTGGCGGGCATCTACCGTGCTGCCAGGATCGGGCTGGTGACACCGCTCAGGGATGGCATGAACCTTGTCGCCAAGGAATATGTCGCTGCGCAGGATCCCACGGATCCCGGTGTCCTGATCCTGTCGCGTTTCGCCGGTGCGGCAACGCAGTTTACCGACGCAGTGCTGATAAACCCCTACAGCGCCGAAGAAATGTCCGATGCGATCTTATTGGCATTGAGGATGGATAAAGCCGACCGTGTCCGCCGCTGGCGGCGATTGATGGACTCGGTCGAAACCGAGGATGTCGTCTGGTGGCGGCAGACATTCGTCGATGCGTTGATGGCTACCAGCCGTCCTGGCGTTTGAACCGAGCAGGCTGCCGGTTCGTTTTTATAATCACACGGCCACGGGCGCCGCGATGGACGTCCGTGACAGTGTCGATAGTCTCGCCGAAATGTCGTCTGAAATACCAAGCCGGATCGTACTGCGTTCAATCACGCGGCCGGATGATATTGATAGAGCCATGTCTCGGTCAGCGTCCTGCCCCCGGCTTTCAGGAAAAGGCGCATCTCGACCGGATTGGCGGATCCGGGGGCGGCAAAGTCGAATTGTGCACGCCAATGTCCGGCTACACCGTCGGGAACAGCCTCTGTGAAGACGTTGGAAAAATTGCCGCCCGTGGTGGTAAGCATCGCCTCGGGCAGGACGCCATAGGGCAAGTCTGCGAGCGGGCCGCCAAGGAATTCCACCACGAATTTAACGATTCGCTGGGGTCGCGGCTTGCCGGGCTGGCCGCCGCGCCCGATCCGGGTTGCGACACATAAAGCGACTTCGGGCGGGAAAGGCTCGCTGGCCGTCCAGTGCAGCCGATAGTGCAGGCGATAGCTGCTGCCCGCCGTGGCGCGTGCCTTGGGCACCCAGCACAACACGATATTATCGTTGATCTCGTCGTTGGTAGGGATCTCGATCAGCTGGACCGTGCCGTCGCCCCAATCGGCGAGGGGCTCGACCCACAGGCTCGGGCGCCGCTCATAGTGCACGCCGTCGAGATAATGATCGAAGTTGCGATCCCGCTGCATTAATCCGAAGCCGCGCGGCGATCTGTCCACGAATGCCGAAACCGCAATCGTCCGGGGATCGTTCAACGGCCTCCACAGGCGTTCCCCGCTGCCCGTCCACATCGCCAGGCCATCGGAGTCGTGGATTTCCGGGCGCCAATCGACAGCGGTCGGCTTTTCGGTTTCGGAAAACCAGAACATCGAAGTCAACGGCGCAAGGCCGAGGCGTTCGATGTCGCGGCGCAAAAACAATTGCGCCTCCACCTCCATCACCACGGCCTTGTCGCGCCGGAGCACGAAACGATAGGCGCCGGTGATGCTGGGCCCTTCGAGCAGGGCATGAACGGTGATGGTGTCGCCGCCATCGACCGAAGGCTGAATGTAAAAGCGGGTGAAGGCGGGAAATTCCTCGGGTCGGTCCGCTACGACGACATCGATCGCGACGCCGCGCGCCGACAGGCCATATTGGTAGAGTTCGCCGATGGAGCGGAAGTAGGATGCGCCGAGGAACGCCACCCAGTCATTT
>CAZZYX010000182.1:0-3169 GCA_964658485.1 uncultured Acetobacteraceae bacterium | reverse complement strand
AAAGGGAATCCCGCCGCCAGACATTTTACGATTCAGCTATTTATCGATGCTTCCTAAGGGTACGGGTCTCATACAAACGAGCGCGATTTCAGGACATCTTCGTGGAGCCGTCCAATCGCGGCAACGGTGCCGGAGGAGGGTTCCTTGACGCCACCCGCACGCAGAAAGTGGCTCTCCGGATCGTACTTTCTGGCGCTTATGCAAGCGTCGTTGCACAACAATTCTTTCTATCGGTGAGCCTTCGTCTTCACGGTGATCAAGAGGAGCCCTGATCTCGAAAGTAATAAAAACCGTTAGGGCCCTTAAAAAAGGGTCGCCTTGCGCTTGATGTGATTTGAACCGCCGACCCCTTCAGAGGCTGCAACTTTTTCTAACGACATTAGAGAATTAGGCATAAGACCGATTTATAGAACTGCCTATCTGCTGACTGAAATAAAGTCGAACACCGGCTCGTCAATAGGTCATTCCGCGCCGTCCCGTCTGCGTGATGCTTGTTCTACTCAGGTCAACATGCCCCCATCCCTTCCCTGCGAGAGAGAAACAAAGTCGTGCAGTGCCGCCAAGTAGCAAAATCTTGGGGCATGCTATCCGAGCTGCGAACGGCAAACAGCCCATGGAGCATGCGGAGGCCGACGATGTTTTATCTGACAATCTAATCTAATGTCCGTGCAAAGCCGCGCGACATGCCGCCTTTACTTGTTCGCGTAGCCACCGATGGGGCGAATCGGCATCCATGCGGGGATGCCACATCGCCGAAATTGCGATTTCCGGCGTCCGGACGGGAAGCTCGAATGTGGTAAGGCCCTCCGTCAAAGGATCAGGGCTGCGAAAGCAGGATCGTGGAACAAGAGCTACGAGGTCCGTTCGACTCGCGATGCGGATGGCGTCCGGGAAGCCGGGAACAACAGCGACGACATCTCGCCTGAGCCCCACTTCGCCCAGGGCATCGTCGACTGGACCAGTAAACGCGCCTCTTCGGGAAGCAACCACATGTTTACAGGCCGCGTAGCGTTCAGGCGACATCGGGCCCGTCAGCAATGGATGACCGATCCGGACCGCGCCGATGAATTGATCTCGAAACAGAAGTTGGGCGCGCACTTCGGGTGCGGAGACTCCAAGTACGCCGATTTCAAGATCGATCTCCCCCTCACGAAGTGGGCGAGCACCCTTGTCGGGTTTGGGCGCGAAACGCAGCCGGACGTGTTGCGCAGTTGCCGTAATAGCCGTTACCAACGGCGCGGAGAAGAGCTCTATGAACCCCTCGCTCGCGCGAATGGTGAAGGTTCGATCAAGCGTTGCGATGTCGAGATCGACCACTTGAGGGCTCAAGACCTCGCGTACCTCGCGTGTCACTTCGCGAACTCGTTTGCGCAGATCGATGGCCCTTGGGGTCGGCACGAGCCCTCGCCCTGCGCGCACCAAGAGCGGGTCGTTTGTCGCGGTCCGCAGCCGCCCCAGTGTCCGGCTCATGGCGGATGCACTGAGGCCGAGACGCCGGGCTGCCGCCGTTACGCTGCCTTCCGTCAATAGTGCGTCCAGCGCTGTGAGTAGGTTGAGATCAATGTCTTCCATGGGCGCCATCTATTTCCTTTCCTATGCCAACATGGCGTTTGGTGCAACTATACTAGGTCTCTTGTGCGTCTGGCGCCAACTATTTGGATCAACCATATTTATTTGAGTTTACGAAGAGAGGCTTTTCTCATGTCCGTATCCACTTCAAACCCAACAGCTAGAACTGTTCTGCTCATCGGAGCATCCCGGGGTCTTGGCCTAGCGATGGCCGCTGAGTTTCTCCGGAAAGGATGGAACGTCGTCGGAACTGTCCAGAATGGGGCCAGAACCGAATTGCACGATCTGGCAGACAAGCATCACGGTCGTCTTGAGATCGAGACGCTGGACGTGACCCAAGCCGATGAGATCAAGGCGCTCCACGACCGCCTGTCTGGTCGGGCCTTCGAGATACTGTTTCACAATGCTGGAACGGCCAACAAGAAACAGGACGAAACCATTTCGGAGGTATCGACCGACGAATTCGTCCGGGTGATGATCACCAATGCCTTGAGCCCGATGCGGGTCGTGGAGGGGCTGGAAGACCTGGTTCACACAACCGGGTTGATCGGCATCATGTCGTCTGGACAAGGCAGCGTCAGCAACAATGAAAAAGGCGGGCATGAGGTCTATCGTGGCAGCAAGGCCGCGTTGAACCAGTATATGCGGAGCTACGCGGCCCGCCAGCCCAAGGGATCGCGGGCTCTGGTACTGATGGCACCGGGTTGGGTGCGCACCGAATTGGGAGGGCCGAATGCGCCGTTTGGCATCGAGGATAGCATCCCGAAAGTTGTCGATGTGCTTCTCTCCCAGCAGGGCAAGAGCGGCCTCCAGTTTCTCAATCGCGAGGGGCACACTGTTCCCTGGTGATGTCCCTTCAACGAACCCCCCCGAAGTTCCAAGCATGACACATTCTTGATGGAGACCGTTCATGAAACTCATCGGTATAGAAGAGGCATTTCCTGACAGCGGAAATCCGAGACGCGTGGAATGCCATTGGCCTTGAGGCCGTCGATCCCAGTGTCGGGTTCCATTCCGATACGATCGAGGCTCGCTTGCTCGATCTACCGGAGGAACGGCACGCTTTGATGGATGAGGCTGGAGTTGACGTTCAGGTCCTGTCGCTGACCACCCCGGCACTTCATGACCTCGGGCCAGAAAGCGTCGACCTTGCGCGGAGGACAAACGATGCTTTGGCCGCGGCAATGGCACGCCATCCCACCCGCTTCCAGGCGTTCGCTACACTACCAGTGGCGATCCCGGATGCCGCCGTCGAGGAACTTGATCGATGCGTCAGGACGCCCGGGTTCAATGGGACGATGCTATGCGGCAGAGTGGGCGCGCGCAATCTCGATGATCCGGCTTTCTTGCCCATTCTCGAACGCGTGCAGGCTTTGCGTGTGCCCATTCTACTTCATCCCAGGGCTCCCAAGATGGCGGTAAGGAATGCCTATTATTCGGGCTTCACGCCCGAAGTCGATGCCGCGTTCTCGACTTATGGCCCACTGTTGCCTGCGGCAAGGATGAACAGCAGCGAACCGATTATCTGCACGCCGTAGCTGGCACCGGCGACCAGTCGGCGGTCGGCAGAGACCGGCATCCCACCCCACCATGGACCGGT
>CAZZYX010000181.1:0-3283 GCA_964658485.1 uncultured Acetobacteraceae bacterium | reverse complement strand
TACTACTACTTTTAAGTCTGGTGTCGAAAGCCCGCACCCGCGCGGTCACCGACATGCGCCGGGCCTGGGGCAGATAGGCGTTCTGGGCATATTGTCCGACTAGCAAGGTCAGCGTCCGGGCGGGCAGGCACGACATGCTCCGGTCATGCCACAGCGGCGCGCATTCGCGGCGCGGCGGCAGGTCGGCATCAGCCCCCCGACCCGGATAACACAAACCCATCGGCACCAGCGCAATACGGTCGGAATCGTAAAACACTTCTGGGGCAAGACCGGTCCAGTCGCGCAGCCGCCGACCGCTGGCATCGTTCCACGGGACGCCGGTTTCATGCACCAGCCGGCCGGGCGCCTGGCTGATGATGACGATGGACGCACCGGCACCGAACTGGACTATCGGCCGCGGCCCGCACGGCAGGACCGCTGCGCAAAACCTGCAAGCCGCAATTTCGGCGCGCAGGTCTTCCGCCGAAATCAGGCCAGCGTCCGCAAGGTCGGCTCGCGGGCCCAATAGCGCCTGGCGGCAGCGTCGATAAAGCCCTTGTCCAGCGCCACGACGCCTTCGTCCGCCATTACCCCGGCCTTATCGAGCAAGGGTTTTGCTTCCGGCGTGTGACCGATCGCTTTCAGGTGGCCGAACGCATCCATCACGAATTGGACCGCCGCCGCTTCTTTCAGCAGCGCCGCGCAACCAGCCTCCGATACCACCAGGGCGATGGCATCCACCAGCACCGACGGCGTCCCCGCCAACTGGCCATCGGCAGCCAATAATTTGCCGTTCGACAACTTCGCACCACCGACTTTGAGCGCGATCACTACCGGCTTGCCGCCGGCAGCCTTGATCGACTTGATCAGGGCGTTCACGACACCGGCATCGGCGCCATCGGTCACCAATATGCCGATCGCGCGGCCCTTGATCGAGTCCGGGGTCAGCGGGCCTTCGATGATCCGCAAGGCCGGCGATAGCTCGAAATCCTGAACCGGGGCGGTGGGAACCGATGCCTTGGGCAGAGGGACGTTCAACCCGTTGGCGACCCGCGCCGCCAGTTCCTTGTCGACATTGACGAGGTTGCCGAGCACGCGGTTACGAACATGATCGAGACCGACCTTGGACAATTCGAACACCAGCGCGGAGGCCAGATGCGCCTGCTCTGGACCGGCCAGCGAGCGGAAGAACATTCGCGCCTGGCTGTAGTGATCGGCAAAGCTTTCGGGCCGAATGCGCAGCTTGTCGCCCTGTTCGTCATGAGCGGCACGGCCTGCGGTGGTAACGAACCCGGTCGCCGGGCATTCGCGAGCTCCGCCGCCCTCGGGATCCCGGTCGCCTTGCGCCAGACTGTTGGGTTCGTAATTGGCGCGACCCTTGGGCACGTTCATCTGCATCTGCCCGTCCCGCTGGAAATTCATGACCGGGCATTTGGCTGCATTGATCGGCAGTTGATGAAAATTGGTCGTGCCCAGGCGGCTCTTCTGGGTGTCCAGATAGGAAAACAGGCGGCCCTGCAACAATGGGTCGTTGCTGAAATCCAACCCCGGCACGATATTGGTCGGCAAGAATGCCACCTGCTCGGTCTCGGCGAAGAAATTGTCGGGATAGCGGTCGAGCACCATCCGCCCGATCATGCGGACCGGCAGTACTTCCTCCGGGATGATCTTGGTCGCATCGAGCACGTCATAGGGCAGGCTGTCGGCGAATTCCTGGTCGAAGGCCTGGATGCCCAGTTCCCATTCGGGAAAATCGCCGGTGTCGATCGCTTCGAACAGGTCGCGACGATGGAAATCGGGATCGGCCCCGGCAATCTTGACCGTTTCATCCCAGATCGTCGACTGCATGCCCTGCTTGGGCTTCCAGTGAAACTTGACGAAGGTTATATCGCCCCCGGCGTTGACCATCTTGAAGGTATGGACGCCAAAACCCTGCATCGTCCGCAACGAGCGCGGAAGCGTGCGGTCGGACATCGCCCACATAATCATATGAGTCGATTCCGGCATCAGCGAGATGAAATCCCAGAATGTGTCATGCGCGGTAGCGGCCTGTGGATAGCCGGTTTGCGCCTCCATCTTGACGGCGTGGATCAGATCGGGGAACTTGATCGCATCCTGGATGAAAAATACCGGGATGTTGTTGCCGACCAGATCCCAGTTGCCTTGCTCGGTATAGAATTTAACCGCGAAACCACGAACATCGCGTGGCGTGTCCACCGATCCGGACCCACCGGCGACAGTGGAAAAGCGTGTAAAGACCGGGGTGCGCTTGCCGGCTGCGCTGAACAGGCCAGCCTTGGTCAACTCGCTTAGATCGCCATAGCTCTCGAAAAAACCATGTGCAGCCGAGCCGCGCGCGTGGACGATACGTTCCGGGATCCGCTCGTGATCGAAATGAAAGATCTTTTCGCGGAGGACGAAATCTTCCAGCAATACCGGCCCGCGCGCGCCAGCCTTGAGCTGGTTCTGGTTGTCGGAGATGCGCATGCCGTGATTGGTGGTCAGATGTGCGGCGCCGTCGCCGTGATTACCATCGGGGGACACGTGCTGATGGGTTTCACCGCCATTGCCCGCGGTGGTTTCGAACTCTTTATCAATTGCCATTATCGAACAGATCCTTGGATGTCATGTCTGGGTCTGCTGCTGGCAGACCCGCCGCACCAAGGGTATTACCAAGGAACGTTCCCATGCAGGCATGGGCTATGGCGGTCTTAGTATGTCCCGGGAGCATCGCTTGCAGGGAAGCTTTCGTCGCTCAACTGATCCACCCGGTCCCAGTGCGGGGGATCGCTGGCCATTGCGGCGGGTCCAGCGTCGCGGATCTGGCTGATGCCCTCATGATTTGCCTGGCCCGGCGCGAAAGCTACCCGGCTGGCGGCAGGCGCAGCAGGCTTGGCCCAGCGATACAGGCCGTAACCTACCAGCCCGGCGGCAACTAATCGTGCGATACCCATGATGATTCTCGAATATATGTGGGAGATAGCCGGCAAGGGCGCCGCGTCGGGTCAGCGGATGTGTCCGGTAACCCGACGCGGCGATCTGATCACCAGGCTGCGCTGGCCGAAGACTGCTTGAGGTAGATGCGATTATCGGCGATCTTCTCGATGTCGTCGATTGGCACATAGTGGTGTGCACCATCGGCGCTGTCGGTCTTGGTCAGCTTGATGCGATCGTCCTGAACGTCATCGACAGTGCCAAGGTGACGACCATTGGCATCGGCGACTTCCATATGCTCCTTGATGCGCATTTTTTCAAACATGGTGAACTCCTGTCGTGTTTGGTCCTTCCATAACCACACGGAGGG
>CAZZYX010000180.1:0-3291 GCA_964658485.1 uncultured Acetobacteraceae bacterium | reverse complement strand
GCAAGTCGCAGTCCGATACGTCTCGAACCTGAAGCTGTCTTGACAGGACCGCGATCCCCGAATGGCCAGCTTGAAGATTTTGTATAATCCCCGCGATCGTATATTTTGGGTTGCGCTGGACATTGTGGCGAGCTAAGTTCATCGGGCAAAATGGCTGAGATGAGTAGCTGCGGGTCGGCACGCTGGTCTTGGGCCAGTGTGAGCAAGAACTTACGCATCAGTACTAGAGCGAAAGAGAGCATAATGGTGCAAACGCGAAGGCTGTTTATAGCAGGCGCGGTATTCGTGCTGCTACCCATGCATCTGGTTGTCGCACAAACGACGACTTTGACAGTCGGGGTTTACCCGAGCAATCCACCTTGGGAAAACAAGACGCCATCCGGCGAATTTGAAGGATATGAGGTCGATGTCGTCCGTGCTGTGGCGAAGCGCATCGGCGTCAACCTCGAGTTGCAGGACTATGGCTTTCAGGCGTTGTTTTCCGCGCTATCGTCCAATCGCATCGACGCCGCCATTTCATCAATCACCATTACTAATGAGCGCTTGAAGAGCCAGTCCTTCACGCAAGGCTACTACGACACGGACCTCGCCCTTGCTACGGCTTCCGGATCTCCAGTAAAATCCCTGGAAGATATGCGCGGCAAGACCGTCGGCGTCATTGCCGCTACTGTGAGTGAGGCATGGGTTAAGGCCAATCAGAAAAAGTACGGTTTCGGCGAACTGCGCACGTTCAATACCGCACAGGATCTGTTGCTCGATACTCAGTCCGGGCGGCTGGATGGCATGGTAAACGACTACACGGGGTTGCAGTTCGCGTTGAAGAAAATGTCCGGCCTCACGATGGCCGAGCACATTCCAGCTGACAACACGTTTGCTCTCATGATGCGCAAAAATTCTCCACTGCTGGAAAAAGTCAACGATGCGATTTCCCAAATGAAAGAAGACGGGACAATGGCGTCTATTCACAGAAGATGGCTTGGGACTGAGGCCGACCCCAACTCGTCGGTGCTCAAGGTCATGCCGGTTCCAACGCAGAAATAGAAGCTTGCGCGGTCCTGATGGGCCGCGCGCACGGCCCGCGGGATTGTGTAGGACGCGGCGGATTGTGGCTCGGCGCTCCAACCCGCGAGGGGAATTCAGCATGGGCGCGCTTGGTCAACCGGGTCACCGGATTGTGCCGGTTAACAATCTTGGAGCCCGCGATGTCGTTCTCTGAAACGTTCCTGAACGTCGATGTTCTGCTCTCAAGCCTGCCGGCCTTGGGACGCGGCTTGATCAATACGTTGCTCATCGGTATCGCCAGCATCCTGTTCGGACTGATCGCCGGGCTGGTCATATCGGTTTTGCGTCTCTATGCGGCAAAGCCGTTCAGATATTTGGCCATCGCTTATACCGACGTGTTCCGCGCGATGCCGGTGCTCGTCGTTCTGATCCTGATCTACTATGCACTGCCCTTTGTCGGCATCCGGTTTTCGCCCTGGACGGCGACGATCCTGGGCTTCTCCATGGTCATGGCTGCCTATTCCGCCGAAGTCTACCGGGCGGGTATCGAAGGCGTCCCGAGCGGCCAGTTCGAAGCCGCGGCGGCACTCGGGATACCGTTCCCGGTGGCCTTTTGGAAGATCGTACTGCCGCAAGCCATCCGGACCATCATTCCGCCGATCACCAGCAGTTGCGTCTCGATGTTCAAGGAAACGTCGCTGGCGTCGACCGTGGCCATTCCCGAGCTTTTGAAGGAGGGCCAGGACGCTCAAGCCTACTACGCCAATCCCACCCCCCTTCTGGGCGCAGCAATTCTGTATCTGATCCTGCTGCTCCCGCTGGTGCGTCTGGTGAACGTTCTCGAAACGAAATTCAACGGACAGAAAAATCGGTAGAGCGCCGCGCAGGTTGCCGGTCGTCGCCGCAATCGATCTGAAAGGACGTGAAATGGACGCGAACGCAGCAAGTCTGCTGGCTCCTTATCGACTCGCCGGGAAGTTCGCCTTGGTCACCGGCGGAACGGGCGGCATCGGTCGTGCCTGCGTTGAACGCCTGCACGCCTATGGCGCGACCGTCGCCTTTACCTATGTCGACGGGATGGAAACGGCCGCCCAGGCGAACGACCTCTATCGCGGGCTAGAACGCGTCTCCGCGCACCCTCTGGATCTGCGCGACGCAGCTTCGATCAAGGCCTGCATGCGGGACGTTATCGCGCATTTTGGCCAGATGGACGTGCTGGTCAACAATGCGGCCGTCGGCTCCGCGACCGTCAAACGCTTTTCTGACGATCCAGACGAGCAGGACCGGCTGATGCTGGGCATCAATGCGGATGGCACGCTGAAGATGTGCCAGAGCTTCCTCGCCGAAGTGAGCGCCCTGCCGTCCAGCCGCCGCAAGATCATCAACATCAGCTCGGTGGGCGGCGGCATCAACGTGTTCCCGGGCTTTCGCCTGTCTGATGGCATGAGCAAGGCGGCTGTCGCCTTCATGACCAAGCAGTTGGCGGCGGAACATGCTCAAAGCGCGCTCGACATTTTTGCCGTCTGCCCCGGTGCAACCAACACCGCCATGTTCCAGCAAAGTACGCTCGATCATTTGAGCCCGGCAAGTCGGACCGCTTTTCTCGAAGGGTTGCCGAAGCACAGATTGATCGAGCCGGCTGAAATCGCCGCGATCGTTCACTTCCTCGCAACCGACCTATCCTCGCCGATGCACGGCGCCATCATCGATGCGTCCATGGGTCTGGGTGTTCGTCCCGGTCTGATGAGCGAGAGTCAATCACATTGAGCTACTCTAATGGAATTTGCGCAATGAAAACTGATTTTGCTGCAGCCCGCCAATTGTTCTATTTGCCCGAGGGCATTGTCTACCTCGATGGCAACTCGCTCGGCCCCTTGCCGCACAGCGTCAAGACGCGGCTCGCGCACGTTGTTCAGCACGAATGGGGCAATCTGCTCATCCAAGCCTGGAACAAGGCCGGCTGGATGGACCAGCCCAGCAGGGTCGGCAACCGGATCGCCAACTTGATCGGAGCGGAGCCTGACACCGTCGTGATGGGTGATACGCTGTCGATTAAAGTTTACCAGGCCCTCACATCCGCCCTGGCATTGAACCCGGCACGCCGGGTCATCCTGTCGGACAGCGGCAATTTTCCGTCCGATCTCTATGTCGCCCAGGGCTTGGTGCGCACGCTCGGCAACGGGTATCAACTTCGCATCGTCGAGCCGGACCAACTCAGTGAGTCCATCGACGACGACGTGGCGGTGACGCTCATCACCGAGGTCGACTACCGCACCGGAAGCCGTCATG
>CAZZYX010000179.1:0-3329 GCA_964658485.1 uncultured Acetobacteraceae bacterium | reverse complement strand
AGAGCAGCTGACTCTTAATCAGCGGGTCCTTGGTTCGAGCCCAAGTGCGTCCACCATTATTATCAATCTCTTAGCGGCTTAGCCAGCCCTCCCGCCCAACCCTCCGGCCACAATATGGCCACACTGCGTGCTCCAACTCCATCTATCCTGCGTGGCAATGATCTGTTCAACAGCCCCGAATACAATCAGGCGGTGGACGGGGACGCTACCCATGCGATAACATCCAACGACGAACAGATCCGCGCCTACATGACCAATCAGGTATTGCCTGATCGCGATGCTTCACGGGCTGCCACGATCACCTCGATATTTTGGTTTGACCACAGTATCAGCGCGTTGACGGGCAATTCAAGCGAGTGTCCAATGGCTGTGACCCGGTACTCCACGGAGAGCTGGCCTTGGGTGGCGACTATGCGTTCGATCAAACCGTTGAATTCGAGCCGCTTGAGGCAAGAGGCCAGACTTTTTTGCGAAATGCCGGCAATGCCTCGCTTGAGAGCGTTGAAGCGCTGGCGGCCTCCATTTTCACAAAGCGCGCCAAGTATTGGCAATGTCCACTTGTCCGCGAGCAGATCGACGAGCAGCCGCATCGCGGCAAAATCCTGTTCTGTGGCCATGAACGGTCACCTTAATGATATCTGGTTGCGACTAGGTTTCTAGTTTACACCAGTTTCCATCCGTTACCAGTAGGCTTCTCAGCCGGGACGATTGATTTCCCTTGCGGGATTCCGAGGAGCGTTAGATGCACAGCAGCCAGACAAGTTCATCCCCTGTTAGGCAAAAATCCCCGACAATCATGATCGGCGACACAAGGATTACAGCGCTATCCGACGGCTATTTTGATCTTTCCGGTCCGCTGCTTGTTGCCGCGTCCGGGGCGCCCCTGTCATCCGCACCCGATCCTCTTCACATCGATGTAAACGCTTTTCTCGTCCAGACTCCGGATCAGACGATCCTGATCGATACCGGTTGTGGCCACGAGTTGGGTCCGACAGTTAACCAACTCATTCCCAACCTGCGTGCGACCGGTGTCGTGCCCGAGGATATTGATGTGGTTTTGTGCACGCATATCCATCCAGACCATACGAACGGCCTTATTGATGGAAGTGGGCTCGCAAATTTCGCCAATGCGCGCGTCTTTGTCCACCAGCGCGAATTGGATTTCTGGTTGAGCGAAGATCAGATGTCCCGAGCGCCTGATGCGTTGAAAGGACAATTCGCTTGGGCCATGAAGGCTTTCGCCCCTTATGCTGACCGCGTTGAACCCTTTGATAGCGGCCGCATTCTGCCCAACATCGACATCATCGCGTTGTATGGGCACACGCCGGGGCATTGCGGCTTTCAGATCGACAGTGGCAACCAACAAGTCCTGATCTGGGGGGACCTGGTCCACGCTATCGAAGAGCAGTCACGCAATCCCGACATTGCGTTCATTGCCGATGTCGATCAGGAATTGGCAAGAAGCGCGCGCAAACGCATGTTCGACACAGTCGCCCAGGATGAGATTTTGATCGCGGGCATGCATCTGCCGTTTCCCGGATTCGGGCGACTGGAACGCGATGGCGGACATTTCGCCTATTTACCCATCTGACCGGGTCGCCGGGGCTTCGCCTGGTGCGCAGCCCCGGCGTCAGGGATGCTCGAAAATCGCCGCAGGGCCCCGGTGCCATCCAGAGGCGGCAAACGTGCCGCTGTCGATCGGGATGATCGTGCCGGTAATGTACGACGACATCGACGAGGCGGGGAAGACCGCAAGATCGCCGCATTCCTGCGGCTTCCCTCGCGCAATAGCGGGATGACCCGGTTCATCTTGTCCAACTGATCAGGCGTGGGGACGTGCCAGGTCGTTTTATCCACCGGGCCGGTTGGATTGCCACGCCCCCAGGCGCCACGTATCGAATAGACAGCGGTCAAATTCAACAAGCCCAGGGCCTTCCTTGCCTACTCACCGGAAACGGCCTTGCTGGCGAACAGTGCCGCATGTTCGTTGCGTAGCGCCGCCTTTTGCACCTTGCCCATGGCGTTACGCGGCAGGCTGTCGACGATATATACCCGGCGCGGCTGCTTGAACCGCGCCAGTTCGGTGACCAGTGCCGCCAGGATGCCCGCTTCGCTCAGGTCGGCGCCTGGTTCGCGGGCGACCACGGCCACCACCGCTTCACCCAGGTCGGGGTGCGGGACACCGATCACCGCCGCTTCGGCGACGCCCGGTAACGCGTCGATCGCTTCCTCGATTTCCTTGGGATAGATGTTCAAGCCGCCGGCGATGATCATGTCCTTGGCGCGGCCGACCAGCGTGATCCGCCCTTCGCTGTCGCGCGTGGCAACATCGCCGGTGACGAAATAACGACCATCGCGAAACTCTTCGGCGGTCTTTTCGGGGTTTCGCCAATAGCCCTTGAACACGTTGGGCCCGCGTACTTCCAGGATCCCCGGCTCGCCCAGTTCGACCGGCTGACCCAGGCCGTCACGCAATCGCACCGAGACCTTCGGCAACGGAAAGCCGACGGTGCCTGCCACGCGCTCGCCATCATAGGGATTGGCGGCGATCATCCCGGTTTCGGTCATGCCGTAGCGTTCGAGGATGCGCTGGCCGGTCTTTTTCGCAAACCGCTCGTGTGCTTCGGCGAGCAGCGGTGCCGACCCGGAAATAAACAGCCGCATGCTTTTGGTTGCCGCGCGCGTCAGGCCCGGCGCCTCGATCAGCCGGGTGTAGTGGGTCGGCACCCCCATCAACACCGTCGCGCGAGCGCAATCGGCGATCACCGCGGAGGAATCGAAGCCCTGGTGAAAAATCACGCTGGCCCCCGCCAGCAGCGCGCCATGCAACGCCACGAACAGGCCGTGGACGTGATAGATCGGCAGGATATGGATCAGCACATCGTCGGGCTGCCACTGCCACAACTCGTGCAGCGTCGCCGCATTGCTATAAAGATTGTCGTGACTGAGCATTGCCCCTTTCGAGCGCCCGGTGGTGCCCGACGTATAAAGGATTGCGGCCAGATCATTCGCTTCGCGCATGATTACCGGCGCGGATTCGTCAGGCAGATCGTCCAGTAAGCTGCCGGTACCGTCCGCATCGAGCGTCACCACCATCGCTGCCCCGGCGATGGCGCGCACCGCCGCTTCGTCGGCAGGGCGGCAGACGATGATCGCCGGGTCCACATCGGTCAGGAAATAGGCGAGTTCGGCTGCGGTATAGGCGGTATTCAAGGGCACGAAGATCACGCCCGCGCGCAGCGCCGCCAGGTACAGCACTACCGCATGATGCGATTTCTCGACCTGCACGACGATGCGGTCGCCCGGTCGGCTGCCCAGCGCCGCCAGCC
>CAZZYX010000178.1:0-3400 GCA_964658485.1 uncultured Acetobacteraceae bacterium | reverse complement strand
CCCCCCCCCGTGCCACAAGCGCTCCGCCCAGACGATAAACCCCACCCCAACCCCTCCCTGAAGAGGAGGGCGCTACCGGATGCCCCTCCCTGGAGAGGAGGGGTCGGGGAAAGTTTACAAGCTTTCGAGCATGTGCTCGGCGGTGCTGACCTTGAATTCGCCCGGAGCTTCGACGAACAATTGTTCGACCACGCCATCGTTGACCACCATCGAGAAACGCTGGCCGCGCTGGCCCAGGCCGGCGCCCGAACCGTCCATGGTGAGGCCGAGCGCCTTGGCGAATTCACCGTTGCCGTCGGCCAGCATGGTCACGTCCGCGCTGCCGTTGAGCTTGCCCCAGACGCCCATCACGAAAGGATCGTTCACCGCGGTGCAGGCGATTTCGTCGATGCCCCTGGCTTTCAGTTCGGCAGCCTTGGCGACGAAGCCCGGCAGGTGCTTGGCCGAGCAGGTAGGGGTGAAGGCACCCGGTACCGAAAATACGGCAACCCGGCGGCCCTTGAAAAAATCGCTCGCCTGGACCGCTTCGCGGTCGGTTTCGGTGGATTTTACCAGTTTCGTGTCAGGCACGGTCTGGCCAATGGCGATGGTCATGGAATTTTTCCTTTGCGTTTGGAATGCGCGTAACCGCGCCAAGTCGTTTATTCGAAAGCATATAGAACGTCCCGCGACAAAGTGGATACCGATTTTTGTCGGCGACCACACCCGGCCCGCGCTTCCGGCATAATCGCGGTTAACTCCTGTTTTGGATGCTTCTCGACGCAGCTTTAAGGATCGTAAGGCTACCACCGGCTCCGACGTTCGAATCCCCCATCGACAGGAGTTGCTCATGAGGAAGCCGGTCTATTTGCCACGCATGCTTGCTGCGGGATTAGCCGCCATGGTGATCGCGCTGGCTATCCCCGCCCGGGCCGAAAGCCTGGCTGCCGCCGATAATCCCGGCAGCGCCATTGCCGCCAGTCAAAAATTGCGGCGTCTCGATATCATGCTGATGGTGACGAGCCTGCGTTGTCGAACCACGCAGGATGATTTCCAGGCCGACTTCCAGGCGTTCGAAGCGCATCATCTGGGCGATCTCAATGCAGCGGCTGGCGTGATCGTCGCGCAATATACCGGCAGGCTCGGGGCGGTCGAAGCCAATCATGCGCTTGACCGGATCAGCGTCCAGATCGCCAACCAATACGGCAATGGCCATCCGTGGCTCGGTTGTCACGAGTTGAAGTTCCTGGCGCAGGAGCTGGCTCGCCAGGACGGACGCGAGGTCTTGCTAAAGGCAGCCGACGAAATTTTTGACGGCGATGGCCCGCCGCCCGTCGCCAGCGCTGCGCCTGCGATCGCGAAGCAATGCCGGGCAAGGCGGTGGCTCCGGTCAGCCTTGCCAACCGCTGATATGCCGGGCTGGGTGCATCGATATCAGCATATAAAGAAATCTTTATATTTGCCTAAGCGGGGCCTAACAGTTAAGGCAGCGTTGAATGGTGGTGTCCTGTTGCATGTCGGCTCGACAGGTTACGATGGCGCCCGATCAGGAGAATTCTCGCCGTGTCCACTGCTGCCCCCGCCCAAAAGCTTGCCGAAAACGATTATGTGATCGCCGATATCGGCCTTGCTGGATACGGCCGTGCCGAAATCGCCATTGCCGAGACCGAGATGCCCGGCCTGATGGCGTTGCGCGAGGAATTCGGCGCCGCCCAGCCGCTGAAGGGCGCGCGCATCACTGGTTCGCTGCACATGACGATCCAGACAGCGGTGCTGATCGAGACGCTGGTCGCGCTGGGCGCGGACGTGCGTTGGGCAACCTGCAACATCTTCTCGACGCAGGACCATGCCGCCGCCGCGATCGCCGCCGCGGGTATTCCGGTGTTCGCGATCAAGGGCGAAAGCCTGGCCGATTACTGGGATTACGTCGGTCGTATCTTCGATTGGGATAATGGAGATGGCCGCACCGCCAATCTGATTCTCGACGACGGTGGCGACGCGACGATGTTCGCATTGTGGGGCGCCCGACTCGAAGCCGGCGACACCATGGGTGACCCGGCCAACGCCGAGGAAATCGAATTCCAGCGCGCGCTAAAGGCCTTCGTCAAGGCCAGGCCGGGCTATCTCACTGCCTCGGTAGCGCATATCAAGGGCGTTTCGGAAGAGACCACGACCGGTGTCCACCGCCTTTACCAGATCGCCAAGGACGGCAAGTTGCCGTTCCCCGCGATCAACGTCAACGACAGCGTCACCAAGTCGAAGTTCGACAATCTTTATGGCTGCAAGGAATCGCTGGTCGATGCGATCCGTCGCGCCACCGATGTCATGCTGGCCGGCAAGGTGGCCTGCGTCGCCGGTTTCGGAGATGTCGGCAAGGGATCGGCGGCTTCGCTGCGCAATGGCGGCGCGCGCGTGATGGTGACCGAGGTCGATCCGATCTGCGCCCTGCAGGCGGCGATGGAAGGCTATGAAGTCGTCACCATGGACGACGCGGTCACCCGCGCCGACATTTTCGTTACGGCCACCGGCAATGAAGATGTCATCACCGCCGAGCATATGAAGGCGATGAAGCCGATGGCGATCGTCTGCAACATCGGCCATTTCGACAGCGAGATCCAGATTGCGGCGCTGTCCAACTACAAATGGACCGAAGTGAAGCCGGGCACGGACCTCATCGAGTTTCCGGACGGCAAGCAGATTATCCTGCTCGCGCGGGGCCGGCTGGTGAATCTGGGATGCGCTACCGGACACCCCAGTTTCGTGATGAGCGCCAGCTTCACCAACCAGACGCTGGCCCAGATCGAGTTGTATACCAAGCCTGGCTCTTACAAGAACGAAGTCTATGTGTTGCCCAAGCATCTCGATGAAAAAGTCGCGGCGCTGCATCTGGAAAAGCTGGGGGTGAAGCTGACCACCCTGTCGCAGAAGCAGGCCAGTTACATCGGCGTGCCGCAGCAGGGGCCGTTCAAGCCGGACCATTATCGGTATTGATCATAGAGGGTAAGATCTGCCCCCCTGCTCCCCTCCCGCAAGCCGGTGGGGAGCAGGGGCCATGCCGGACTAATCAAGCGCGCGGACCGGTTGTAATCTGCCGCGCGTCGGCATAGCGCGATAGCCATGATCCTGTCCCAGCTTGCAATGGTATTGATCGGGCTGATGCTGGCCGCGTGGACGCTGATAGCGGGCTGGGCGATCCTGTCCGCGCGCAGTCGGGAAAAGCGTGCGCGAACCAGCTTGCGCCAGGGCCGGCGATTGGCGCGAATGTTGGACGAATCGCCGACCGTGCCCCTGCTGGTGCGGGCCGATGGCCGGATCGAGGCGCCGCCCCGGTTGGCCGCCTGGCTGGGGCTGGACACGGTACCGCAATTCCTGAGCGAGTTGGGCGGTGCGGTGACAGGTGATGCCGGCCAGAATCAGGGCG
>CAZZYX010000177.1:0-3825 GCA_964658485.1 uncultured Acetobacteraceae bacterium | reverse complement strand
GTGAAGGGCCGCCGGTCCAGCGCACCTGCGCCGCCGCCGACCGTACCGGCCACGCCATGCTGCATGCGCTGTATCAGCAGAGCCTGAAATACGCCGCCGATTTCTTCGTCGAATATTTCGCTATTGATTTGATTATGGAAAATGGTGTGTGCCGGGGCGTGATCGCGCTGTGCATGGATGACGGCACCATTCACCGCTTTCGGGGCAAGGCGGTGGTGCTGGCGACCGGTGGTTATGGCCGCAGCTACTTCACCGCGACTTCGGCGCATACCTGCACCGGCGACGGCGGCGGCATGGTGCTGCGAGCGGGGCTGCCGCTACAGGATATGGAATTCGTGCAGTTCCACCCCACCGGCATTTATGGCGCGGGTGTGCTGATTACCGAAGGCGCGCGCGGTGAGGGCGGCTATCTCACCAATTCCGAAGGCGAACGCTTCATGGAGCGTTATGCACCCAGCGCCAAGGACCTGGCCAGCCGCGATGTCGTGTCGCGCTCGATGGCGCTGGAAATCCGCGAAGGGCGCGGCGTAGGCCCGAACAAGGACCACATTTTCCTGCACCTCGATCACATCGATCCCAAGGTGCTGGGCGAACGACTGCCGGGCATCACCGAAAGCGGCAAGATCTTCGCCGGGGTGGATCTGACCCGCCAGCCGCTGCCGGTGGTGCCCACCGTCCATTACAACATGGGCGGCATTCCCTGCAATTATCACGGCGAAGTGCTGACGATCGGCGTGGATGGCAATCCGGAAACCGTCGTACCAGGTCTGTTCGCGGTGGGTGAAGCAGCCTGCGTTTCGGTGCATGGTGCCAATCGCCTGGGATCGAATTCGCTGATCGACCTGGTGGTGTTCGGCCGTGCGACCGGCCACCGACTCAAGGAAATCATCGAACCGAACTCCAGCCACGAAGAGCTGGCAAAGGATTCGGCCGACTTTGCGCTGGGTCGGCTCGATCACTTCCGCCATGCCAGCGGCGGTACGCCAACGGCGCAAATCCGCATCGACATGCAGCGCACCATGTCGGCTCATGCAGCGGTATTTCGCAACGATGAAATGATGGCGGAGGGCAAGGCCAAGCTCGCCCAGACTTATGCCCGCATGCAGGACATCGGCGTGACCGATCGCTCGATGATCTTCAACTCCGACCTGGTTGAAACGCTGGAGCTGGACAATCTGATCAGCCAGGCGACGGTGACGCTGCACGGCGCGCACGCCCGCAAGGAAAGCCGCGGTGCTCACGCGCATGAGGATTATCCCGATCGTGACGACATCAACTGGATGAAGCACACGGTTGGCTGGTTCGATGGTTGGGGTGGCCAGGGTGGTGAGGTCCGGCTCGATTCGCGCCCGGTTCACGAATACACGCTGACCGACGACGTCAGTTACATCAAGCCTAAGAAGCGCGTTTATTAGAGGGCGCGCAGAACTGGTCCGGGCCGCGGGATAAACCACGCGCATGGTCTTGCCTTCTAGCCCCGCCCCCGCGGAGTTGCGTGACAATAAAGCGCTGGGGGTCGACCGCGACACCGGCGTCTCCCCATCGGTATGGCGTTATGTGCACGCCAGTCGCGCCCATGTCCTGGTCGATGCGGCGGCGTATTTCGAGATATTGCAAACTGCCATGCTGCAGGCACGACAGCGGGTCATGCTCATCGGCTGGGATTTCGACACGCGTATCCGGCTGGCGCGTGGACGGCGCTGGTGGAATTTGCCGCGCCCCGAACGCTTTCCAGCGCGGCTTGGCGGCTTCATGGTGTGGCTGGTCCGCCATCGCCCGCGCCTGCAGGTCTATGTGCTGCGCTGGAATGTCGCCGCGTTCGCTTTCCTGCTGCGGGGCACGATGGCGATCGACCTGGTGCGCTGGTATCTATCGGGTTCGGTCGAATTCCGGCTCGACGCCGCCCATCCGTTCGGCTGCAGCCATCATCAGAAGATCGCAGTCATCGACGACCGGCTGGCGGCTTGCGGGGGGATCGATGTAACCGGGGACCGCTGGGATACCCCGGAGCATCTCGACGACGATCCGGGCCGGCGCAGGCCCAGTGGCAGGCCCTATGGGCCGTGGCACGACCTGTCGATGCTGGTCGAAGGAGAAGCAGCCGGGGCGCTGGGCGAACTCAGCCGCAGTCGCTGGCTGCATTCCGGGGGTACTAAGCTGGAGCCATGCCGGCCCCAGCCCGAAAGCGCGTGGCCGGAAGACCTTGTGGCGGAATTCGGCGATGTCGAAATAGGCATCGCACGCACCCGCGCCGCCTGGAAGAGTGCGCCGGCGGTGCGCGAGATCGAGGCGCTGTTCGTCGAGCATATCGCTCGCGCCCGCAAATTCATCTATGTCGAGAGCCAGTATTTCGCCTCGCACCGGATCGCGGAAGCTTTTGCCCGCCGCCTGATCGAACCGGACCCGCCCGAGATCATCATGGTTACCGCTCTGGCCGCGACCGGCTGGTTGCAGCAGGCGGCGATGGATGGGGCGCGGGTGGAACTGATACGCGCGCTTAATGGGCATGACCACGCCGGGCGGTTTCATGTCTATGTGCCGCATACCAGGGGCGGGCTGCCGATCTATGTGCATGCCAAGCTGATGATCGTCGATGACGAAATCGTGCGGATCGGTTCGGCCAATCTCAATAACCGCTCGATGGGGCTGGATAGCGAGTGTGACCTGTTCCTCGACGCGCGCCGGCCAGCCAACCGGCATATCGGGCCGGCAATCGCCAATTTGCGTCATCGCCTGCTTGCCGAACACTGTGGCATGACTGAATCTGCGGTTTGCGCCGAGCTTTCGCGAGAGAACCCCGAACAGGCAGGCAGCATGGCGACGTTGATCGCCGGCGCGGCGCAGCACGGCAAGCGGCTGTTGCCTTTTGTCTTGATTCCGCTGTCGAATACGGAGAAGGCAATTGCGGATTCTGCATTGCTCGACGCGGAACGGCCCGAAGAGATATTCGAACCGATGGCTCGGCGGCGCGGCCTGTTCAGGCGCGGTGGGCTGCTGCGCAAACCGGGTTAACAAGGAACGAGAATGGCCAAGGGCATGGGTTGCGACGCTGACGAAGAAGATCGGGACGGTTCCGGAAAAATCATCGTGCCGGGAGAGGTTCAGGAGGCCATCCGCACCCTGATCCGCTGGGCCGGCGACAATCCGGAGCGGGAAGGACTGGTCGATACACCGTCGCGCGTAGCCAGGGCATGGCGAGAATATTGCCAGGGTTACGGCGAAGATCCAGCAATCCATCTCGAACGCAAATTCGTCGAGGTGGGCGGCTATGACGAAGTGGTGCTGTTGAAGGACATCCCCTTCCAGTCGCATTGCGAGCATCACATGGCGCCGATCCAGGGCAAGGCGGCGATTGCCTATCTGCCGCGCGACAGCGTTGTCGGCATCTCGAAGCTCGCCCGTGTGCTGCAGGGTTACGCGCGCAGGCTGCAGATCCAGGAGCGGCTGACCGCAGAGGTCGCGCAATGCATCTGGGACAAGCTGAAGCCGCATGGCGTGGCGGTGGTGATCGAAGCCGGGCACGCCTGCATGAGCGCTCGCGGCGTCCGAACGCCCGGGGTCAGCATGGTCACCAGCCGGCTGCTGGCGCGCTTGCGGGCGACGCGATGACCGCGGCGAATCCGTTTTCGCTCTGGGTGTATCTGTCGCAGACGCCGCTGCTGTGGCTGACGGTGACGTTGCTGGTCTATGCTGCCACCGACGCATTTTCGCTGGCCACCGGTCGGCATCCGCTTGCCAATCCGGTGCTGCATGCGGTGTGGATCATCGGCGCTTTCCTGCTGCTGACCGGCACGTCCTACACCAGCTATTTCGGCGGCGCGCAGT
>CAZZYX010000176.1:0-3936 GCA_964658485.1 uncultured Acetobacteraceae bacterium | reverse complement strand
AAAAATGAGGTGAAGGCACGGTTCCGGACTGTGCTCCATCGTGCACCGACCAGTCGGTCAGTTCGCACTCTTTTTCTCCTCGCCCTTTTTCACCGGGCGATTAATGGCTATGCGGGGTCGGCATGCTGACACTTCCCAACCTGCTCACGCTTTCACGCATCGTCGCGGTGCCCTTGCTGGTGGCGCTGCTGTGGTGGCCGCACTGGCCGTTCGGCTATGGCGTCGGCTTTGCCGTCTATTGTCTGATGGGCATCACCGATTACTTCGACGGCTATGTCGCACGTGCGCAGGGCACGGTGTCGAAGCTGGGGATTTTCCTCGATCCGATCGCAGACAAGATCATGGTGGCGGCGGTCATCCTGATCCTGGTGCATAATGACAACATCTTCGGCGTGCATACCATCGCCGCGCTGGTGATCTTGCTGCGCGAGATCGCGGTGTCCGGCCTGCGCGAATATCTCGCCCAATTGCGCGTCTCGATGCCGGTGTCCAAGCTGGCCAAGTGGAAAACCACGCTGCAACTGGTGTCGCTGGGTGCGCTGATCCTGGCTGGCGCGTTACCGTGGTGGCCGTTGGCACAGCAGATCGGGCTGGTATCGCTATGGGGCGCGGCGGTGCTGACGGTGATGACCGGCTGGGATTATCTGCGGGTCGGCCTGAAGCATATGGATTAGGCGCGAGTTCGAGGACAAAAATGGTCAAGCTGAACAAGATTTACACCCGCACCGGCGACGCGGGGACGACCGGGCTGGTCGATGGCGCGCGCGTATCCAAGCACGAGCCGCGCATGGCCGCGATCGGGTCGGTGGACGAGGCGAATTGCGCGATCGGCATGGCTGCGGTGGTGCTGGCCGGGACGCCGTTCGCCGCCGCGATCATGCGTATCCAGAACGATATGTTCGACCTGGGCGCCGACCTTGCGACGCCCGGCAATGACTTCGCGCCGTCGCCGATGGTGCTGCGGATCATTGCACGCCAGGTGGACTGGCTGGAGGCGGCGATAGACGCGGTAAATGCCCATCTGTCACCGCTGACCAGTTTCATCCTGCCCGCCGGCAGCGAGGCGGCGGCGCGCGTGCATGTCGCGCGCGCATCGGTGCGCCGGGCCGAGCGGGATGTCGTCGCGCTAGCCGTAACGGCGCCGGTCAATCCGTCGGCGCTGGCCTATGTCAATCGCCTGTCGGATTATCTGTTCGTGCTGGCGCGCGCGGTGAACGCCAATGGCGCGGACGATGTGTTGTGGGTGCCGGGGGCGAGCCGTACTGCGTGATGCCGTATTTGTGGTGAGGTGCCGTGTCTGCACCCACCCCGTCTATGCTGAGCTTTTCGAAGCACTTCCCTTTTCTCTTTCCTGCTTGCCCAATGAAGCGAGAAGGCAGCCCTTCGACAGGCTCAGGGTAGACGGGGTGTTAGTCAGAGTTTCAGGGTAACGGCAAATGCTCAACTTGCCGGCACATACTCCACCGGCAGGCCAAGCCCCTGCAGTTGCGGCTCGATAACCTTGCGGTCGCCGACCACCACGTAAATGAGCCCATCGGGCTGCAAATAACTCTTTGCAGCGTCGTTCAGCGCCGGCGCGGTAACGGCGCGGTAGCGGTCGGGTAGGGTCACCTGGTAATTGTCCGCGCGGCCCAGCCGCAGGTTCGTCTGAATCGCGCCAAGAACCTGCGCGTTGGTCTCATAGCGATTGGGTAGCCCGCGGATATTGCCGTCGGTGGCGCGTTGCAATTCCTCGGGGGTGACCGGTTTCGCGGTCGGCAGCGCGGTCATGTCCGCGATGATCGCCTTGATCGAAGCACCGGTCCGGTCGGCCTGGACCGGAGCGAAGACCAGCAGGCTGCGCGGGCCGATCGGTTGGCGGACGATGCTCTGCACGCCATAGCTCCAGCCCTTGTCCTCGCGCAGATCGCTGTTGAGCCGCGACAGGAAGTCGGCGCCGAGCACCTCGTTAGCGAGTTCGACGGCTTCCTGGCCCTCGGCGCGGCCGGTGATCGGCAGCACCCGGCCGGCGACGATCACCGATTGCTGGGCGTGGGGATGGTCGATGACGACGATACGCGAGCGCGGCGCGGGCACCGCGGCGTCGATGGCTTTGGTCGGCGGCGGCGTGGCGGGGGCTTTCCAATCGCCAAAGTCGGCTTGCAGCAGCGGCAGCAACTCGCGCATGGTGATATCGCCCACCACGGTGATCTGGGCGAGATCGGGGCGCAGCCATTTGTCATGCGCGGCGCGCAGGCTGTCCGGGGTTGCCGCGCCCAGCGATGCGGCATTGCCAAGCCCATCGGCGGGCTGGGCATAGGGATGCGCCGCGCCATACAGCAGCGGATTGATCGAGCGCACCGCCATGCCCTCGGGCGAGGCCAGGGCCTGACCAAGCTCCGCCAGCCGCTGCGACTTGATCCGCGCGACATCACCCGGCGCAAACGTCGGCGCGCGCACGATATCGTCGAGCAGGGCCAGCGATGGCGCCAGGTTCGCGGTGAGCGCGCTGAGCACGATGGCGCTGGTATCGAGCGTCGGGGCGGCGGCGATGGTCGCGCCGAGTCGTTCTTCCTGGGACGCGATCTGGGCGGCGTCGCGACTGCCGGTCGCAGTGGTCGTGCCCTGGTCGAGCATGCGGAGCATCAATCCTTGCGTGCCGGGGCTGTCCTGCGCGTCGGCGGCGATCCCAGCGTCGAACATCAGGCTGACAGCGACCTTGGGCACAGCGGTGCGCCGGGCGAGCGTGACCGGGATGCCATTGGCGAGCCGCGCATGATCGACGGCGGGGAAGGTCAATGCGGCGACCTGGGCCACGGCGGGGGCTTGGCGTTTCGGCCCGGTGACGATCGGCGGCGCGGGTAATTTCGGATCGGGCGGCGGCGCCGGGCGGGTGGCTTCATCGCCCCAGCCGCCCATGGTGTTGCCGCTTTCGGTGCGCTCGCCGGGGGTGACCGCCAGCGATAGTGCCGGACGGGTCAACCAGCGTTGTAGCGCGGCGCGGACATCCTGCGGAGTGAGCGCGGCGATGCGCGCCAACTGCTTCTTGTATGCGTCGGGGTCGCCGGAGAACACCAGCCCTTCGGCCAGCGTCGCGCCCTTGCCTTCCATGCCGCCGACGATTTCCAGCGCATCGATCTGCTCGGACACGGCCTTGGTCGCGGCGCGGCGCAACTCGTCGGCATTTGGACCTTGCTGGACGTAGCGGGCAATCTCGCTGTCGAAAGCCGCCTCGGCGGTGGCGCGCGGCGTTCCCGGCTTGATGTCCATGCTGACCGTCAGCAGGCTGAGCTGCTCGTGCGCCTCATCCTCGGCGCTGACATCGACCGCCAGTTGCCGGCCGCGCACCAGCGCATTGTCGAGCCGCGAACTCGCCAGCCCGCCCAGCACGCGCATGCCGACTTCCAGCGCGGGATCGTCGGCATCGTTGACGCCGGGTCCGCTCCACACGCGATAGAGCCGCGTCGTCGCCACCTGATCGGTCAGCTCGCGGTGTACCGGCGCGGCCAGCGTGACCGGGCCGGCGGCGACCGGCATCACTTTCGGGCCGGACGGGATATTTCCGAAGTATTTCTCCACCAGCGGCCGGGCGGTGGCAACGTCAATATCGCCGGTCAGCGCCAGTACGACATTATTGGGCGCGTAATGATCGGTGAACCAGCCCCGGACGTTGCCCAGCGTTGCCGAATCGATGTCCGCCATCGATCCGATGGTGGCGTGGCGATAGGGATGACCGACCGGGAACAGCCCTTCGCCGATGGCATATTGGACGAGGCCGTAGGGCTGATTATCATCCTGCCGCTTTTCGTTTTCGACGACGCCGCGTTGCTTGTCGAGCTTGTCCTGCGTCACCGCGCCGAGCAGATGGCCCATACGGTCGCTTTCCAGGAACAGCGCCAGCGGCAGCGCGCCGGTGGGTACGGTTTCGATGTAATTGGTGCGATCGTACCACGTCGA
>CAZZYX010000175.1:0-4173 GCA_964658485.1 uncultured Acetobacteraceae bacterium | reverse complement strand
CATCCTGCTCGGGCCTCCGGGTGCCGGCAAGGGAACACAGGCCAAGCGGCTCGAGCAGCGGGAGGGCATAGCCCAGGTCTCGACCGGCGACATGCTTCGCGCGGAGGTCGCAGCCGGCAGCGAGATCGGCCGGCGCGCAAAGGCGATCATGGAATCCGGTGCGCTGGTCCCAGACGAGATCATCATCGCCATGCTCGGCGAGCGCATACGCAAACCGGATTGCGCACGCGGCTTCATCCTGGATGGTTTTCCGCGAACAGTACCACAGGCCGAGGCGCTCGACGCGCTGCTGCAGTCGCTGGGGATCCAGCTAAACGCCGTGATCGAATTGCGAGTCGATGACGCTGCTCTGGTCGAACGTATCGCGGGACGCTTCACCTGTGCGAACTGCAGCGCCGGCTACCACGACAGTTTTCATCCGCCGCAACAGGATGGCGGCCCGGATGGGGGCCAATATGCGCCGCCGCAGGGCGACATGCCGCCACCCCCGGGCTATGATGGCACCCGCCCGCCGCCCCCGCCGCAGGGTTACAACCCGGGTCCGGCCTATGCTGCCCAGCAGCAGGCGGATCAGCGCTATGCCTATGAGGCGGCGCAATGGGCTCGCCAGTATTGCCGCAAGGCGCATGGCGACGCCGGGACCGGCGCCGTGATCGGCGGGATCTTCGGCGCGATCCTGGGTGGCGGATTGGCAGGTCGCGGCGATCACGGCGCCGGAACCTTTGCCGGCGCGGCGGTCGGTGCTGCCGGCGGCGCGGCCATCGCCGGCAGTTCGAACAGCAATGCCACCAGCCCCGGTTGCCCGCCGGGATACGTGGTGCGCGGCGGCGCTCCGAATTATGTCTATGGTGCGCCCAACTATTACTACGCCGCGCCGAGCTGGTACCGGCCATGGGTCTTCATCGACGGTAATTGGGCTTATCGGCCGTACCCGTATCATGACTGGTATTATCGCCGCTATCACGGCGGCTACGGCGGCCGTGATGGCTGGCACGGTGACCACGGCGATCGGGGGCGCCGGGGCTACTGACGGTGGCAAAGGTGCAAGGCGGGTTGTTCTTGCACCTGGGCGGCCTTCGCAATATGTCGCAGCTTGCAGCAATGCCCGGCAAAATATAGACACGTGCGCAGGGTTCTCCGACCCTGTGCACGGGGCTTGGGCAATTGCAGCTTTCCGACTTTGACACCTGCGCTAACCTGGTCTCGCTATTCCTGTCGCGGGCCGACGAAAAAGGCGGCGCGCCGTTCCTGTGGAGCCGGCGCGAGGGCCGCTGGCAGTCGCAAAGCTGGGCCGAAACCGCGCGGCAGGTGTGCCTGCTCGCAGAAGGGTTGCGCGCCCTGGGGCTGGTCGATGGCGACCGGGTCATGCTGGTGTCCGAAAACCGGCCCGAATGGTGCGTGGCCGACCTGGCGATCATGGCCGCCGGCTGCATTACCGTGCCCGCCTACATCACCAATACCGAGCGCGACCATTTGCATGTCCTGGAAAATTCCGGCGCGCGGGCGGTGATCGTATCCAGCGCGCGGCTGGCGCAGCCGTTGCTGGCTGCCGTGCTGCGTTCGGCCGAGGCCGATTTCGTGATTGGCATGGAAAAGCTGCCGATGCAGCAGGCCGGAGCGGTGGCTTTCCCCGCCTGGAGCGACTTGCTGGCGGGTGATGCGCCGGCTGCCCGCCGCGCCGTGACGACGCGGGTAGCCACCATTGCGCGCGGGGACCTGGCCTGCATCATCTATACCAGCGGCACCGGCGGCGCGCCACGCGGAGTGATGCATCACCACGGCGCCATTCTGTGCAACATCGGCGGCGCGGGGCGCATCGTGGCTGAGGATTTCGGCTGGGGCGATGAAGTATTCCTCAGCTTTCTGCCGCTATCCCACGCTTATGAGCATACTGGCGGGCAATTCCTGCCGATCGGCATGGGCGCCCAGATATACTATGCGGAAGGGCTCGACAGACTGGCGGGCAACATCGCCGAAGTACAGCCGACGCTGATGATCGTGGTCCCGCGCTTGTTCGAAGTGATGCGCACGCGGATCATCAAGCGTATCGAAAAGCAGGGTGGGGCGGCGCAGTTCCTGATGGCGCGGGCGGTGGCGATTGCTGAACGCCAGGCGCGAGGTCGCCGGTTGCTGCGGGATCGGCCGATGAACCTGATCCTGGAACATACGCTGCGCCCTCGCGTCCGGGCGTTGTTCGGGCAACGCCTGAAGGCGCTGGTGTCGGGCGGGGCGCCGCTGAACCCCGAAATCGGGATTTTTTTCCAGGCGCTGGGGGTCACCCTGCTGCAGGGCTACGGCCAGACCGAAAGCGGCCCGGTGATCAGTTGCAACCGGCCCAGCGCCGGCGTGAAGATGGATACCGTCGGGCCGCCGCTGGCCGGGGTAGAAGTGAAAATCGCGCAGGACGGCGAGATCCTGGTGCGCGGCGAACTGGTGATGCACGGCTATTGGCGCAATCCCGCCGAAACCGCGCGCGTGCTGGTGCGCGATCCGCATGAGCCCGAAAGCGCGGCGCCATGGCTGTGCACCGGCGACATCGGTAATATCGACGGCGCCGGTCGAATCCAGATCACCGATCGCAAGAAAGACATGATCGTCAACGACAAGGGCGACAACATCTCCCCTCAGAAAATGGAGGGAATGCTGACCCTGCAACCCGAAATTGCCCAGGCGCTGGTGGTCGGCGACCGCCGGCCCTATGTCGTTGCGCTGATCGTGCCCGATGGCGATTGGGCGCTGGGCTGGGCGAAAGCGGAAGGCGAGAAGTTCCATGTCCGCGCATTGCAGGAGTTGCCCGCTTTTCGCGCTGCCATCCGTGCCGCGATCGACCGGGTGAACGGCGAGGTCTCGGTCATCGAAAAAGTGCGCCAGTTCGCCTTTGCCGATGAAGCTTTTACCATCGACAACGAAGAAATGACCCCCAGCATGAAAATCCGCCGCCACCGGCTAAAGGAACGCTATGGTGCCAGGCTGGACGGTTTGTACAAGGCGTAGGTAATTGTCTTTCCACGGAACGAGCCGCAAAGGGAACCCGTTCGACAAGCTCGGGGCAGACGGGAACAGCGGGCTGATTTACGAATTCAGCCCGCTGCTCGCGGATGGAAATTCATACTGTCGCCGGTTGCCAATGGTAAGCCAGCTCGCCTTCGCGAAAGGCAAAGCGGTCGAGATGGTGGGCGACAACCTGCTGCATACGCTCCAGGTCGCCGCCTTCCGGCACTTCGCAGGTGATGGTCAGCGCCATGTCGCCTGCAGCCAGGTCGGCACTGCCGAGCGGCAGCGGGATGTGACCGCTGACCGCGTCGAAAGTGACCGCGAACTTGTGGCTCCAGTGCTTGCACAATTGCTGCAGATAGCGACTGGCGTGCGGGGTGGGGACGATGGCTATCGATCGGGACATTGAAATTACTCCTCTATCTTGAGACGTTCGATGGTGCGGGCGGCCTCATCGACGATTTCGGCAATGCGGAAAGCCAGTTCGTTGCTGCCGTCGCCCGAAGTAAGTCGTTGGATCGCCGCAGTACGCAGGTTCATCATGGCGCGGCGAACCGGGGCCGGGTCGGTGCGCCGCGTTTCTCCGGCCATGTCGGTCAGTCGCTGGAATGCGGCTGCGGCGACATCGCGGTGCGTTGCCAATTCGGCTCGACCGGTATCGGTCAGCCCGAAACTGCGGCGGCTACCGCCTGATTCGCTTGCCACTTCCTCGACCAGCCCCATATCGGCCAGCAGTGTCAGCAGCGGATAGAGCACGCCGGGGCTGGGCGTATAGGCATCGTCGCTTTTTTCGGCAAAGCCACGGATCAGTTGATAGCCATGCTGTGGCTCGCCATCGAGCAGGCTGAGGACCATCAGGCGCAATTCGTCACCGGCAAAGCGCTTGCCGCGCCGTCCGGCGAAACCGGGCCGTTCGCGGCCGTGTTCACCATGATGTCCGTGGCCGCCGAACAGGCCGTGCCTGCCTTCGCCGCGATCGAAGACGCCGCGCGTATTTTCCGGCTGGTCGCCGAAGAGATTGCGGCCGCCATGGCCGCGTCTGCCGCCATTGCGGCCTTTGGATATATGCATGTGTTTCTCCTTTAGCATGCAGCCTAGATAGCGCACCCAAGAAGTAATTCAAGATATAACTTGTAACGTATCGTATTATTCCAGACGAAATCGCTTCCGGCAAATAGC
>CAZZYX010000174.1:0-4200 GCA_964658485.1 uncultured Acetobacteraceae bacterium | reverse complement strand
CGCCAGTCCGCGACGCCGGCTTCGGCACAGGTCAGGATTTCAAGAGCGGTCGCACCACCAGCATCGTCATCGACTGCATTTCCGGGCAATGGGGCCAAGGCATGATCGCTGCGGTACGCGTGGTCCATCGCGCGCTGGCCGCGGGTTTCACCCCCGCCGAGATCGCCGAGCAAGTCGCCAATATCCGCATCGCTACCGAGCATGGCGCGGCTTCGGCCGAAACCCGTACCAATGGCCAGTTGGCGCAGGCGGTGTTTGCGTTGCTGCGCAGCGATGTCGTACCCGGCACGCCGCAGGCCTCGCTCGAGCGGCTTGAGGCATTCATCCCGGCGATCACCCCCGACGCGGTGCTGGCGGCGTTAAAGCGTGAGGTCGTGCCGCTCGATGCGCCGCTGATCATGTTCCAGGGCCGGATCGCGCCAGCCGGCGGGGCACCTGCCTTGCGTACGGCCTGGACCGATGCCTGGCGGAGTGGCCATGAGCTTGCCGACAGCGTTTCCGCCGTCCGCTTCGGCTATGCGGATTTCGGCCCACCCGGCACTGTTGTCTCCGATACTCGCGATCCGCTGCTGGCGATCCGCGAAATTCGCTTTGCCAATGGCGTCAGGCTGAACATCAAGCATACCGACATCGATCGCGACCAGGTGCTGGTGCAGATGCACCTCGATGGCGGCGATATGCTGGCGACGCGGGCCAATCCGCTGGCGACCCGTCTGACCAACTGGCTCGCTGCCGGCGGGCTGGGCAAGCATAGCGAGGACGAATTGGAGACGCTGCTGGCCGGCCATGCGGTATCGACCGGGCTGGCATCCACACCGGAGGGATTCATCGCCGGCGCCCAGACCACCCCGGCCGATTTCGCTTTGCAAATGCAATTGATGGCCGCGCTGCTGACCGATCCCGGTTTTCGCGGCGAAGGCGAGGAACAGTACCGGCTGGCGATCAATAGCTGGCTGGCGCAACTGCATGCGACGCCGGGCAGCGCCATGTCGGCCGAACTGGGCGGGGTGCTGTCCGACGCCGACCCGCGCTTTACCGTGCAACGGCCGGACGCGTACCGCGCGCTCGATTACGCCCGGCTGAAACAGGACATCGGCGATCGGCTGGCGCATGGCGCGATCGAGATCGGCGTGGTCGGCGATATCGATGAAGACCGGACGATCATCGAAGTAGCGCGCACGCTGGGTGCCCTGCCTCTGCGCGAACCTGATTTCCGGCGCTATGCGGATCAGCGCCAGCGCAGCTTCACCCAGGATCATAACCCCCGGATCGTGCGCCACACCGGGCCGGGCAACCAGGCCCTGCTGCGGCTGACCTGGCTGACCCGCGACGACAGCGACCCGGTGGCAAAGCAGGTGCTCAACCTGCTCCAGCGCGTCGTCCAGATCGAATTGACGGAAGATCTACGCCAGCGCCTGGGCAAGGCCTATTCGCCTGGCGCCGCGAGTGAACCGTCGCGGGTATGGACCAATTACGGCACCTTCACGATCAACGCCTCGGTCGATGTCCAGGACCTGCCCGCAACCCGCGCCGCAATTTCAGAGACCCTGGCCGCGCTGCGCGATCATCCGGTGAACGCGGATATATTGCTGCGGGCGCGCGAGCCGTTGCTCGAAGGCTTTGCCAATACCCTGAAAAGCGATCGCGGCTGGCTGCTGCTCGTCGCCGAAGCGCAAAGCGATCCCGAACGGATCGATCGCCAGTTGCAGGCCGGCAACCGGGTCATGGCAGTCACCGCCGCCGACGTGCAGGCAGCGGCCCGCCGCTATCTGACCGAGGCCGGCGAAGTCGAAGTAACCGCTTTGCCGGTGCAGGCCGCGCGTTGATGCTTACTTCCCCGCTCGGCCTGGCCGGGACCACCGTTTCGCTGCTTGCCCCGCCGCGCCGACCAAGCCATAGGCGAGCTTGCTATTATCGACAGAAAGGCCCGCGCCATGAAAGTGCGAGTGTACGTCAGCCTCAAGAACGGGGTGCTGGATCCGCAGGGCCGGGCAATCCAGCACGCCATCGAAGGCCTGGGCTTTGCCGGGGTCAACGAGGTGCGCGCCGGGCGTTTGTTCGAGCTGGAGGTGGACGGTTCCGTTACCGATGACAAGCTCGACCAGATGGCAAGACAATTGCTGGCGAACATGGTAATCGAGAACTACCGGATCGAGCGGGTAGCATGAACGACTTCCGCGCTGCCGTCATCACCTTCCCGGGCTCCAATTGCGACCGCGACATCGCAGTTGCGATCGAGGAAATTTGCGCCAATGAACTGGGCGGCGGAACCGTCCACCGCGTCTGGCATGGCGATGCGGTGTTGCCCGATCGGCTGGACCTGATCGCGCTGCCCGGCGGGTTTTCCTATGGCGATTACCTGCGCTCCGGGGCGATGGCGGCGCGCAGCCCGGTGATGCGCGCGGTGATCGCCCAGGCGGCGCGCGGCGTCGCCGTGCTGGGGGTGTGCAATGGCTTTCAGGTGCTGGCCGAGGCTGGCTTGCTGCCGGGCGCGCTGATGCGCAACGCGGGTATCCGCTTCGTCTGCCGCGAGGTGGCGCTGACAGTTGAAAACAATCAGTCGCGGTTTACCTCGGGCTATATGAAAGGCCAGCATATCCGTCTTCCGGTCGCGCATCATGACGGCAATTACTTTGCCGACCAGGCGACGCTGGACCGGCTGGAAGGCGATGGCCGGATCGCGTTTCGCTACGCCGAGCAGGTCAACGGGTCCGCGCGCGATATCGCCGGTCTCCTGAACGAGACCGGCAATGTGCTGGGAATGATGCCTCACCCGGAGCGCATGATCGAGGCAGCCCAGGGCGGCAGTGATGGCCGGGCCTTATTCGCTGCCGTGGCGCGGAGCCTGGTCGGGGCCTGAGCCGCTAAGCCGCAGACCGGCTTTCGCACTGCGGCGTCCGTTCGCACAGCAACATCGCGTCATCGGCGTTCATGGGTCGGCCATAGTAGAAGCCTTGTATCCGCTGGCAGCCCAGGTCACGTGCGAGGGCCAGTTCGTCCTTGGTCTCGACGCCTTCCGCCGTGGTCGCCATGTCCAGGCTTTGGGCCATGGCAGTCACGGCGCGAAGGACCGCCAGGCTTCCCCGATTGCCGATCGCCGCCGCCTGAATAAAGCTGCGATCGAGCTTGATCGTGGAAAATTCCAGCTTGCGGATATGGCCGAGCGATGAAAACCCGGTGCCGAAACCGTTCAGCGCCACCGCGCAACCCAGCGCCATGACATTTTCCAGCACCCCCCGCGCCGTGGCCGCGTCCTTCAGGAAAATGCTTTCGGTCACTTCGATTTCCAGCCGATCGGGCGACAACTCGGCCAGCGCCAGCGCATCGGCGATGCAGTTCAGGAAATCTGCATCGAGCAATTGCTCGCCCGACACATTGACCGCGATGCGAAGATGTTTGGGCCAGCGCGCGGCCTGCAGGCAAGCCTGCCGCATGACCCAGGCGCCGATCGGGACGATCAGCCGGGTTTTTTCGGCCAATGGCAGGAACCGGCCTGGCTCAACCGTGCCGAGATCGGGATTTTGCCACCGCAACAGCGCCTCGAAGCAGACGATGCTTTCGTCGCAGGTGTCGACAACGGGCTGGAATTCCAGGCGGAATTCATTGCGATCCAGCGCGTGGCGCAAAGCCAGTTCCAGCCCGCGACGCGCTTCGGCCTGAGCCAGCAACGACGGATCGTACATGCGATACCGCCCGCCGCCCGCCCCCTTGGCATGATAAAGCGCGAGGTCGGCGTTGCGCAGCAAACTAGCGATGGTGTCGCCCTCGCCTGCGCTGGACGCGGCTCCGATGCTGGCGCCGATGTGGAGCACCCGGTTTTCCAGGATATAAGGCTCGGACAAGCAGTCGATCACCGCCTGCGCCAGCCGTTGCACTTGCGTCGGATCGGCGGCTTCGCGCATCACCACGCCGAATTCGTCACCACCCAGCCGCCCGCACAATTCGGTCTCGCCCATCAGCAACCCCAGCCGGTCCGAGACCGCCTTCAGCAGGTGATCGCCGAGCGAATGACCCAAGGTGTCGTTGACTGTCTTGAACCGGTCGAGATCGATCATCAGAAAGGCACAGCGCGTCCGCCCCTGCTCGGCTCGAAGCATCGCCACGCCGATCGCTTCCGTCAGCATCCGGCGATTGGGCAAGCCGGTTGACCTGCCCCCCGAAGGTCCCGCAGTCATAACGAGAGTCTGCCGGTTTGATATG
>CAZZYX010000173.1:0-4338 GCA_964658485.1 uncultured Acetobacteraceae bacterium | reverse complement strand
CCTGCCGTCCTGCAGTATGAACCCAATGGTTTCCGCATCGTCAGGCCGGGCGCCTTCGTCATTTGCGCGGTGAGCGCGGAACGTATCTCGCTCGATGCCTTGCGCTATTGGAGCGTGGATCGCCAAGAAGCCTACGCCAGCCCGGAATTAGCGACCCGACGCCTGCTGGGCGCTTAATATGCCATAACCCCGCCCGCTTGCGGGGGGTTAGGGCGGGCAGTTTCCGAAAGCGACCCTTAGCTTAAGCGGCGACAGCCTGCTTCTTCGCCAACTCGCGCTTGACCTTCAGCGCGCGCGGGCTGAGCTTGCCGTCCGCCGACTTCAGCAACCAGTTATCCAGGCCGCCGACATGCTCGACCGAACGCAGGCCGTTGGTGGACACACGAAAACGGATGCTGCGGTCCAGTACTTCCGACATCAGCGTCACATTCTGCAGGTTGGGCAGGAACAGGCGCTTGGTCTTGTTATTGGCGTGGCTGACATTGTTACCAACCTGGCGACCTTTGCCGGTCAGTTCGCAAATACGGGACATGGGGATTCTCGCTGAATATCGTGACCGTTTCCGGGGAAGGCGGCCCATAGCGGCATGGGTCGGGAAGGTCAAGTTGCGCCGCGGCGCCGGGCACGGTACCCTCCCGCGATGACCGGATGGCCGCTCCCCGAACCCATGGCGCTGGCGCTGGCCCAGGCCGACCGGGCCGCAGCCCTGGGCGAGGTGCCGGTAGGTGCGGTAGTGGTCAGGCAGGGCGCCATAATCGCTGCTGCCCATAACGCCACCCGCGCGCAACGCGATCCGACCGCGCATGCCGAAATCCTGGCGATCCGTGCCGCCGCCGCCGCGCTGGGTACGGAACGGCTGGACGGTTGCGAGCTATGGGTCACGCTGGAGCCATGCGCGATGTGCGCCGGAGCCATCGTCCACGCCCGGATTGCGCGGCTGTATTACGCCGCCGCCGATGCCAAGGGTGGCGCGGTGGAACATGGCGCCCGCATTTTCGCGCAACCGGGCTGTTTGCACAGGCCGGAAGTCTTCCCCGGCATCGGCCAATCCGCAGCTGCCGCCCAATTACGCGAATTCTTTCGCAAATTGCGCTGATCTCCTCCCCTGCCGCAAACAGGCGGGAAGAGATCGTATCCATGGAAGCTGAAAATTAACGCCTCCACCCTAGCCTGCCGTAGCATCCTGAAATTGGGCGAGGCGACCGGACCGGCATGAGCGATATCAACATGAGAGGCTTCAGCGGGGCATTGCCCGCGCCGGATGCGGACGTGCCCCGCCTGGGACCATCGCCCGATCGATCGGTAGCTGCGCTGGTTCGCGAACCGATCGGCATGGTCAGGGAAATCGCCGGTTCCGGCAGTATGATTGCGCTCGATCGCGCAGCGCTGGCGATCTGCGCCGCCTCCACCGACGGCTCCGTTGCCCAGGCCGGGCAGGTCGGCAGCCTGGTCAAGGTACGCGTCGGCGGCTACTGGCTGCTGGTCAGCATACGCACCCAGAAACAGGCCGCCGGCGATGATTCCAGCATCATGGCCGAGGTCGATTTCATGGGCGAAGGCGATATCGAGCCGCTCACCGCGCGTATCCAGTCGTTCCGCCGGGGAATCACTCATTACCCCATGCCCCGCGCGCTGGTCTATCCCGCCAGCGACCGCGATCTGGCCGAGGTGTTCGCCGGTGACGGGCCCGCTTCGATCGAGATCGGCACGGTTTATCCGACCCGCGATATCCGCGGCATCCTGTATATCGACCGGTTCCTGGGCAAGCATTTCGCCATCCTCGGTTCGACCGGCACCGGCAAATCGACCAGCGTGGCGTTGATCCTGCACCGCATCTGCCAGGCCGCGCCCGAGGGCCATATCCTGATGATCGACCCGCATGGCGAATATAGCGCCTCGTTCGTCGAGACCGGACTGCTGCTTGACGTATCCAACCTGCAACTGCCCTATTGGTTGATGAACTTCGCGGAGCATTGCGAAATCCTGCTGAAAAGCCGAGGCGAGGATCGCCACGTCGATGCCGAGATTTTGGCCAAATGCCTGCTGGCGGCACGCCTGAAAAATCGCGTCGCGGAAAGTCTCGGGCGAATCACCGTGGATTCGCCGATCCCGTACCTGCTATCGGACCTCTCGCTGATCCTGCAGCACGAGATGGGGCGGCTCGACAAGGCCACTACCGCCTTGCCGTACCTGCGCATTCGCGGCCGGTTGGAGGAACTGAAAATCGATCCGCGTTTCCAGTTCCTGTTTTCGGGCATGCTGGTCGGCGATACCATGAGCGAATTCATCGGTCGCATATTTCGCCTGCCGTCGCGGGGCCGCCCGATCACCATCGTCGACGTCTCGGGGGTACCTTCGGAAATAACCGCGACGGTGGTCGCGGTGCTCAGCCGGCTGATATTCGATTACGCGATCTGGAGCCGCAAGGAACGCATCGCGCCGATCCTGCTGGTTTGCGAGGAAGCGCATCGCTATGTCCCGAGCGAGAGCAACGCCGGCAATTCAGCGGTGGGCGGCATCCTGTCCCGCATCGCCCGGGAAGGCCGCAAATACGGCATTTCGCTGGGCCTGATTACGCAGCGCCCGTCCGACCTGGCTGAAGGCGTGCTGTCGCAATGCGGGACGATCATCACCATGCGGTTGAATAACGATCGCGACCAGGCCTTCGTCAAGGCGGCCATGCCCGAGGGCGCGCGCGGTTTTCTCGATGCGATCCCGGCCCTGCGCAATCGCGAATGCATCATCTGCGGCGAAGGCGTGTCGATCCCGATCCGGTTGTCCTTCGACAATCTCGAACAACACCGCCGCCCGGCTTCAGCCGACCCCTCGTTCGTCGCGTCATGGCAACAGAGCGGCGGCGAAGAGGCAATGGTGACACGCACGGTCCAGCGCTGGCGGGCGCAGGGTCGATAGATTGGCGGCTCGATCGCTGCAGTCCGGCCTCAAGGCGTTTTTACAGGCACCGGGCCGGCTTCGCCAACCGCGCCGCGCTCGCTATCCGAACGACGGAGGGCGTAGGCAAATTGCCATTTGAACAATTGCCGACGAACCGGGATATCGAAGAAGTGGTGAGCCACGGCACTGATCAGCACCAGCAAAATCACGAAAACCGCAGTGCTGACCAGTTTCGACCAGTGGAATTTAAGCGCCATCGTCACGAACGGCGCAACCAGCGGCCCGTGGAGGGCATAGGCGGCGAAAGAAATGTCGCTGAGAAAAAAGAAAAATCGCTTGGTCCGGCGTGGCAGCTCGAAACAGATTCCGGCGAACAACAGCACCGGCAGGAGCAGCAGGACAGCGGCCAGGTCGAACGCCTTGCGATACGGGTCGGGCACGGTCACGAACAACAGCCCCAGCACGGCAAGAAGGATCACCAAGGCGATCCAGCTATCCATGCCGTGGCTGGCCGGTCGCCAGCGCCACAGCAACATTCCCATCGGAAACGAGTATAACGTCCGGGCCACGCCCTGATCGAAGTTGGGCCATTCCCAGCCGACATTCAGCCAGAACGGTGGGCCGACCCGGATACCCAGATAAACCGCCGCCAGCAGGCACACCCCGAACAGCCACCGCGCAGGCAAGCGGAACAGCGATATGGCGAACAGGATATTGACCGCCACTTCCAGGAACAGCGACCAGGATGGACCGTTGATCGGGAACAGCGAAGAATAGGAAAACGATCCGAAGCCGGGGGGCATGGGCAACATGAACAGGCTCAGCACGCAGGCCATCAGCGTCCCGGCCGGGGTAAATTCATGGGCGCCGCCGCGAAACAGTTGCGATATCCGCCGCACCATGCCCAGCAAGTCGCCCAGGATATACAATGGATACAAGCGGATCAGCCGCTTTACCATGAACCCGTGCCAGGTCATGTCCAACTGCAGGCGTTTTGTGTAATTTAGCGCAATCACAAATCCACTGGACGCAAAAAACAAGTCAAGCGCGAGATAACTTCGCGGTATATTATATCCTACGCTGTCGCCGACGTGGAACAAGGCGATTAACAGCGCCGTGACTCCGCGCGTCGCATCGAGTGTCGAGTAGCGATTAGCAGTACTGGGTGGCGATTTTGTATAGTTCGAGAGGGTGGTTTTCAGATATTGGAAGTCGATCAGTCTTGTCATGACCAGGCGCCTCTGTCCGAACCGATGTTCGACGAGCATCCGTGTCCAGACTTGACCTGGCATCACGGCACAGCGCAATTGCGCTATGTGGACCGATGCTTATCAGCCTCGCAGAGTTAGGCAATTCAAGATTCCACTCGAATTATTTGAATTATCGAAATAACTGGAATTTTGATCTTAAAATGCTGAAATTGTTTGGCTTAAACGCATCTCG
>CAZZYX010000172.1:0-4509 GCA_964658485.1 uncultured Acetobacteraceae bacterium | reverse complement strand
GATTATATGGATAGCGTGGTCGTCCATGTCGAAAGCAACACGCGTGCGGCGACCAAGCGTAATCGCCAGCAGTCGGCGTTGGCATCGATGCATGAGCGAGGCGCTATTTCGCAGGCGCAATATGATGCTGCTGGGCAGATCGCGCGCGTCGCCGAGAGTATCGAACGGGCGGTGTCGCTGCGCGGATCGCGGCTGGAGCCGCGCGTCGATTGCGGCGGAAGTGCACGCGACATGCTGACCGAGCGGCTGTCTCAGGTGCGGTTGGAGATGACCTATAATCGCTGGCGCGACCGGCTGCCGATGCCGCGGCGGATGGTGATCGACATGGTGATTGGCGACCGCGATCTGGTCGGGACTGCGCGCGTGCATAATGTTCCGTGGCGGCAGGCGCGGGGCCGTTTGATCGCGGCGCTGGATCTGTGGCTGGAACTGCGCGACGCGGTGTGGCGGGAGATCGATGGCGATGATGCGGCGCGCGCCTATCGGCGGCTGGGAGAAGGTCGGCTAAGATCATGAAATTGTGCTATTTTGCAATTATGCAAATTAAAGCTTGCGTCGCAACGAAAACTATGACAGATAGAGATTATCGAAAGATGCGCCGACAGGGAAACAACCCGGAAGACGCAAGCTTAGTCTGAAAACTCGCCCGCTGGCCTATTGGCTTTGCGGGCGTTTTTCGTTTTGGCGAATTTGGTTTGCGAGTGAGGATGGTCTGCTGATCGGCCATCCGGGCTTTGATTTACGCGACAAGTAGCCTGGCCCCGGATCAAGTCCATAGGCGATAACATAGATGTTCGTCTGCCCGGACTTGATCCGGGGTCAGGCTATCTGGAACTATCCCACGAAGAGTTCACTGGTTTCTGCAGGTCCCCAGAGGTAAGAAAGCCCAATCCCGGATCAAGTCCGGGAAGACGATATCAGACTAACTTAACGCCTATGGGATCAAGTCCGGGGGACGGGGACTGTTACTTTGGCCGTGGCGCTGAGGGATTGAAGGCGCGCTGCCCTCGAGTGTTTCTTAAAAAACCGAGTTCAGGCGACGCGGAGTGATCCGGGTTGCCTGCCCGCACGGGCGTCCTGCGCATGGCACACATGGCCATCTGCAATTGCGCCAAGGATCGATCGCGTTGCGGGCGAAATTTGTTGAGAGGCCTGGTTTATGTCCGCAGCGCCGCCGCCCAAGCTGCCGGTTCGGAAGCTGACCACGACAACGCTGCGTAAGCTGGCGCGAGCGCACACCAAGGTCGCTGTGCAGGCGCTGGTCGAAATCGCCACCACGGGCAATAGCGAGGCATCGCGGATTTTGGCGGCGAAGGCGCTGATCGATTGTGGTTACGGCAAGTCGGGCGCCGGGCTGGTCAGCGAAGACGAGGTTCGCGCACCTATCCTCTATCATCGGATTGAACTGGTTGATGGCACCGAGGAAGAACGCAATTCCGACCATCAAGATTGAACTGCCGCCGCGTTTGCGCCGGGTGTTCAGCGGGACGGCGGATGTGCGGGGGGCTTATGGCGGGCGCTGGTCTGGCAAGACGCGCAGCTTTGCCTTGATGAGCGCGGTTCGGGCTTATCAATGGGCGGGGAATGGCGCGCAGGGGGTTATCCTGTGCGGGCGGCAGTTCGGGAATGCGCTGGCGGATAGCTCGATGGAGGAGATTCGCGCGGCTATTGCGATGCAGAGCTGGCTGGCGCCGTTTTTCGAGATTGGGAAGACGTATATTCGGACCAGTGACGCGCTGCCGGGACGGATCGATTATTCGTTTAGCGGGATGGATCGCAGCCTCGACAGCATCAAGTCGAAGGCGCGGTTGAAGCTGGCGTGGATCGATGAGGCCGAGCCGGTGAGTGAGGCGGCGTGGACGCGGCTGATCCCGACGCTGCGCGAGGCCGATAGCGAATTGTGGGTGACGTGGAATCCCGAGCGGGAGGATAGTGCTACACATCGGCGGTTTCGCGATTTACGCGATCCTCGGAGCCGGATCACGGCGTTGAACTGGCAGGATAATCCGTGGTTTCCGGAGGTGCTGGACCGGCAGCGGCGGCGTGATGCGGCGCAGCGGCCGGATACGTATCATCATGTCTGGGAGGGCGGGTTTTTGCGCCAGACCGAGGCGCAGGTGTTGAAGGGGCGGGTTACGCAGGCTGATTTCGTGCCGTTGCCGCATTGGCATGGGCCTTATTTTGGCGCCGATTGGGGATTTTCGGTCGATCCGACGGTGTTGGTCAAATGCTGGGTGGATGGACGGCGGCTGTATATCGAGGAAGAGGCTTATGGGCATGAGGTGGCTATCGATGATACGCCAGCCTTGTTTGCGCGGATTGTCGGGGCGCGGGAGCATGTCATTCGGGCGGATAATTCGCGGCCGGAGACGATCAACTTTGTTGTTCGGCATGGTTTTCCGCGTTGCGTTGCTGCGGATAAATGGCCGGGTAGCGTGGCGGATGGGGTCGAGCATCTGCGATCCTATGAGAGCATCGTCATTCATTCGCGCTGTGTGCATGCTTTTCGCGAGGCGCGGGGGTGGTCTTATCAGACCGACCGGCTGACCGGCGATGTGTTGCCGCTGTTGCGGCCGGGGGACGACCATGTCTGGGATGCCGTGCGCTATGCGCTGGCCCCGTTGATCCGGCGGCGCGGGCCTGCTGCGGTAAGGAAGCTGATTGTATGATGCAAAGTGATGCTGGTTCCGATGTGCGTGCGCCGTCTGCTGCGGTGGCAGCGATGGCGGCGGAGTGGCCGATCCTGGATGGGTTGACCGGGGGAACTCGGGCGATGCGCCGCGCTGGGCGGGTGTTGTTGCCGCAGTTTCCGGCGGAGGACGATGCTGCCTATCAGACGCGGCTGGATACGGCGGTGTTGACTAACTTCTTTGGGCGTACGGCTTCGGTGATGGCGGCCAAGCCGTTTAGCCAGGCGGTGGGGAGTGCCAGGGTTGCGCCGGTTGTGGCCGGGTTTTTGCCCGATATCGATGGTCAGGGGACCGAGTTTCCGGGGTTTTGCGAGACGTTGTTGCGGGGGTGTCTGTCGCATGGGTTAGGAGGGGTGTTGGTGGATTGCCCCCCTGCCCCGGCTGGAATGACTCGGGCCGAGGAGAAGGGTGCGGGGGTTCGGCCGTTTTGGGCGCATTATCCTGCCGCTGCGATCTTGGGCGCGAAGGGTGACCGGAGTGGTGGCGAGTGGAAGCTGCGGCAGTTGCGGTTGCTGGAGACGGTGGTCGAGGAAGACGGGCGGTTTGTCGAGCGGCAGGTCGAGCAGGTGCGGGTGCTGGAGCCGGGTGGCTGGGAGTTGTGGCGGCGGGCGGAAGGTTTGCAGGGGGATTGGCTGCTGTGGGATTCCGGGGCGACTACGCTGGATGTGGTGCCTTTTCAGTTTTTCTATGGGGTGCGGCGGGAGTTTGGGGTTGGGGCTTCGCCGTTGCTTGATCTTGCCTATCTGAATTGTGAGCATTGGCAGTCTTCGAGCGATCAGCAGACTATCCTGCATGTGGCGCGGGTGCCGATTTTGTTTGGCAAGGGGTTCGATCCGAATGCCTCGATCCGGATTGGGGCTTCGTCTGCGGTGATTGTTGCCGAGGATACCGCCGACCTGAAATTTGTCGAGCATGGCGGGCATGCCATCGATGCCGGGCGGCAGTCGATTTTGGACCTGGAAGACCGGATGCGGCAGTTGGGTGCGGAATTGCTGGTGAAGCAGAAGGCTAACGCTACGGCGACGCAGGTGGTGAGCGAGGGGCAGGCGAGCAGTTGTCTGTTGCAATCGATCGTGGAGAATTTCGAGGATGGGTTGAATGCCTGCCTTGATTTTACCGCGCTGTGGCTGGGCGATGGGTCGCGGAGCCGGGTGGAGTTGTTCAAGGATTTTGGCGTGGATAGCCTGTCGGATGCTTCGGCTACGCTGTTGTTGAATGCGGCGCAGACGGGGCTGGTTTCGGCTGAGACGTTTTTTGATGAGATGAGACGGCGGTCGGTGGTTGATTCTGAGCGGTCTTGGGGGGTGGAGCGGGGGCGGTTGGGGGCGGTGGGTTGAAGGTTTCGCCCTAAGGCCATTGCCCTCGTGCTCAAACATTGTCCTCGGAGAAAGGACTCTATCATAGTGGAGTTCTAGCTATGGTACGAATTTGGAAAGAAATGGCGCTGGCGCTAACCTTTGTTCTTGGGGCGGCGGCCTCAAGTAGCATCGTTATGAAAGGAGGATGGCAGCCACCCTACATCGTACCCACCGTCTGGGTGTTCTCTTTTCTCGACAAGCGATTGATAACAGAATCTCGTCTGCTGCAGCTCTCCGGAAACATCAGTGTACTCTATTTGCCCGAAGGCAAATATCATCAGTTGGCCGATTATAACGCTGGAAAGATCAGTGAGTGGAGGACCAGCAATGATACTTGCATTACAGCTTTCGTCGCGGGCTATTGTCCAAACAGACTTCTTGCCCCACGTTGGTTTAGGCATCTGACCTGACCTGCCCCCCGAAGGTCCCGCAGTCATAACGAGAGTCTGCCGGTTTGATAT
>CAZZYX010000171.1:0-4546 GCA_964658485.1 uncultured Acetobacteraceae bacterium | reverse complement strand
CATCTGCGCGCCCATGTTCTCGAACTTGTCCTTGAGTTCGATTTCCTTGGCGACGGTAACGCCGTCCTTGGTAATGCGCGGTGCGCCGAAGCTCTTCTCGATGACTACGTTGCGGCCCTTGGGGCCGAGCGTGACCTTCACTGCGTCGGCGAGAATATCAACGCCCCGCAGGATGCGTTCGCGCGCGTCGCGCGAAAAACGGACTTCCTTGGCTGCCATGTTCGTTTTCCTAAATTAGCTGAATGGATGACGATTATTGGTGGACCCGGCTCAGCCGAGAACGCCCAGGATGTCGGATTCCTTCATGATCAGCAGGTCTTCGCCGCCAACCTTGACTTCGGTGCCGGACCATTTGCCGAACAGCACGCGATCACCGGACTTGACGTCCAGCGGAGTTACCTTGCCGTCGTCGGCGCGGGTACCGGTACCCACGGAAACGATTTCACCCTCGGCGGGCTTTTCCTTGGCGCTATCGGGAATGATAATGCCGCCAGCGGTCTTTTCCTCGGCTTCGACCCGGCGAACTAGAACGCGGTCATGCAGCGGACGAAAGCTCATGTGACTACCTCTCTGCAGATGGATATTTAATTGCGTTTTTCACTTGGCACTCCCGGTATGAGAGTGCCAGCGGCGCGGATATGGTTGCGCTCCCGACGGTCGTCAAGGCAACGACGAGATTTATTTCTTGGAGCGGGAACATCCGTTTCATACGATCGCAACGACCAGCCGCAGATATTCACGCCGGTGCCAGCGGCGCAGCAGCAGCGTGGCCACCACCGCCAGCCCGATAGCCAACCCTATCCACACGCCCAACCCTTGCAGATGCGTGCCGAAGCCCAGCACCAGCGCAGTACCGAAGCCGGGGAGCCAATAGCCCAGCAGCGCGATCGCCATGGGTGTGCGCGTATCCTGCAAGCCGCGCAAGGCGCCTGCGGCGATCGCCTGCGCGCCATCGACAAGCTGAAACGCGGCGGCGACTGCCAGGAAGCGGACGGCATAGCCGACCATCGCAGCATTGCCGGGCGCGTCGATATCGACATAGGCGGACAGGATCAGGCGTGGTGCGCCAATCATCAGCAGCGCGGTGGTAAGCGAAAAGCCGATGCCGATGGCCAGCGCCGTCCAGCCTGCACGCCCCACCCCGGCGCGATCACCCGCACCATAGCATTGCCCGACGCGGATAGTCGCGGCTTGCCCGATGCCGATCGGCAACTGGAAGGCAAAGGAGGAAATCTGCAGGGCCAGGCTATGCGCGGCCAGTTGCGTTTCGCTCAGCAATCCCATCAGAAAGGCGGCGCTGGCGAACAGCCCCGCCTCGGCCAGCACGGTCAGCCCGATCGGTGCGCCCAGCCGGACCAACTCGCCCAACCGCGTCCATTCCGCGCGCCACCAATTGCCCAGCAGGCGATAACGGTGCAGCTTGCGATCGGCGCGGATGGCGAGGGCATAGGCGGCGAGCATGGCAAACGCCGTGCAATCGCTGGACAGCGCCGATCCGTTCAGGCCGAGCGCCGGCCATCCCAAAAACGACAGTGGGCCCCAATGGCCAAAGACGAAAACATAATTGCCCGCCGCATTGACGATGATGGCCAGCGCCGTGATCGCCGTGGCAAACACCGGACGGCCCATCGCCGCGACAAAACAGCGCAGCACGTTGGCGGCAATGACCGGGATCACCGCTCCCTGCAATACTATCAGAAAGCCGCCGGCGCGGATCGCGATGCGCTCCGGCTCCCCGGCGGCGAGCATGATCGCTTCGCCGTTCCGGCATACCGCCATCGCGACCAGCCCCAGCGCTATCGCCAGCCACACCGCCATCCGCACCGACCGACGTATTTCTCGCAAGGCGTGCCGTCCGCGCCCCTGTTCTGCGGCAATCAACGCCGTCACCGATCCTGCCATCCCCGAGGCGCTCCACACCATCAGCCCGAAGAGGCTGACCGACAGGCTGGCCGCTGCCAGCGCCTCCGCACCGAGGTGCGCGACGAACACCACGTCGATGGCGTAAACCATCATCTGCAACAGATTGGCCACCGCCAGCGGTCCGGCCAGCCGGAGCGTCGCGCCAAGCTCGGTGCGCCAGGGGTGAGTGGTGGCCGTCATGGCGCCGCCGATAGGGGTCGGGGAGGGCGCGGGGAAGGGAAAAGGTTGGCCCGGACCGGAGCGCATTCGCTGGCGGGAAACACTGGCTGGCGGGAAACACTGGCGCGGCAATACGTTCATCCGCCATGACAGCGAGCGAACGATCGACCGGCGCCGAAGCCGGAGAAAATATCATCGACGCGCGCGACGCGGCGGAAAGTGCGGGCCTGGTATACGTCAACGACCAGGCGCCTGGCATCACCCGCCGCAAGAGTGGCAAAGGCTGGAGCTACCGCCATGCCAGTGGTGAGCGCATCAGCGACAAAGGCTTGATCGACCGTATCAGCCGCATCGGCATCCCGCCGGCATATGTGGACGTCTGGATCTGCCCCGACGAGACCGGGCACATCCAGGCCACTGGCCGCGATGCCAAGGGCCGCAAGCAGTACCGGTACCATGAACGTTTCCGCGAGGTGCGCGACAGCACCAAATACGAGCATATGCTGACCTTCGTCGAGGTCCTTCCTGCCATTCGCAAGCGCATTGCTGCCGATATGGGTCGGCGCGGGCTGCCGCGTGACAAGGTCCTGGCGACGGTCGTGCGCCTGCTCGAAACGACGATGATCCGCGTCGGCAACGCCGATTATGTCAAGCAGAACCACAGCTACGGCCTGACCACGCTGAACAATCGCCACGTCAAGGTGGAGGGGGAAGAACTGCGCTTCCGCTTCAAGGGCAAGAGCGGCAAGCAGTGGAACCTGAAGCTTGCCGACCGGCGCGTTGCGAAAATCGTCAAGCAGAGCCAGGAACTGCCCGGCCAGCACCTGTTCCAATACCTCGACGAAGCTGGCGAACAGCGCGAGGTCACCTCCAGCGATGTCAACGCCTATCTGCGAGAGATCAGCGGCCGCGACATCACCGCCAAGGATTTTCGGACCTGGACCGGGACAGTGCTGGCCGCGCTGGCGCTGGCCGAGTTCGAGAAGTTCGACAGCGCGGCGGCGGCAAAGAAGAACGTGCGCGCCGCGATCGAAAAAGTATCGGCCAAGCTGGGCAATACGCCCGCCGTCTGCCGGCGCTGCTACGTGCATCCGGAGGTGATCGACAGCTATCTGGCAAACGCACTGGTGCTGGAGATTGAGCAGGAAGTCGAGCGCGAGTTACGCGACAATGTCACCGGCCTCAGGCCCGAAGAGGCGCTGGTGTTGGCCTTCCTGCAGCGTCGTCTGCAAGAGAAACTGGCTGCTTGAGCCGATCCCGACCGCGATTCGGTTTCTGCCGAAATGACGAAACCCAAGATCGCCGTTCAGGTGGCCGAAACGCCCGGCACTTCCACCGCTGCCGGCTTCGCGCACTCGAAGCTCGCCGCCGGATAGGCGCAATAGTCGGCGGCATAATAGGCGCTCGGGCGATGGTTGCCCGACGCGCCCAGTCCCCCGAACGGCATGTTGGAAGCAGCGCCGGTGGTCGGGCGGTTCCAGTTGACGACGCCCGCGCGGATGTGCCCGGCAAAGCGCTGCCACAGCGTCTCGTCGCCGCTCACCAGTCCAGCCGAAAGGCCGTAACGGGTGGCGTTGGCGGCACTGATCGCGGCGTCGAAATCGGGCACGCGGACAATCTGGAGCAGTGGTGCGAATATTTCGGTATCCGGCACGTCGACGCCGGTTACATCCTCGATGCCGGGCCGGACGAAAGCGGCGCTGCGACCATCGACCGCGGCCATCGCGACAATTGTGCGCGATCCCAGCGCCTGCAGGCGCGCCGCGCCATCGAGCGCGGACCGGGCAGCGGCATTATCGATCAACGGACCCATGAACGCCTCTGCCGGATCGTTCCACGCGGCGATGCGCAGGGTGCCGGTCAGGGCGACGAGGGCATCGATGATCGCTGTACCCGTGGCGCCGGTCGGCACGATCAGCCGGCGCGCGCAGGAACAGCGCTGGCCGGTCGTGACGAACGCCGACTGGACGATCACGGACGCCGCTGCCTCCGGTGAATCCCAGACGATCAAGGGATTGTTGCCGCCCAGTTCGAGTGCCAGGATGACATGCGGGCGGTCGGCGAAGGCATGCCGGAAATGGGCGCCGGCACCCGCCGACCCGGTAAACAGCAGTCCGTCGATATCCGCCTCGATCAGCGCCGCGCCGACTTCCCGCCCGCCCTGGATCAGGTTGAACACACCGTCCGGGCATCCTGCCGCTGCCCACGCGTCGGCGGTCAAACGTCCCGTCAGCGGAGTCTTTTCGGATGGCTTGAATACTACCGTATTGCCCGCCAGCAGCGCCGGGACGATATGACCGTTAGGCAGGTGCCCAGGGAAGTTATAAGGGCCCAGCACGACCATCACGCCATGCGGGCGGTGCCGCAGGACGGCACGCCCAAACGCCGTGTCGGTCGAGCGCAGGCCGGCGCGTTCGGCCTGCGCGGCGATCGAGACCTCGATCTTGGCGATCATCGCGGCTAT
>CAZZYX010000170.1:0-4653 GCA_964658485.1 uncultured Acetobacteraceae bacterium | reverse complement strand
CCTGGCCGGCTGCGGCGTTATCGGCGGGGGTCACAAGCATGTGAAATCCACGCCCACCATCGGTAATCGCATCCCGATCCTCAGCCGGATCGAATCCGGCGCCAAGGTCGATGCCGGGCTGGCGGGCGTGGCGGTGACGCTGCCCCCGCCCGAGGTCAATCTCGAATGGGCACAGCCGGGCGGCTCCGCCAACAAGACCTATGGCCATCTCGCGCTGGCGGACGCTCCGGTCCAGCTGTGGAGCGCTTTCATCAACGGCACGACCGATCGTCGGCGCCTCGCGGCGTCGCCGGTTATCGGCGGCGACCAGATGTTCGTCATGGACACCACCGGCTTGCTGCATGCGTTCGATGCCGCCACCGGCAAGGAAAACTGGACGCATAGCTTCTCCGTCGCCGGCGAAGACCAGCAGGCGGTGTTCGGCGGCGGGGCCAGCTATGGCGAAGGCAAGGTCTTCGTCACCACCGGGGTTGGCGAAGTCGCCGCGCTGGACCCCAAGACGGGCAAGCAATTGTGGCAGGTCAAGCCCGCCGGGCCGCTGCGCGGATCGCCCACGGTCGCCTTCGGCGCGATCTATGTGATGACCCAGAATAACGAAATTCATGCGCTGAATGCCACCGATGGTACCGCGCTGTGGCAGGAATCGTCGTCGCTGGGCGAAACCGGGGTGTTCGGCGTAGCGGCTCCGGCGGCGGGACAGGGTACCGTCATCGCCGGCTACAGCACGGGCGAACTGATCGCCTATCGCTATGAAAATGGTCGGGTATTGTGGTCGGATGCGCTGGCGTTGACATCGTTGTCGACCTCTGTCGGCGTGCTGACCGACATCGATGCCGACCCGATCATCGATCACGGGCGGGTTTACGCTCTGGGCCAGGGCGGACGCATGGCCGCTTACGAACTGGTGACAGGCCAGCGGATCTGGGAATTGAACCTGGCGGGCATATCCACTCCGGCGATGGCGGGGGACTGGATCTTTACCCTGACCGATGATGCAAAACTGCTGTGCATCCAGCGCACGACCGGCAAGGTGCGCTGGAGCACGCAGCTGGACCGCTACGTCAACACCAAGAAAAAGAAGACGCCGATTTTCTGGACAGGCCCGGTACTGGCCGGGAACAGGTTGTGGGTCGCGAATTCGCGGGGCGAACTCTTTGCCGTTGCCGTGGACGAAGGTGTGGCGCACCTGTTCAAGCGATTGGTCAGTCCGATCACGCTGGCACCGATCGTGGCGAATTCCACGCTATATGTGCTGGAAGACAGCGGTCGGATCACCGCGTTCAAGTAGCCACCGCGTTACCCTCCCCCGTGGGAGGAGCCGGAGGTTGGCAGGTCCAGGCGCGGGTCACGTTTGACGAATTCCCGGCCCCTCCCGCACCCTGGCGGTAACAGCCAGCGCCTACCCGCCCATCAGCCAATCCCCGAGCATCCGGTGGAACGGGAAGGTAAAAAAGCCGGCGATCAGCAATCCCCCCAGTACCAACCCGCGCACGCAGCGGCGGTGGCGCGCGATATTTCCTGATCGGGCGGCCTGGACCAGCAGCACCAATTGCAGCAGCACGTAAACCGACAGGATGTGGATGACACTGAAACGGCCGTTATTGACCTGGCGAATGGCCATGCTGGTAAGCGCGGTCACCAGCATGGCCGCGCACCAGGCATAACCCAGCAGACGATGTCGCGGCGTGCCGCGCGGCGACCATAGCATTGCCGGCGTCAAGGCCAGCGCGACGATCACGGTCAGCAGATGGACCCAGACCTGCGGCAACGGCTCCCGCCAATGCGCATTGGCGCGCGCGACGGCGGCAAAGATCGCCACCAGCATCGCCAGGGCACCCCAGCCCATCGCGCGTTCGAGACTATCCGGCCCGCGTAACGCCCGACGATCGTACGCCTTGATCGCGGCGCCTTGCCGACTGGTACCCGGTGCAATCATCGGCATCGCTGGTCCCCAGGATCAGAAACTGTCCTCGTAAACCCGGCTGATATCGCCACCCCATTCGCCATGAAACTTGTCCAGCAGCCGCTGGGCCGGCACTTTGCCACTGGCGACGATTTCGTCAAGGGGGGCCAGAAACCCGGTTTCGTCTGCGCCGGCGCTGTTGAGCGCGCCGCGTGCGGCCAGGCCGGCGCGCGCGATCGGCAGCACTTCGCGCGCCACGTCGAGCAAGGTCCGACCGCCGGGAACAGGCGCATCCAGCGCCTGTCGCGGCACCGCGTCACGCAGTGCCTCGCGCTCGTCCATGGTCCAATCCTTGACCAGGTCCCACGCCGCATCGAGCGCACCCTGATCGTACAGCAAGCCCACCCACAGCGCGGGCAGCGCCACGATACGCTCGGTCGGGCCGCCATCGGCCCCGCGCATTTCCAGGAAGCTTTTCAGCCGTACCTCGGGGAAAGCGGTAGACATATGGTCGATCCAGTCGTCCGCCTGCGGCAGTTCACCCGGCAGCGCAGCCAGTTTTCCGGCCATGAAGTCGCGGAAACTCTGCCCTGCCGCGTCGATATAGCGGCCATCGCGGAAGACGAAATACATCGGCACGTCGAGCATGTAATCGGCGTAACGTTCGTAGCCGAAATCCTGGTCGAAGACAAAAGGCAGCATCCCGGTGCGCGCCGGATCGGTATCCGACCAGATATGGCTGCGATACGACAGGAAGCCGTTCGGCTTGCCCTCGGTAAACGGCGAATTGGCGAAGAGCGCGGTCGCCAGCGGCTGCAACGCCAGCGACACCCGGAACTTCTTCACCATGTCGGCTTCGCTCGAATAATCGAGATTGGTCTGGATAGTGCAGGTGCGGAGCATCATGTCCAGCCCCATCGTGCCAACGCGCGGCATGTGACGCAGCATGATGTCATAGCGACCCTTGGGCATCACCGGCAATGCATCGCGGCGCTTGTCGGGCCACATCCCCAGCCCCAGGAAACCGGTGCCGGTGCGCGCGCCGATCGCTTTCACCTGGTCGATATGGCGGACGGTTTCGGCATTGGTTTCGTGCAGATTGACCAGCGGTGCGCCTGAAAGTTCAAGCTGGCCGGCGGGTTCCAGGCTGATCGCGCCATCTTCCCCCGACATGGCGATGACATGGCCGTTTTCCTCGACCGGCGCCCAGCCAAAATCCTGCATGGCCAGCAGCAGGTCGCGAATACCGCCCGGTTCCTGGTAGCTGGGAGCATGGTGGTCGAACTGGGCGTATACCAGCTTTTCGTGCTCGGTACCGATCCGCCAGCGCTCGCGCGGTTTTTCCCCGGCAGCCATCGGCTCGGCAAGTTGGTCGCGATGTTCGATCACCGGTTCTTCGGAACCGGACGCCTGGCGTGTACTCATGGCGCACCCGATAAAGGCGCATGGCGGGAAGTACCAGCGCAAAACCATGGCGCTGCGCGGAACTGCCGCAGGCCGTTATTCCGGCCAGTCCCCAGCCAAAGCCATCCACAAGGCGGTGGCGGCGATGGCCGCCGTTTCGCCGCGCAGGATACGCGGGCCGAGCGAGATCGGGCGGGCGGCAGCCAGGGCACGGATGGCGCTGCGTTCGCCGGCGTCGAAGCCGCCCTCCGGACCGGTGAGCAACGCCGCCGGGCCGATGTGCGCGGAAAATGCGGCGGCAGCGGCGGCACCGCCGGTTTCATCGGCGAAATACAGCACCCGATCCGCATCGTGCCCCCGCAATAATACATCCAGCTTCACCGGCTCGGCCAGTTCCGGCAGGGCGGTACGAGCGCATTGCTCGGCTGCCTCGGTCAGGATCGCGCGGGCGCGCTCGGGGTTGAGCTTGTCGGCGATACAACGGTGCGTGATCACCGGCTGGATGCGGCTGACACCCAGTTCGGTGGCTTTTTCCAGCACCAGGTCGAAGCGGTCTTTTTTTAGCAGGGCGGCGTAGAGGATGAAATCGGGGACCGCTTCACGCGCGCGCAATCTGGTATCGCATTGGGCTACCACATCGCGCTTGCCGGCGGACGCGATCGTTGCCGCCCATTCGCCGGTGATATCGTCGCACAGGATCACGACATCGCCGACGCCAACGCGCATCACCCGCGCCAGATAATGTGCCTGTGGGCCATCGATCGACACCTGGTCGCCGGCGCTGAGCGGGCCGGGGACAAACAGGCGCGGTGCGCTTTGCGGCGGCCAGGCGGGGGTGGCGGACATTGCCGGCATCTAGCCGATCGCCGCGCGTGGCGCTATGGCCCGGATATGCCCAAACCCGCCGAGATTGTTCCCGATACCCAGCATCGCGGGCTGGCCGCACGCCTGCCGCAACTGCCGCGCGATCTGGCCCAACTGGCACGGTTCGACCGGCCGATCGGCTGGTGGCTGCTGTTCTGGCCCTGCGCCTGGGGGGTGTTGCTGGCCGGCGGGACGAGCGAGTGGCGGTTGCTTGGCTGGCTGCTGCTGGGCGCGATCGCGATGCGCGGCGCGGGCTGCGTCTATAACGATATCGTCGATGCCGACCTCGACCGGCAAGTCGCGCGCACCGCCGCCCGCCCGGTGGCGAGCGGGCGGGTGAGCAAGCGCGCCGCCTGGGCATGGGCGCTGGTATTGTGCCTGATCGGGCTGGTGGTGCTGCTGCAATTGCGCTGGCAGGCCGAAATAGTGGCGCTGGGCAGCCTGGCGCTGGTCGCCGCCTATCCGTTCATGAAGCGCATCAC
>CAZZYX010000169.1:0-4838 GCA_964658485.1 uncultured Acetobacteraceae bacterium | reverse complement strand
GGCAGCGCCGGCCAGGCGGTCGCAGGCCGCCCAGCACATCGCAGCGGAATAGGTGTGGATTTTTTGCCGCGTGCGCAATTCCCACAGCCCGGCATCGGGTTGATCGTGGAATCGCCAGGCTCGTTCACCGACGCGTTCGAGCGCGACGAAATCCTCCACGCCGGCAACGCGGAACAGGCGTTCGTCGAAGAACGCCTGGGCATTCGACAGGATGATCTGGCCATAGGCATCGTGCTGGGTCTGCTCATAGGCCTGGTTGCCCACTCGAACCGGACCCATGCCGCGATAGCCGGGAAGATCGGGCGCGAAACGTTCTTCGAGCACGGATTCGCCGAGAATGCCGTACAATGGCTGGATGTGGCCACCCCGGGCACTATCGACGATGTTTCGCAGATAGCCGAGATAGGCCTCCAGCACATCGAGCGCGCCGAGCCGGTTGAGCGCCTGGACGGTGTAATAGCCATCACGGATCCAGCAGTAGCGGTAATCCCAGTTACGCTGCGACCCGGCATGTTCCGGGATCGACGTGGTCAGTGCGGCAACGATCGCGCCGCTCTCTTCATGCTGGCACAGCTTGAGCGTAATCGCCGAGCGAATGACGACGTCCTGCCATTCGACCGGGGTTGCCAGGCCGCGGACCCAGTGCTGCCATTCGGCGGTGGTGTCGGCCAGCATCTGCTCGACCGTCGCGGCAATGCCCCGGTCGAACGCCTCGTCTGGTCCAAGGAAAAAATGCAGCGTGTTCTCGACCCGGAAAACTCGCTCGTCCTTGATAATCCCGGTCGGCGCGGTAGTTGTCATGCGCAGTGTCAATGCGTCGAGCAGGTAGCGGATATGGTTCGAACCGCTGGTCGTCGGGACATTGGTCTTGCCCCAGGCGCGCGTCGGGCGCAGCCGCACCCGGATGCGGGGACTGCCGTGCACCGGGCGGACGATGCGCGCGAACGCCACCGGGCGATAGGTCCGCGCAAGCCGTTGGAAACGCGGGCTGAAATCGATCACTTCGATAGCATTGCCGGCACCATCGGTATGGCGACTGACCAGGATCGGGGTGTTGCGCACATAATGCTGTTCGATCGCGACCCCGCCTTCGAGATCGATCGCCCAGAACCCGGCATTCGGCTCGTCGCCACCCAGCAGCGCCGAAAACAAGGGATCGCCATCGACCCGCGGCACGCAGCCCCACACGAAACGGCCGGCGGTGTCGATCAACGCGCTGACCTGGCAATTGCCGATCGGCCAGAGATCGAGTGTAGCCGGGATCGTCATCGCCGGTCACTGCAGGCGGCATCGAGCCAAGCCAATGTAGCTGCGACGTTGTCGAGCCGATAACGCGCCGCCGTTGGTCGGGCCGGGCCGACAAGAATACCGGCGCCCCCGAGTTCGGCGGCAACGACGAACGCTCGTTCATCGGTGTCATCGTCGCCGATGAATATCGGCCGGCTATCCTGCATCCCTGTGCTTCCCGTCAAGGCCCGCAGGGCATCGCCCTTGTCCATACCGCCAACGCGCAGTTCAAAGACCATCTTGCCGGCCTGCAACACCAGTCCGTGTGATCGCGCCAGCGCGGTCGCCAGCCGCTGGCATGCCGCTTCGGCTTGCGGCGCGCCCCGAAAATGGATTGCCACTCCGAAAGGCTTCCGTTCGATGACAATGCCGGGATAGCGTTGCTGAATATTGTCAACCGCCTCTATCACCGGACTGAGGTCACGAGGCGGCCGGGAGCACGAACGGGTGCCGTCCGGCCAGAGTATTTCGTCGCCATGACTACCCGCCATCATCAGCGACGTCGGTCCGAGAAAGTGCTGGAGCTCGCTGATCGGTCGCCCGCTTATAATTCCCAGCCGCCCCGCCAGCCTGGCAGAAAGGCGACCCAGCAAGTCGTGCAGGCGAGTGGCGACGATCACCGCACCGGGATCCGCGGCAATTTCAACCAACGTGCCATCGAAGTCCAGAAACAGGCATGCGTTTTCGAGCAACGCAATCCCCGGTACGGCTAGCATGGCGGCCACTGTATCCTCGTCTTCGATCGAAATATTCAAGCTCGTCCTATCCAACGCATGGAATAATGTTTCCAGCCAATGACAGGCTGTCCTGGAACCCGCATAATTTAAGAAGAGACCGGTGGCCGCCTTTTGTCATCACACTCTAGAATGTCACTGCGCCTTTCAACCCCAGGATGACCACATCGCGATGATCGTCATAGCCGCCGGGATGGACGACATATTGCACATTGGGGCGCAGGATCAGCCAGTCCGTCACATTGAGGCTGTAGTAAAGTTCGGAAGCGTATTCGGCGTTGGGACGTTCCGCGTCGGCGACCAAATCACGGGTTGCGCGGCTGTTGACGTTGGTCCGGGCAACGGCGAAGCCGATATCGTCCTTCGGACGGGATGCGATCGGACCGGTGAAGAACAGGCCGGCTGCGACCTGGTTGTCTGTCCTGGTCGTCAGGCGATCGGTCTGGGTGATGTTCAGGAACACCACCAGGCCACGCTTTGTTTGCCGTCCTTTTGCAGTGTCGATTGCGGTCCCGGTCAATTGTTGCTGGAACTGGGCATAGACGCCATAGCGACCGTCACGACGGAGCGGCGCCAGGCCGGTAATCGCTTGCGGCTGGCGATTGATATCCAGATAGACGTCGTCGCTGCGGGCGCTGTTGTACCAGGCGCCGAACTTGTACGACCCAGGCAGTCCCTGCGAACCGAGCATGGGCGTATAGCCGGCCTCGACCGGCACCAGCACGCCTTTTGCACCATGAAAGAAGCCGAAGATGAACTTGTTATCGAGGTTCCTGGGATTGACTTCATAAGCGCCCGCCATGACGTAGAAGCGATCGTTTTTGACCCGCAGGCGGATGCCCCACTGGCTGATCGGCCAGTTATACCAATAATCTCCTGCAAGATTGCCGACCGGCGATCCGCAAAAGCTGAGATTCATGAACGTACACGAGAATGCGGCGAAATCTTCGCCCTGCGTCAACCGGCCCAGTTTCAGGTCGGCATGGTCATTCGCAAAGCTTTGCTGGTACCAGAATTGGGTAAGCCGCCATGTCTGGCCGCGCCCGTAGACTTCCTGCACCTGCTGCAGCACCCCCAGATTGGCGGCGGCGCCAAGATCCTGCCCGCGGCGGTCGGTAATCGTAGCCTGGAAGGTGCCACCCTTGATCCCCAGCAATTTGGCCGTATCCACGGTCATGCCGAATACGAACTGGCCGGTCTCGCGGACCAGATGGCGATCTCCCCCAGACACGTTCGCTGCGGTTTCCGAGCCATAGCTGGCTGTCAGGTCGACGCCGTCATTTCGCAAGCTGGTGCGGAGGCCACCCCATTCTCCGGTCAGGGTCGCCGGCGGTGAAGCAGCGGTCGTGGCCGCGGGTGTCGGTGCCTGCTGAGTGTCGGCAGGGTTGGCCGTGGCATTCGTCGGGGGCGTAGGCGCCTGTTGTTGCGCAAATGCCCGGCTGTCGATCGACAGCGCCAGGGCGCCGATCGCGAGCCAGGCCAGCCGCACCCGGCTCATGCCGGCACCGGCCGGGCAGCGAACAACCCGAATGCCGCGATCAAGACGTAGCAGGCAACCGGTACGACAAGCGCCGTCGCGATCGTGGTGGCGTCCGCGATGCTGCCGGTAATCAGCGGAACGACCGCTCCGCCAACGATCGCCATGCACAACAGTCCCGACCCTTCGGCGGTCTTGCGCCCGAGCCCCTCCAGTCCCAGCGAAAAGATCGTCGGGAACATGATGGAATTGAAAAGTCCGACCGCGATCAGCGCCCAGCCGGCGATGCCGCCACTGCTCGCGATCGAAATCAGGACGAGCGCGACCGCGATCCCGGCAAAGATCGCCAGCAGCTTGCCTGGCGGGATTCGGTTGAGCAGCCAGGAGCCGATGAACCGTCCGACCATCGCGCCTCCCCAGTAGAACGAGAGACGCTCGCCGGCGGATTGCGCACTGAGCGCAAGCGTGCCTGGCTGCTCCAGGTAATTCACCAATACGCTGCCGATCGAAACCTCGGCACCGACATAGGCGAACAGCGCGATGACCCCGAAGCGGACGCGCGGCACGCGAAGCAGGCGCAGGCTGTCGCGGAAGCCGACTTCATCCGGGCTTTCCGATCGAAGCTTCTTGCGCTGCGTCCAAAAGATCAACGCAATCACCGCCAACACTACGGCGATGCCCAGATAGATACGGGCGATGATCGCGCTTTCAGCGACCTGGAACGCCGGCAGGGCGGCAGCGGACAGCGTAGCGGGATTGATACTGGCGACAGACCCAAGGATAAGTTGCGCCCCGATGTATGGCGCGATCGTCGTTCCCAATGAATTGAACGCCTGAGCGAAGGTCAATCGGCTGCTGGCGCCTGCAGGATCGCCCAACCCCGCGATCAGCGGATTGGCGGCCACCTGCAGGATCGTGATCCCGCCTGCCAGGACGAACAGCGCGATCAGAAAGCTCCAGTAGGTGCCCGATCCCGCGGCTGGCCAGAACATCACTGCTCCAAGCGCCATGACCGCGAGACCGACCACCAGGCCGCGGACATAGCCGATTCGGGCGACCAGCGTACCGGCAGGCACGGAAACGATGAAATAGGCCATGAAGAACGCGAACTGCGTCAGCATCACCTCTGCATAGCTAAGCGAAAACAGCCCCTTCAGCTTCGGGATCAGGATGTCGTTAAGGCTAGTCGCCCCGCCCCAGATGAAAAAGAGCCCGGTCACCAGCCATACCAGCGATCCGGGGGCAGTCCTGCCGGAGACTGGAACGGCGTCTTCTGTAGCCATGAAGAGAGTCCTTTGCACGCCGGCCCGGGGGCGGTAACGATATGAGCTTTGCGGTCA
>CAZZYX010000168.1:1631-5100 GCA_964658485.1 uncultured Acetobacteraceae bacterium | reverse complement strand
GGTACCATCCGGTACTGCGCCGGGAACAACCGGCTGTCAATACGTGACGGCGTATTATACTACGATACGCATCAATCACGGACAGAGCCTTGGAAAACACCACAAAAGGGAATTTAAGGATGTCTTATCATTCGTTTTCTTTATGGCTCCAAAAATATATGGGCTACAACCGATATAATCAGGCTCTCGGTGAAGTTAATAGGATATGGATCGAAGACATACCAGACGGTACTCTAACGGCGAATAAGAGGAGGATATTCTCACGATGACAAATTTGGCCGACGCTCGCGCCGGTATGACACACGATCGTGAAACCTTTCGGAAAACGCGGCGGTCAAACATGCGGCAAAGGATCGATTTCCGCCATTTTGCTCTTGCGCCCAGAACGGTCTGCTCTTGTTTAGCCGCTGAATTATTCAACGGTGCCTTGCGTTACGGTCTAGGACTAGGCCAGAGAAGGCCATGACCGCGCGATCATCATCCCAAACCACCGCCCCCGAAACCGGACGGCTATCCCGAGACGATTGGATCAGCGGGGCTATCCGGTTCCTGGCGGTGAGCGGGGTCGATGCGCTCAGGCTCGACGCGCTGGCAACCGAGCTTGGCGTGACCAAAGGAAGTTTTTATGCGCACTTCAAATCGCGCCGAGAACTTATCGACGCTGTCCTGGATCGTTGGCGTCATGGCGTCTCGCGAGAGGTCTTGCGAATCGTCAGAAACAAAGAGCTCGGTCCGCTCGATACGCTTCGCAAGCTGCTCGAGCTAAGTTTTGTCGATAATCCGGACGTCACTGGCGGTCCATTCGAGATGACGCTGCGCGGATGGGCCCGTCGTGACAATCGCGTGCGCGAGATCATGCATTATGTCGATAATTCGCGTATCGCCGAGGTCCGTTCGCTCTATCTGGAGGCGGGACTAGACCGTAAAACGGCAGATGCTTACGCACTGCTGCACATGACCTTCGTTACTGGAGGACGAATGATGCTCGGGGATGCCGATGCCGAAGAACGCAAGCGGCGGCACGACATAGGAGCCCATTATCTAATCGACGCATTTGATGAACGTTCGAAGTCCACCCGCAAAACCGAAGGTTGAACCGATACGGCGGAAGGTATGTCGATGAAGCGGCTGCGCTGTAATTACCTGAGCATTCGGGAGCATTTTGCAGTGGCTTGCCGTTGTGGGCCTGAATATTGTTGACGCAGCTTTTCTCAACTGCCTGGCACTTGCGACCAAGGTGACAAAAGTGGCGTTAGGAAGCCTTAAAGACGCCCGGAAGTTGTTGTACACTTGGTTGTACGCAGCAACGTCGAGCATCAACTGCCGATCAAAGAAGGCCACATTTGAGCATTGCCGCGAGGACACCAGATCAAGCGTATTTCGACGACCTGCAGGTTATGATTGCAGCATGAATTTGGCAGCAACGAAACAAACGGCAGACGATCCACTTATCCGTTGCCGATCCCGGTTCAGACAAACCGAGCCACCTCCGTCAAACAGCCCGCAACAGGGCAGTTCAGACTTTGCGACAGAACCTTCTGTTAACCCGTTTGAATGCCCCGCAGCACGATTTGCGCCACCGCGATTGGATCGACACGCTCACCTATGGCGTGTCCCCACGAGCAGGTGCAGAATAAAACTTGCACCGCGGCCCGCGAATCGTGCGGTCGCAGCTCGCCGACTGCGACACGATCGGCAAGATACTCACCCATCAGTCGTTGGGTTTCCTGCGTGATCTCTTCCAGCTCTTCCTTGATCTTTGGATTCGAGACCCCGGAAATGAACAAGGCCACCAGGCCGGGACGCTCGGTCAAAAGCCGGTCGAAACCGGCGGCCACCTCCGGTAGGACGATCGAGGCTGGTCGCTGTTGTGCGTCCACGAGCAACTTGCAAAGATCTCGCAGAAAACCTCGCTCGACAGTCACGGCGAGCGACAGCGCCTCTTTACCAACGAAGTAATGATAGATTAAACCGGGCGCTATGCCGGCAGCAGCGGCGACGTCCTTCATGCTCGCCCCATCCACACCCTTGGTTCCGAAAACCGAGAGAGCAGCGTCGATGATGCGTTCGCGGCGCCATTCGGCTACGTCGCGACGACGTAACGGCATCGCTCCTACCTCATCCGATCGGCCGGACGACGATACGTTTTCCGGCAGCGTGACTTGACGCCCAACGGCGTCATTCGCTAACGCCTTTTTCGCACCGGGAAGCGCGGCAGACTTTTTGGTTTCGGCCGCCCGCAGTTGTGTCCGGCTTGTCGATGTTTGGATCATGCGATTGCTAATCGGGTGTAAGCGTCATTGTGTCAACGACCATTGAAATGCGCTTGGTCGATCCGGCGATCGCGATCGCAATGGCATTGGACGGCATGGTCGCGTTTGCTATGGATCGCCGCCAGCTTATCAATTTGCGTGGCTCATTGAACGTCGCCGTGCCGACAAACCGACCGGCGCCCTGTTACATCGACAAAATGCCTTCCCTCCGACAAAAGAGTTGTCCAACCAGGCGCCTCAGCCACGGTTGCTCAGATCAACGAAGATCTGTTCCTCTTCCGTCTTGACCGGATAGGTTCGTACCCCCACCGTGGCCGGTGAACACAGCGCTTCTCCCGTTCTTAAATCGAATTTCGCGAGATGAAGCGCACATTCCACATATGGGCCTTCGATGAATCCATCCGCCAGCGAGAATGTTTCGTGAGTACAGGTGTCGTCGATGGCGTAAAAAGTACCCTCGACGTTAAATACCGAAACCGGCGGCACCACTGGCAATACGATGGCTTCTCCCACGGGAATATCGGTAACCGCGCATACTCGGGTCCATTCGGCACCGATTTTCGTCGTAGACATTCGCTGAAATTCCTTAGGCGTTGCCAACGAAGTCATCGACAAGTCGGTTGAACTCGGCGGCATGCTCGAGCTGGGCCCAGTGGCCACAGCGATTGAGGAGCACCATCCGGGAGTTGGGGATCATCGGTACCAAGCGCAGACTTGCCTCGAAGTGAACGGTCCGGTCATCCCGCCCGTGAATCAGCATAGCTGGTATCGCGGATTTGAACAGGCCCGCCATTTTCTCGGCAGGAAGCGCCATCGGCGGCCCGGCGCGCATCAGTTCAAGCCAGTTCGCCAAATGCTCGGGATATTCATGAGCCTGTCGCGAACGCTGCTCGGTTAATTCGTCCGATGCAAACGCGGGATCGAAGCACATGATTTTTACGAGCCGCTTCATGTTTTCCGGCGACGGATCCTTGTAGGCTTCCACCAGGATCCGGATGCCTTCCTGCGGCCCGGCCGGTTGAAACAGACTGAAGCCCTCAGGATTGCCTATACCCATCGTGATAAGGTGGGAGACCCGATCAGGATATTGAGCGGAGAATTCGACCGATGCCGCACCGCCCATCGAATTGCCCACATAGGCGGCTTTCTCAATACCCAGGGCTTCCGAAAGTTGCTTCAAAGCTTCGACCCCGTTG
>CAZZYX010000168.1:0-1606 GCA_964658485.1 uncultured Acetobacteraceae bacterium | reverse complement strand
CCCCCAACGTTCTGAGGCGAGGATTCGCCCCAGCCAGGCATTGTCACAACGATGCAGCGGTACTTGCGCGACAGCACTTCGATGTTTTGAGAGTAATTGCTCCAGCCAGTCGCGCCGGGGCCACCACCGTGGATCAAAAACACCGGGTGGCCCTCGCCAGCGTCGTTGACCTGTATACGATAATCCGGGGTCTGAACGATCTTGGTGGAATTTTCAAACGTTACGTCACTGGCAGACGGCATGATTATAGCACTCCATCGATCATTTGTTCTTTGAGCGGCTCAGGCTCCGGCCATTTGTCTGTCGGGGCAGTCATGAATTCCGCCCAGCGCTTGTAAAACATCCGCTGCGGCATCTCACCCCACAGATGCGGAAGCACCCTGCCGGGATATTGGTCATCGGCGCCTTCGGTACCAAGGCCCATGGTGTAGTTCATCTCGAGCTTATGGATCTGCGGCCCATGGCCGGCGAGGTTGCCGGCGATCAGGCCCCAGTTCTCGCCATCGTCCTGCTCGGCCAGGCCGGCGGGACCGAACTGCATCTGCGTCACCCAGCGAGTGGCCTGTTTCACTTCCTCGGGAGCCTTCTTGTCGACGAAGACGAACGACCAGCATTCCAGCGAATTCGGCCCCTTGGGATGCCATACCCGCAAGGTTCGCACCGGATTCAGCCAGGAGAAATTTGGAAAGACGTTGCAGTGCAGATTGTTCATCTGCACGGCGTTTTTGCCCAGCCGCGCTTCTATTTCGGGACGGATGGAGGCTTCATATGCATCGATGATCGGATCGCCACCGGTCATTTCGAACCCGCCGCCGCCCGGCTCGGTGCGAAAGCCGGAGCCGTGCCCAAGCGGCGAACCAAACTGGCGCCCCGCCTGGATCGACCCCTGAATTTGCGACGTGACCTTTTCCTGTACCTTGGTTTCGGCGTCCAGCTTGGGCGCTGGCGGCCTCATGAATTTCTTGTCTACTACCACCGAGAAGTTGGAGACATGCGTGAAAGCGGCATGATAGGAGTCTCCGGCGAATTGCTCCGCCGCCATTTTCCAGTTTGCCGGCATCCGCGTCTTGGTGCAACCGCCAACAATCTCGACCCCGCCCTCGCGTCGATCGAAATAATAGTCGAAGTAATAGCGCATTTCCTCACCGAGGTAGTCTTCCAGCGATGGTACAGCTTCGTCAAAGCAGCCGAAAACGAAGCCTTTGTAGATTTCCATGCGGGGAATCTGCTTGAGGCCCCAGTCGGCCATGTCGAGCTTGTTGCGGTAGGCGTCGTCTGCGCTGGGAACGCTCACCAGATTGCCACCGACATCGTAGGCCCAGCCGTGATAGGTGCAAGTGAACGCCTTGGCATTGCCAGAGTCGGCGCGGCACACGCGCATCCCGCGATGCCGGCAGTAGTTCAGGAATGCCTTGATCGATCCGTCTTTCTGACGCACGACCAGCACCGGGTCGGTGCCCATGTAGGTGGCGAAGAAATCGCCGGCTTTCGGAATCTGGGTCTCATGGGCGAGAAACAGCCACGTCCTGCCGAACAGGCGCTCGAGTTCGAGCTCGTAAATCTCCTGGCTCGAAAAAATGTGCGGACTGATAAGGCCATGGTCGGC
>CAZZYX010000167.1:0-5102 GCA_964658485.1 uncultured Acetobacteraceae bacterium | reverse complement strand
CGCGCCCGCTCGCTCGAAATCCCTCTCACCATCGCCGCCGGTGAGGACCCCGCGCGCGTGCTCAAGCTGCTCCTGGACACCGTCAACGCCCAGCCCGGCGCGGAGGACCGGCCCGCGCCGTCGGTCTACATCACGGCCCTGACCGCCGCGGCTGACGTTGTTGTTGCGGCCCTGACCGCCCCCACTGCGCTGACCGCCACGACCTTTGGCGTCGCGCGCATCGCGGCGGGCATCCTGCGCGGCTTCATCCGGCTTGCGCGACGGCAGCGGCAGGCGAGAGGCTTCGCGCTGGAAATCATCGGGCAGCGGCATCGGCATCAACTGAACGCCGGTCAGGCGCTCGATATCGCGCAAATATGGCTTTTCATCCGGTGCGACAAAGCTGATCGATACGCCGTCGGCGCCGGCGCGAGCCGTGCGGCCGATGCGGTGGACGTATTGCTCGGCCACGTTAGGCATCTCGAAGTTGAACACATGGCTGACCCCGGTAACATCGATGCCGCGCGCGGCGATGTCGGTGGCGATCAGCACCGGCGTCACGCCCTTGCGGAACGCGAGCAGTGCGGCGGTGCGCTGCGCCTGGCTTTTGTTGCCATGGATGGCGGCGGCGTTGACCCCGGCAGTGGCAAGGTGGCGCACGACGCGGTCGGCGCCATGCTTGGTGCGGGTAAACACCAGCGCCTTGTCGATCTTGCTCTGGCCTTCCGTCTCGGCCAGACCCGAACGCAGCTTCAACGTCAACAGCGCCTGCTTTTCGGCCTGGTTGATGTGCATGACGAATTGCTCGACACGCTCGGCGGTGGTGGCTTGCGGCGCCACTTCGACGCGGACCGGATTATTGATGAACTGCTTGCCCAGGTCGGCAATCGCCTTTGGCATGGTCGCCGAGAAGAACAGACTCTGGCGCTCTTTCGGCAACAGGTTGGCAACGCGCTTCAGCGGCACGATGAAGCCCAGGTCCATCATCTGGTCGGCTTCGTCGAGCACGAAAATCTCGACATGGCGCAGCGTCAGGGCGCGCTGCTCGATCAGGTCGAGCAGGCGGCCCGGCGTTGCCACCAGCACGTCGCAGCCGGGGACCAGCGCGCGGGACTGCTTGCCCACCGGGATACCCCCAAAGATGCATTGCACCGAAAGGTCGAGGAATTTGGCATAGCCGCGCATGTTGTCGGCGATCTGCGCCGCCAGTTCGCGCGTCGGCGACAGCACCAGCATGCGGCAGGCAGCGGGAAAACGCCCGGTCGGATTGGCGGCCAGGCGGTGCAGCGACGGCAGCGCGAACGCGGCGGTCTTGCCGGTGCCGGTCTGGGCGATCCCCAGCAAATCGCGGCCCTGCATCAGCGCCGGGATGGCCTGGCGCTGGATCGGGGTTGGATCGGAATAGCCCTTGGCTTCGAGCGCGCGCAGGATGGGCTCAGCGAGACCGAGGTCGGAAAAATAGGACATGGTATACTTTCAATGGCAACCAGCGCACGCTTATTCCCATGGAAATCGCGCACGCCGGCCCAGGCTCTATGGCCCGTGGGACGAACGATGCGACCCTGCGTGAAGAAGGAAGCTTCAGCATATGGCAAACGTACGTTCGAGCAGGTCCTTGTTTCCGCCACCTGTGAAGGGGGAAAATGCTGGCCTCACGCTACTTCGAACTGCGACGGAAAAACCCTGTCGCCGGTTGCTGATGTGCCACTAGTGTACATTACGCGATAAAGCAAGAAAATTACGCTAGGCCGGGAACCGTTTACTTGGTGCTTGCCAAAGGCCATGCTGCATTGCACGACAAGCCATGCGGATCGCCATAGTCGATGAAAGTGCGGCGCGCGCCTCCGTTATCTACGAAGGTCTCGCCTTACTTCCAGAGTGCGAAATCTTCGTGCTGACCGAACGACGCGGGCTGGTCGCGCGCATCGGCGAGATCGCGCCCGAAGTCGTGCTGATCGACCTGGGCAATCCGTCGCGCGACGTCCTCGAGGAATATTTTGCGGTAAGCCGGGCGCTCGCCCGCCCGATCGCGATGTTCGTCGATGAATCCGACAGCGAATCGATAGCCGCCTCGGTGGAGGCCGGAGTATCGGCCTATGTCATCGACGGCATGGCCGCACACCGCATCCGCCCGCTGCTCGACTTGACGGTGCGGCGCTTCAACGCCTTTTCCCGGCTGCAGGCGGAATTGGCGGAAGCACGCGGGCGGCTGGCGGATCGCGACGCCATCGATAGAGCCAAGCGTATCCTGATGGATGACAGGGGATTACCGGAAAATGAGGCCTATGCCGAAATGCGCCGCGCGGCGATGAACCAGAACCGCCGCATCGCCGATATCGCCGAGGCCATCATCACTGCACGTACTTTGCTGGGTGTAAAGAACGGCCTGCCGGGAGGGAAACATTGACCCGCGAACTCACCATCGGCTTCCTGCCGCTCGTCGATGCCTGCCTGCCGATCCTGGCGCACGAACATGGTTTTGCCGAGGCGGAGGGGCTATCGCTGCGGCTGGTCCGCGATGTCAGCTGGGCGACCGTGCTCGACCGGTTGCTGTACGGTCACAGCGACGCTGCGCATCTGGTCGCCCCGCTGGCGATCGCCACTACGCTGGGTCGCGGCCGTCCGGCGCAACCGCTGTCAGTGCCATTCGTGCTGGGCCTGAACGGCAATGCCATCACCATGACCCCGGCGCTGGCCGCGCGCGTCGGCACCTCGGGCCGGCTTGGCGATCCCGCGGCAGTCGGCGCGCGCCTCGCCATCGTCGCCAGGGAGCGCCTTGCCGCCGGGCGACCGCTGCGCTTTGGCGTGGTCCACCGCTATTCGAGCCATAATTACAAACTGCGTTATTGGCTGGCGGCGTCGGGTATCCGCCCCGACCAGGATGTCGAGATCATCACCGTTGCGCCGCCGTTTTGCGCCGATGCGCTGGCAGCGGGCGAAGTCGACGGTATTTGTGTCGGCGAGCCATGGAACAGCGTTGCGGTAGAACGCGGCGTGGGCGAGATCGTGCTGGTCTCGGCGCAGATCTGGCGGCGCGGGGTGGAAAAGGTATTGGCGCTGCGCGAAGCCGTGCTGAATGAAAAACGTCCCGATATCGAATCGCTGATCCGGGCACTGGTGCGCGCCGGCGCGCATTTCGTCGATCCCGCCAATTGGCAGGCCAATGCCGCGATCCTGGCGCGCAGCGAATATCTCGATGGCGACGCGGCGCTGATCCTGCGCGCCATCGCCGATCGCCTGCTATTGAAACGCGGCGGCGAAATGGTCCATTTTCCCGATTTCATGTTCCAGTACCGCGAGGCGGCGAACTTCCCCTGGGTGAGCCAGGCCGAATGGCTTTATACCCAGATGGTGCGCTGGGACCGGATGACCTGGGACGCTGCCGACGCGGCCCGCGCTGCGCATGTCTTCCGCCCCGATATCTATCGCAGCGCCCTGCAAGGCTCTGGCGAGCCATTGCCAGGGGCCAGTTCCAAGGTCGAGGGCAGCCTGGCGGGAAAGACGGCGGTGGGCGCGCAGCAGGGCAACATTACCATGGAAAACAACATGTTCTTCGACGGAAAGCGCTTTGATCCGGTCGATATCGCCGGGTATCTGGCAAGTTTGCCTTGATCCTCCCCTGGGGGAGAGTTTTAGATAGGTCCCGCATGAAGCGCTCAGTGCCCGCCGCCGCCAGTGACCCGGACCAATGGCACCTTGGGGATCATCCAGGCCAGCGCGGATGATACGAACAGCAACGTCGCCGCGACCAGGAAGGCGTGATTGAGCGCCAACGTCGTCGCCTCGGTATCGACCATCTGGGATATCCTTTGCAGGGCTTGCGCCGGGGAAAAACCGGCGGCGGCCAGCCCGGTCTGGGCGACGGCCGGTTGCAACTTGCTCACCAGGTCCTCGCGGGTGCCGATCTGCGCATTATCCCAGATCGTCAGCACCGCCGAGGTCGATACTGCGATCGCCATGGATCGGATGAAGTTGGTGAGGCCAGCCGCCGAGGCGGTTTCCTCGGGCTTGACCGAGCTCAGCGATATCGTCGTCAACGGGATCATCATGAACGGCAAGCCGACTCCCAGCAATGCCATCGGCCATGCCAGTGCCCAAAAGTCGGCGCCGCTGGTCCAGCCGGCGCGGACTACCGTCATCAGCCCCATCCAGGCGGTGCCGAAACAGATCAAGCCCCGCGGATCGACCTTGGGCAGCAGCCGGGTAGCTATCTGCGTGCATAATATGGCGCCCAGGGCGCTGCAAGCGGTGACCATGCCGGCCTTGCTCGCAGTATAGCCCATCGATGACTGCAACCATTGCGGCACCGCGACGACGCCAGCGAAATACGATCCGAACGCCAGCGCGATGATAACGCAGGTCATGCTGAACCCGCGATAGCGGAACACCCGCAGGTCGACGATCGGATGTTCTTCGGTCAGTTCCCAAATGACGAAAACGCCGAAGCCGATCGCCGCCATGATCGCCAGGACAACGATGCGGGTGCTGGCGAACCAGTCGAGATCACGCCCGGTATCGAGCAGCACCTGCAGGCAGGCGATCCAGAACACCATCAGCCCCAGCCCGACCTTGTCGATCGGCACCTGGCGGGTCTCGGTTTCGACCGATCGCAGGAAGCGATAGCCCAGCACGGTCGCGATCGCGGCGATCGGCACATTGATCAAAAAGATCCAGTGCCAGCTAAAATTATCGCTGATCAGGCCGCCGACGATCGGGCCACAGGCCGGACCAAGCAAGCTCGTCATCGCCCAGATCGACAACGCCATCGAGCGTTTCTCGGGCGGAAACACCCGTACCAGCAGCGTTTGCGACATCGGCATGATCGGCCCGCCGAACAGGCCCTGGCCGATCCGGCAGACGACGAGCATGCCCAGGGTACCCGACAGGCCGCAGAGCATGGAAAAGAAGCCGAATCCCAACATGGCAATCAGGAACACGCGCACCGTGCCGAATTTCTGCGCCAGCCAGCCGGTAAGTGGCACGCAGATCGCCTCGGCCACGGCATAGGAGGTGATGATCCAGGTGCCCTGGTCGAGTGAAATACCCAGGTCACCGGCGATATGCGGCACCGAGACATTGGCGATACTAAGATCGAGCACCACCATGAAATTGCTGATCGCCAG
>CAZZYX010000166.1:0-5172 GCA_964658485.1 uncultured Acetobacteraceae bacterium | reverse complement strand
TGGGGGTGGGCAGGGCTGGGCGCCAAACTTCGAAGATGCCCACCCCCGGCCCCTCCCGCTTGCGGAGGGCAGAAGGCAGTGCGGCTCAGGCCTTGACCAGCGTCTCGGAAACCGTGGCGAAGGCCCAATCGAGCCATGGCCCCAGCGCCTCGATATCGGCGGTGTCCACGGTCGCGCCGCACCAAATGCGCAGGCCGGGCGGAGCATCGCGATAGCTGGCGATGTCGTAAGCCGCTTCTGCCTTTTCCAGCAACGCAGCAAAGGCCTTGATGAACGCCTCGTCGGCGTCGGCGACGGTCAGGCAGACCGAGGTTTTCGAGCGGATGCCCTTGTCCACGGCGAGATGCCCCAGCCAGGCGCGCTCGGCGACGATCTTGTTCAACGCGTCGGCATTGGCGGTGCAGCGCGCCTCCAGCCCGGCCAGGCCGCCGACCGACTTCGCCCATTCCAGCGCGAAGATCGCATCCTCGACCGCCAGCATCGACGGGGTGTTGATGGTCTCGCCCTTGAACACGCCTTCGGACAGCTTCCCCTTGGCGGTCAGGCGAAAGACCTTGGGCAGCGGCCAGCTTGGGGTATAAGACTCCAGCCGTTCGACCGCGCGTGGCCCCAGAATCAGCACGCCATGGCCGCCCTCGCCGCCCAGCACTTTCTGCCACGAGAAGGTCGCGACATCGATTTTGTCCCACGGAATGTCATAGGCGAACACCGCGCTGGTGGCGTCGGCAAAGCTCAGCCCGGCGCGATCGTCGGGAATCCATTCGCCATCGGGAACGCGCACGCCGCTGGTGGTGCCGTTCCAGGTGAACAGCACGTCGGTCGACCAGTCGACCTTGTCGAGATCGGGGAGCTGGCCGTAATCGGCGCGCATGACCACGGGTTCGAGCTTGAGTTGCTTGACCGCGTCGGTGACCCAGCCCTCGCCGAAACTTTCCCAGGCCAAGGTGGTGACGCCGCGCGCGCCGAGCATGGTCCACATCGCCATTTCAAAAGCGCCGGTGTCCGATCCGGGGACGATGCCGATGCGATGGGTATCGGGCAGGCCCAGCACCTCGCGCATCAGGTCGATGCAATATTGCAGGCGCGACTTGCCGATCTTGGCGCGGTGCGAGCGGCCCAGGCTGGCGATGCTGAGTTTATCGGGGGAATATCCGGGCGGCTTGGCGCAGGGACCGGAAGAAAAGAACGGGCGCGCAGGCTTGCTCGCCGGAATGGTAACAGTCATGTAGTCTCTCCTTGCAGAGAGCACGCGCGGCGTTGGGACCGCGTGGCCCGGCGCCGCCTTTAGGGGCGGGGGACGGCAAGTCAAGGACGGATACCGCCATACCGAGGCGACACGGATCGCCGCAAATGGCTTGGCAAGGAATGGCCGGCGATATATCCGGCGTTCTGCGGTTATGCAGCACGCTTCGGCCCCATGGCCAATGATGGCCCGAATAATGCCCGCGCTGGCGCTGGCGGGGCTTGGGCTGAATGGCTGCAGCGCTATTCCACCGGCTCGGCGGCAGGCGCCGGTGCATCGTCCCACCGCCTATTACGAGCCGGCGGCGCCGATCCGCCAATGCCTGAGCGAACTGGGTTCGCGGCAAGCGGCGTTCACGCCATTGCCCGATCAATATTACGGCGGGGGCTGCTCAACCATCAATACGGTGCGGCTGCTCAGCCTGCGCAGCGACAGCACCAACCTCGACCTGACCAATCTCGGCCCGGTCACCTGCGCGCTGGCCGACCGCTTCGCCGGCTGGGCGCGGTTTGGCGTGGATCGCGCCGCACGCCAGTTGCTGGGCAGTCCGCTGGTCCGGATCGAGACGATGGGCAGCTATAGTTGCCGCAATATCGCGGGTACCGAACGCCGCTCGGCACATGCTACGGGCAATGCGGTGGATGTGTCCGGCTTTGTGCTGGCCGATGGCCGACGGATCACGATGCTGGGCAACTGGTCCGCAGGCACGGCGCAGGAGCGTAATTTCCTGCATGTGATCGAGGCTAGCGCCTGCAAGCGGTTCGGCACGGTGCTGGGGCCGGATTACAACGCGGTCCACCACAATCACCTGCATCTGGAAGTGTCCGCCACGGCTTTCTGCCGATAAGGCGCTTGAGCTTTGTGGTGCAGATGAAGCCCCTAACCCGCCGACGCAGCAATCTTCGGCAGGACATTCGCGGGTGGCGGCGGGACGGTCTGTTCTGCAGCCTCAGCGGGCGCAAAAATGAATTCCGGCAGTGCATGGAGGGCACTCTTGAGCGCTTCGCCCCAGCCCGAGGATATCTGGCGAAAATAAGGATCGGCCTCGGTGATGCGCTGGGAATGCAGCGGCGTGAACCGATCGCATTCCATCACCAGCACATCCAGCGGCATGCCCACCGACAGATTAGCCTTCAGGGTGGAATCGAAGCTGACCATCAACAGCTTCACCGCGTCTTCGAAACTGAGCTTGCGATCATAACCACGCAGGATGATCGGCCGTCCGTATTTGGTCTCGCCGATCTGGAAAAACGGCGTGTCGAAGCTGGCCTCGATGAAATTGCCTTCGGGATAGATCAGGAACAGCCGGGGCTGCATACCCTTGATTTGTCCAGCCAGGATAATCGAAGCGGAGAACTGCCCCGCGCCGGTCTCGCCATTGTCGGCATCGCGCGCCTGAATGGTCTCAAGCAGCAATTTACCGACGATCGTTACCACCTCGAACATCGTCGGTGCTTCGAGCAGCGTGTTATGCCGGTCTTCAGGCGCCTTGTTGCGCTCTTCCAGCTTGCTGATGACCGACTGGGTGGTCGCCAGATTGCCCGAGGTCATCACCGCGATAATGCGCTCGCCCGGTTCGCTCCAGCTGAACATCTTGCGAAACGTCGAGATGTTATCGACGCCCGAATTGGTCCGGGTGTCGCTCATCAACACCAGGCCTTTATCCAGCAGCATACCCACGCAATACGTCACGCCAATGTCCTCTGCCATCCGCGCGAGATCACGGTCGATTCTCGCCGATGGACTTCATGAGGTGGGGAACTGTCCCGGCAAGGTCAAGTCTTCGTCCTTCGCTATCCGCCCTTATTGTGTTTGTAACTGGTGAGCAGCGTTGCCTTGCTGTTGCGATCCAATCCGCTCATCGACCGACAGCAGCACCGATAACTCGCTGCCCCCTGCCCCCAAAGAGATGCCGGTGACGGGTGCCGCATCGCAGTAATCGAACCCCGTCGCCACCCGGACATAGCGCTGGTCAGGGCAAACCCCGTTAGCCACATCGAAGCCGACCCAGCCAAGTTCATCGACATGCGCCTCGACCCAGCCATGGCCGGCCTGTTGCTTTACCGTCTCGTCCATCAGCAGATAGCCGCTGACATAGCGCGCGGGGATTTCCAGCAGTCGGGCGACCGCGATGAAGATATGGCTGTGGTCCTGGCATACGCCATGACCGGCGGACAGCGCCATCTCGGCGGTGGTCTTGGCATCGGTCCGGCCGACCTCGAAGGCCACCGCGTCATGTACCGCCGCCGATAGTTCATGCAATCGGTCAAGCGGGCTGGCCGTATTGGCACGAAACCCCGCGGCCAGCGCCCGCAGGCGCGGGCCGGGCCGGGTCAGGTCGGTCTGGCCGAGGAACGCCCACAGCGGCATCGACCCGGTGTGCGGCCCGATGATGCCGGCATTATCGGCCGTTTCCACCACCCCGGCGCAGGTCACGACGATGTCCCGCGTATCCGGGGCAAAGGACACCAGCACCGTCTGGTTGTTATTGTGATCGTCGTAGGATGCCTGGACCACCGCGCCCTCGACCGCCATGTTCCAGTCCAGCACAACCTGGCCATGGCTGGATTTAGGCTTGAGCCGCAGCCGTTGCAGACCATGCGCGGGCGCGATGTCGAAGCGATAACGGGTGGTATGGCTGACGGAAATTTGCACGCGCCAAGGTCCTTTCGAAGAAACGACTGTTGCTCTCAAGAGCTTTCGCCCGGAAACCTATTCGACGAACCGGTAATCGGCGGCGATCGCCGCCGCCAGTTTGTCGTTGCGGGCTATGAACTGGATCAGGAATTCATGCAGTCCATAGTCGAAAATGGCGCCGATGCCGGTGCCGCCAAGCCGGGCAATCGCGTCGCTCAACAAGTCATGGGCGGCGGCTTCCTCGCCATACTCGCGAGACAATCCGCGCATGTTGCTGGCGATCTTGGCATAGGAATACGCAATGCTGCGCGGAAACCGCCCATCCAGGATAAGAAATTCCACAATCCCCCGCCGATTGAGCGTCCCGGCATTCAGCCACCGAAATGCGCGCTCGCCCGCCACCGACCGCAGCAGCATTTCCCACTGGGCATGATCGAGATGCGAGCCGACCCATGCTACCGACGGCAGCAGCACGTGATATTTGACGTCGAGAATACGCGCAGTGTTGTCCGCGGCTTCGAGATAAGTGCCGATGCGCGCGAAATTGAAGATTTCATTGCGCAGCATGGTGCCTTCCATCGCCCCGCGCACCAGCATCGCCTGGCGCCGGATCAAGCTGAGCACCGTACCCAGATTGCCTTCCCGCACCGGCTTGGCCAGCACGTCGCGCAACACCATCCATGCGTCGTTCGTCGCTTCCCACACCTCGCGCGTGATCGCCGTGCGGACCATGCGCGCATTGGTGCGGGCGTTTTCCAGCATCCACAGCACCGAACCCAGATTTTCCCGGTCGCGCAGCACGAAATTGGTCACCAGCGTGCAAGTGAACTCCTTGTTCCGCTTGCTGTACTCGGCTTCCTGGCCCAGCGTGACCAGCACCGATCGCCATTCGTCGCTGGCGTTGCCGCTGGTCCGGGTCAGGGCCATGCGAAAGCCCGCTTCAAGCAACCTGGCGGTATTTTCCGCCCGTTCGAGGTAGCGGAACATCCACAGCACGCCGCTGGCGCTGCGGCCTAGCATGCGCGTGTCACCGCGGTGATGTTGCCGGGGCCGCGCGTCATTCTGCCAGCACCCAGCTATCCTTGGTCCCGCCACCTTGCGAGGAATTGACCACCAGCGATCCCTTTTTCAGTGCCACGCGCGTCAGTCCGCCCGGCGTGATCTTGATGCCCTCGGGCGAGACCAGCACGAAAGGCCGCAGATCGACGTGGCGCGGTGCCAGCCCGGCCTTGGTGAAAATCGGCACCGTCGACAGTGACAACGTCGGCTGGGCGATGTAATTTTCGGGGTTC
>CAZZYX010000165.1:0-5174 GCA_964658485.1 uncultured Acetobacteraceae bacterium | reverse complement strand
GCCTTCAAGGCAAACAGCAACGTCGACTTGCGCGCCAGATCGGGCAAGCCGTTGACACGACATTTTCCTGACATGGTGGCAGCGCTCTCGAGCGCCGAGGCAGATGATTTTGTGCTGGATGGCGAACTTACCTTGCCGATCGGCGACACACTCAACTTCGCAGCATTGCAGGACCGCCTTCATCCGGCGGAAAGCCGGGTCAGGAAGCTTGCAGCAAAAGGGCCGTGGCGTATTCGACGAGACTGGCCGGTGCAAGCGGGTAATCGGCACCGCCATCGATATCACCGAACGCAAGCTGGCGCAGGAGGAAAGATTAGCGCGGCACCAGGAGGATGCCGAACTGCGGGAGCAGTTCATTGCGGTGCTTGGTCATGACCTGCGAAACCCTCTGGCATCCGTCGCCGCGGGGACACGACTTCTGGTGCGGCACCCCGAGGCAGCAGCAGAAATCGCGGAGCAGATCGAGCGGAGCATCATGCGAATGGCCGCGCTGATCGAAAATGTGCTCGATTTCGCGCGCGGCCGGTTGGGTGGCGGATTTGTCACCTCCCGCGACAGCGAGAAGCCGCTGGAACCTGTTCTCCTGCAGGTCATCGAGGAGCTCCGAGGTATTCACCCGGAACGCGACGTCGCAATCGACATCGACCTGCAGCAGCCCGTCGAATGCGACCGACAGCGCATCGGACAACTTCTCTCAAATCTGCTCGGAAATGCGTTCGTCTATGGGACGCCCACAGCGCCTATCGAGGTGCGCGCCCGGGCCGAAGGCGGCCGGTTCGAGTTATCCGTAACCAATTCTGGGGATCCTATCGAGCCGTCCGCGCTCGAACGGCTTTTCCAGCCGTTCTTTCGCGGCGAGGTGCGAGGGAGCCGGGAAGGTCTCGGCTTGGGCCTCTACATTTGTTCCGAAATCGCTAAGGCACACGGAGGAACAATCGAGGTCGCGTCAGAACGCGGAACAACTTGCTTCACTCTAAGAATGTCCACGGGAACTTAGACGCTGCTGGTTGAAGACTTGCAATCATGGGCCTCCTGCAGTGCGTGGCTCGCGGGGTTCGCTTCAAGCTGCCTGTAAAACTAGACTTGGCCATCGGGCTTTCCATACCGAACGGGACCCTTGCGCGGACTCGGCGTAGAAGCGCGCCTACCCAGCGGAACAGCGCGCCCATGTCTATACGCGGCGGGGCCAGGGGGCGGGAAATGCCCAGGAGCGGCTCGCCGATAGCAGTGACCAAGGTAAGCATGCCCCAGTCAAAGCATCGATCCGAAAGGTGTTGGACTCGCGCCGTCGACAGGCCGGCGTTATGAATACCGACGGAGGACGCGACCCAATGTCCTCGCCGCCTCTCGCCGCCTGGCTGTCGTCAGGCTGCCTTGGCTTTTCCAGCGGCGGGCTGAGCCTGCGTTCTCGACGCCGCAAGCGTCGCCTGAGCCGCCACTTCAGTCAGCAACGCATCTGCTTTCTTTTCCTCTTCGAGCGTTTGCCCGAGCAACGTCTCGGCCTCGGTCAGACCAAGCTTGCCCGCCCAAGTCTTCAACAGCCCGTAGCGGGCGATCTCGTAATGCTCGATTGCCTGAGCGCAGCCGATCAACACATCGTCAGCCGCTTCGGTCTTTCCGAAATCCTCCAGGTCTTCATCCATCTCAGAAGTCAGTCCCTGCATCGCCTCGCAGGTCTTGGCTCGTGCCGGCTTCCCAATAATCTCGAAGACCTGGACAAGCCGCTCCACCTGGGTGGCGCTCTCTTCCAGATGCGTTTCGAAGACCTCCTTCAGTGCGGGGGCCTGAGCCGCCTTCGCTGATTTCTTGAGCGCGCGGACAGATTGCTTCTCTGCATAGTAGACATCTTTCAGCGTCTCGTAGAAGGCGTCGTGCAGGGTCTTTTCGGTAGCCATGGGGAAGTCTCCAAACTGTCAAGTCGTTAAGTTTGATGAGGCGCGCCGCCTCAGGCAGCGGATTTCGCCTTCATCTTTGGCTTGGCTGACGCTGCGGGCTCTGCTGCAGCAGATCGCTCATCATCCGGATTCACCGGGGCCGGCGGCATGCCCCCGTTCGGTTCTGGATCAGCAATGTACTCGAAGTCAGGCGCCTCGTTCCAAGGGCCACGCGCGTCCTCTCCTTGCGAGAGGTTAAACACCAGTTTGACCGTATCGTCAGGCGCGATGTTGCCGAAGAACGGGTCGTCGAGCTTGCCCATGGAGTCGAGCGCCTTCATGAACATATTGGCGTGGGTAATTTCCCGCGTCAGAAGATGGGTCAGGGTCTTTTTCGTGCCTTCGTCGTCGGAAGCCTTGATGAGCGCTTCGTAAGTCTGACGGGCGCCGGCCTCGGCGGCGATGTTGGCCCGCAGGTCGCGCACGACGTTGCCGCCTTCCTGGATATAGGCCGCAGTCCAGCAGCTACCCTGACTGTCAAGAAAATGCGGCCCGCCACCTTTAAGCTTGAACAGTGGCGCATCGTAGACGGACGTTTGGTCGATCTTTGCGGTATGGGCGGCGATCAATTTGCCGACCATTTCGAGATGGCTGAACTCCTCGATCGCGATGTCCTGCAGCATGTCGCGGATGCCAGCGTTCTCGACATGAAAAGACTGTACCCAATATTGTAGCGCTGCCGTCAGTTCGCCGGTAGCGCCACCAAATTGCTCAAGGAGATAGGTGCCGAAACGTGCGTCTGGCTTACCAACCGAAACCGGCTGGATGAGTTCTTTGCGGTGAAGGAACATGGTAAACCTCTTTTAGATCGCGATGACTATCCTACAAGTTCATTGATTCACCGGTATACGCTTGCCTTCCCCAGCGTTACACGCCCGCCCGCTGTCCTGCCCGGGTAAGCTGCATGAAGCGCTCTGTGGTAGGCACGATCTGGCCCCTGATCCACTCCGCCATGCGCTCTTCTTCGGCCAACGATTGCTGAAGTAGTGGAATGGCCGTGCTGTCGCCGAGTGTCTCCGCCATGGCGATCAGGCTGGTGTAAGCAGCGATTTCTTGATGCTCAAAGGCGAAGTTCGCGAAGGTATTCTTCAGCACCTCGTCTGGAGCCGGTGCATGCAGGGCAGCAGCGACATTACCCATCACCGCCGTCACGGTGTTCTTCACGCCCGACGTGCTGGTGCTGTGCCGGTTCAGAATGTCTTCGAGCCGCCTTGCTTGTTCTTCGGACTCCGCATGATGCGCCTGGAGCTTCGCCTTCATCTCGGGATAGTTTTCCAAGCGCTCGGTCTGGCGCTGGGTCAGCTCGATGGCTGTCATTTCCAGCGCGTGCATATTGCGCAGGCCAGTGTGATAGACTTCGTGCAGTTCATTGCCTTGGGCGTCGCCGTCCATGGGTATCTCCCTTATTGGTGTCTATACTCCGAAAACGTGAGTGTCGCTGCACGGTTCCGCCCAGCCGACGAGCACCCGTAAATTCGCGTGTTTGGAAGGTTAATGTATTGCGACATATCCCAACGGGCGTTTCGCTTTGGCCGCCGGCCATTTACTGCAACAAACTCAGGCTCCCAGAGGGGACATAGTAAAACATGCGAGCAGCGCACTAGGACTGGGATAAACCGCCACACAGCCCGCTTTCTGGAGTTCGCTTTCGCGGAATCCCCCACACAGTAGGCCGATGGTCACCATCCGGGCTTTGCCTGCGGCCTCTGCATCATACGGTGTGTCGCCAATCGCGACGGCCTCTGCTCCAGCGATCCCGAGCTTTTGCAACGCTACCCGGAAGATGTCGGGTTCAGGCTTGGAGTTCTCCGCATCCTCGGACGAGGTAGCAACATCGACCAAGTCGGTGACCCGCGCTATCTCGAGATAAATATCAAGCTCACTCTGTTTTGCTGATGATGCGACAGCAACTTTCAGACCCGCATCACGCACGCGACGCAGCAATTCCGGGACTGCTGAAAACGGCCGGATAAGCGAGAGATATTTTGAGCGGAACAGCTGTCCCCGCCATTCCTCCATCTCCGCCCCATGATCCCTCTGCTCCGCCTCGGTTAGAAATACGGGGATGAACTGGTCGCCTCCTTTCCCGATTTGACCACGTGCTTGTTCGAAAGTCACTTGATGACCGAATTTGAGCAGGGCCTCATGCCAAGCAAGAGCATGTAAATCGACTGAGTCGACCAGGGTTCCGTCGACGTCGAAAATTGCTGCTTTAGGCATAAAAGCTCCTTCTACGATGTATACCAACGCGGCGATCAGCCGGTGGGTCCAAAAGGAATGCCGATCAAGCGATCTCGTCTTCGTGTTCTTCGCTATGGCTACAGCCCGACGAGACCTGCGTTGCACAGCAGCATGGTCGGCCAGCGCGGTTTGTTCTCCGCGGCGCTCAACGCCAGCTTTTAGATCGGGAAAACGATGAATTTCCTCATACCTCGCAGACCATCGCCAATCGGCAAGACCCTGACCGCCAGCGCGATTGCATTGGGGGCCCTTGCCGTCGCCAACCATCTCATGGCACGCAGCGCCGAACGACGTCATCCTCCCCAGGGCTCATTCATAGAGGTGGACGGAGTTCGTCTGCACTACACCGACCGCGGCGAAGGCAGCCCTGTTGTCCTCATTCACGGAAACATGGTGACAGGTGAGGACTACAACACAAGCGGCCTTGCGGAGATTTTGGAGGAGCGGCACCGGGTTATCACTTTCGACCGGCCTGGCTTCGGCCATAGTAAGCGACCACGCGGACGCATTTGGACGGCGGACAAACAGGCGGACCTGCTTCACGAGGCGCTCCAGCGTCTAGGGGTGATCCGCCCTGTTATTGTGGGCCATTCCTGGGGAGCGATTGTGGCGCTGGCTATGGCGGTACGGTATGAGGCTGATGTGGCAGGCGTCGTCGTTTTGAGCGGCTATTATTTCTGGACCTTCCGGCCAGACGTGTTGCTCGTTGGCATTGGGGCGCTCCCAATCATCGGAGATTTCCTTCGATACACGATCTCGCCGCTACTCAACTGGCTGCTTATGCCGGTCGTCAAACATGGACTATTCTCGCCTGGCGCCGTACCTACACGCTTCAATGAAGAGTTCTCCACGGCGATGGCCATCCGCCCCTCGCAAATCAGGGCCACGGCGGAGGACGGAGCCCTGATGATCCCGGCCGCAGTCGCACTGCAGAACCATTACAAGGAGTTGGCGCTCCCCGTGTTCATTATGGCCGGCGAAGGCGACAAGGTCGTGTTC
>CAZZYX010000164.1:0-5449 GCA_964658485.1 uncultured Acetobacteraceae bacterium | reverse complement strand
CCGCCGACGTCGAGGAAGATGCGCTCGCTGGTGAGCCGCTCCCCGCCGACCTGCCTATGTTCACGATCGGCTTCCGCGTCGCCCGCTCGATCGAATGATACTGGCCGGCCGGCCCTGATCCCCTGTCGTGCCGATCAAAACTGGCTGAGATGGCCTCGCAAGGTGCTTGTCCGGTATTCGCTGCGTACCAGGCCGCGCCGTTGCAGGATCGGCACCAGACCGTCGAGCACTTCGGCCAGATAACGCCGGGTCAGCGGACGGGCGTGCATCAGGAAACCATCGCCGCCAATCTCCTCGATCGCCGCCTGCATCTTGTCGGCAACCTGTTCGGGGGTGCCGATCAGCTTGAGCGAGGTCGTTTCCTGTTCGGCCAGCGTTTCGCGCAAGGACTTGCCGCGCGAGAACGCCTTGAGCGAGGCAATCATGCCCTGGAACCCTTGGGTGACCTTTGCCGGATCGATGTCGGGGAATGGTGCGTCGAGGTCGAACTTTGTCCAGTCCATGTCGGTATGCAGGGTCAGGCGACCCAGCCGCTGCGCCAGGATCGTCGGCGTCATGCCGACAACCTCGTCATAGCGCTGCTGGGCTGCGGCTTCGGTATCACCCAAGACCGGCGAGATCAGAAACATGACTTTCGCATCGTCGGGATTGCGTCCGAACTTGACCATCCGTTCACGAATGTCATCGCGAAACGCTTTCAACGCCGGCACGCTGTCCTGCCCGAAGGTAGAGCACAGGATCACGTCAGAATGCTTGGCGGCAAAGTCGCGACCGGCGGGCGAAGAACCTGCCTGACAGATCGCGGGACGGCCCTGCGGCGAGCGGGTGACGTTCAGCGGCCCCAGCGAACTATGGTATTTGCCGGTAAACTTGAACTCGCGGAACTTGGTCGGATCGACATAGCGGCCGGTCTCCGCGCTCATCTCGAACGGCTCCGGCTCCCAGGCATCCCACAACTGCTTGACAAGATCGAGCATTTCGTCGGCGATCGCATAGCGCTCGTCATGCGGTGGCTGCTTGTCGCGGCCGAAAGCCCGAGCTGCCCAATCCTCGCTCGAGGTCACCACATTCCAGCCGGCGCGACCGCCGGAAATATGGTCGATCGAATTGATCTGCCGGGCCAGCAGGAACGGCGGGTAGAACGACGATGAGAAAGTACCGATAATGCCGAGCTTTTCAGTCGCCTCGGCCAGTACCGGCATGACGATCATCGGATCGATACGCGGCTCCAAATTCTGCTTGTCGTTGGTCAGGACGACATGGTCTTCGATCATGATGAAATCGAAGCAGGCGCTGTCGAGCTGCCTTGCCATGTCCTTGAGGAACTTCAGCGTCTGCCAGCGCTCGGGCAAAATGTCGTTCCCGGCCCAGCGATCGGCACCATTGGCGGTCCAGCCATGGGCACGAGGATTGGTGAACCAGGCTAGATGGAACATGGGAACCTCGTCTCAGGCGAATATGAAAGGACAATCGTGGGTACCGACTTCCAGTGGCGCGGTGGCCGTAGAACCAGGAACTTGCGCAGGTCTGGTGACCGCCCCACGCAGCGGCCACAAGCATCTCACCCCCCGCGCCCGCTATCCGGTCAGCAACGGCGTCAAGCTTTGATCGTGCCGCGATACCCCGCTGAAGCACTCGACCGGCCTTTTTTACCTGCCATCCCTTTCAGATAAAGCGCCTCGCGTGCGCCCGAGCTGAAATAGTTTTCGGCCGGGAAACCGGCCCTGGCAAAAGCCTCCTCAAGATCGAGTTTGCGCAGGCCTACCGCAAAGGGCTCGTTGGCGTTATAGTTGAACCATGTGGTGAAAAACTCGTCCTCATGGTCAGCCGCCGGCGGATGCGCGCCATCGATAAGCATCATGCCGCCGGGACGGAGCAAACGGTGCGATTCGGCAAACATCGCACGGATCTGCGGCACCGGATTTTCATGGGTCAGCAAGCACGACGTAACGAGGTCGAAGGATTCGTCCGCGAAGTCGGTATGGGCGGCATCCTGCTGCGAGTAATGCACCGCTACGCCCAGGCTCTCGGCGCGGGCATGGGCGTAGCGCACCATCGGCGCGCTGACATCGACGCCGAAAACCTCGGCATCGGGATAGAGCCGCTTCCATGGCAGCGTCGAAAAGCCCGGCCCAGAACCCATGTCGAGGATGCGTTTTGGGGCGTAGTCCGGATAATTCGCCTTGAGCCAGTTGGACATGGCGATCCCGAGGAATTCGTTTTCCGGCCCCATCCCGCCGTAGGCGAAGTGATGCACGCCCCGGTCATAAAGCGCGGCCGCAAAAACATCGCCTTCGCCCAGTTCATTGTGAAAATTGCCGGGCATTACATGGATATCGACCATGTCCATGTAATGCGGCACCTGCAACTCGGGGTTGACCCGCATGCTGCCTTGGGGATTGGGAACGTCCGCGGCCCGGGCGTTGAGATCGTCGAGTTGCCGCTCGATCGATTCGCCGACCGTGTCCCACAGCAACTCCTGCGCGGAACGGCCGATCAGGTTGGCGACGCGATAGAAAAAGCTTGGTTCCAGCGCTTCGCGCACTTCACGCACATTCGCGGGCGCATGACCGATCTTGCGCTCGAATGCGGGGCGCGCCTGCGCCTCGTAAACGTCGCGCGCGCCGGGCCAGAGTTGCTCGGTGAACAGCTTGCGCAAATTGCCACAGAACGCTTCGCGGGCCGCCTCGTCATGGGTCTGCTCGGGGAGGACGGCGTGTCTGGTCTGGGTCATGCTGTCTGCCTCCGGGTAATGGGCGTAGTCGCCAAATTTGTCAGCCGTTGCGCGTTTCGGTGTCTTCGGGACCGCGTTCGGCGCGTTCGAGATCTTCGAACACGACGCGAAAGATGCGCTTCAGGAACGCGTCGCGCAACTCCGAACGGCGCGCAATGTCCGCCGGCGCAGGCTCGAAAGCCTCGATCGCCTCGGGCGTCGCGATCATGCCCTCGGCCGCCAGCAGTTCATGCGTGTCGAGCCGATCGCGCAAGGCGCTGACATCCGACATCAGCGCGGTGAACATCATCATGAACCGGTCTAGATCGGGATTACCCATGTAATCCGGCCGTTTGGGGCCGCGCGCCGCGCGCCGGCGGGGAAGGCGCTCGCCGGAAAGAGGTGTTTTGCTCATATGCGCAGTTTAAGGCGATCCCCCCGGCCTGCACACTGCCTTAGCCGAGATAATCCCGGCCGCCCACTATGCGGTGGATGTCACCTTGTCCTGAGCGGTGCGGACGCCGTAAACAGACGCTTCGCCAAAAGCTCTAGATTTCCCGACCAAGACTTCGGAAATGAGAAGCGTCATGTTCCTGCCCGAGAGAAGACAGCCCGGCGCACGCGGGCGCATCGGGGTGATCCAACCCGCACCCGGCGTGATGCTGGAACATGAGTGGCCGCGCTGGTTACCGCCTGAAATCCTGTTCCCGATGGGGCGGGTGCGCTTCACCGACGGCAGCGCGGCAGGCTATGACCGGATCGCCGCGGCCGCGCCCGACGTCGCGCAGGATCTGGTCAGCGCCGGTGCCGGTCTGATCGCCTTTGCCTGCACGATCGGTAGCCTCTATGCCGGGATCGAGGGCGAGACCAAGCTGATTGCCTCGCTCGAAGCCACCTCGGGTCGCCCGGCGATCAGCCTGGGCGCGACCTGCGCCAAGGCATTGCGCAAGGTCGGCGCCCGGCGCCTCGCCATCATGACGCCTTACACCCCTGAAACCAACGACTGGGTCGCAGCCTATGTCGAGGCATGCGGTTTCCAAGTCGAGGCATTCATCACCACCCCGGTCGACATCGTCCGGATCGGCAACCTCCAGCCCGCCGAGATCGCCGCTCTCGCCATCGCTGCAATGGCAAGATATCCGGTCGCCGACGCACTGTGGATTCCCTGCACCGCGATCCAGACCATGGCCGCTATCGCCACCATCGAGGCGGCGACCGAACGCCCGGTGGTCAGCGGCAACCAGGCGCTGATGTGGCACGCGCTCGAATTGCTCGCCATTGCCGACCCGATCCACGGTGCCGGCAGCCTGTTCAACGCCTCCTCCCGCCAATTTCAGGAATGACCATGACCGATATCACCCGCTCGACTGCCCGGACGATCATCGAAGCCGCGCTGGCCGGTGCGGCGGAAAAGGGGCTTGCCGCCGTGACCGTGGTCATCACCGATATCGGCGGCGCGATCCGCGCGGCCGAGCGTACCGACAAGGCCGGCCCATTCGGCGTCGATATCGCGCGCGCCAAGGCCCGGACGGCGCTGGGCATGGGGCGCTCGTCACTGAAGATCGCAGCGGTGTTCGGCGACAAGCCCGGCATCGTCACCGGCCTCAACGGCGCCGTCGGCGGTGACTTCCTGCCGCTTGGCGGCGGCGTCGTCGTGATTGATGCCGAGGGCGCCGTCATCGGCGGTGCGGCTCTCGCGGGCGGCGCGCCTGAAATCGACCATGAGATCATTGCCGCCGCCGTAGCCGCCGCCGGATTGTCGATCCTCGATTGATTGAAGGGATCGTTGGATTACCCTTTCGACAGGGCGGACAGGCTTTCGACGGCCAGGCCGAGGGCCATTTCGTCATGCACGAGTTTCTTCAACCGCTGCGTCAGGCCCACGCGGGCATAGCGGAGCGTCATGTCGGGCTGCGCGGCGAGCTTTTCCGCGAGCGCATACGCGCGGGGCAACAGCGCCTCGGGCGCCAGCACCTCGCTGCACACCCCGAATTCGAGTGCCTGTGCGGCATCGAGTGTCTGCTGCGTCAGCAGGAAATAGCGCCCGCGCGTCGGCCCCAGCACATAGGGCCACATGACATGCATGCCATCGGTCGGGCTGACGCCGAAGGTCTGATGCGGCATGTCCTGGAAGGTCGCGGTTTGCGAGGCGAGAATGATGTCGCAGGTCAGGATATATTCGCTGTGAATCAGAGCCGGGCCGTTCACCGCGGCAATCATCGGCGCATCGACGTCCAGGATCGCCTGCATCAGCCGCCGACCTTCCCAGAACTGGATATCCCAGCGTTCGGCGACACTGAGCGCAGGATCGGGGCTGACCTCGGGCGAGCGATCGAAGCCGGAACACCAGCTGTCCGCTGTCCCGGTCACGATGATTACCCGGTTGGCACGATCCGCCCCGATGCGTTGAAACGCGCCGAGCAACTGGGTGCGGGCGCTCGCGCTGTAGAGAAACGCGCCGCCGTGACTGTGGAACCGCACCTCGAGTACGCCGGTTGCGCTGCGCTGCATGGCAATGTTGGGAAAGGCGGCGAAATAGTCGGGAATCATATCGGGCACCTTGCAAAACCAGACGCGACCCGTGCCTGGACACGGATCGCGCTGGCAGGCAGGAACTGGGTCAGTAGACGCGCGGCTGGGTCACCGACATGTGGGGCAACCAGCCGGGCGGGAATACGGTATCGCCAAGGTCCATTTCTTCCCTCGCCTCGGCGGCATGGCCGATCTGGCGAGCAA
>CAZZYX010000163.1:0-5597 GCA_964658485.1 uncultured Acetobacteraceae bacterium | reverse complement strand
ATACGGCGGCAGGGTCCGCAGGGCCGGGTGCCAGCGCACCCCTTTCAACGCGTCGCCCGTCGCGTCGATGACCGTGGCCGTGGTCGCGGCGGAATATTGCGGATACAGCGGCGCTAGCAGGATACGATCGCAGCCGTCAGCCTGGAGCCGCGCCAGTTCCGCCGCCAGCGCCGGCCGGCCATAACGCATCGCCCAGCCGACCTGCGCGGTATCACCCAGCCGTGCCTGCAAGCCACGCGCCTGCGCGGCGGTGATCGCGGCCAGTGGCGAGCCGGCCTCCGTCCATACCTGGCTATAGGCATGCGCCGATTTGCGCGGCCGGGTACGCAGGATGACGCCATGCAGGATCGGCTTCCACACCATCCGGGGAATTTCCACGACCCGCCGGTCGGACAGGAATTCCGCCAGGTAACGGCGCACGGCGGCGGGTGTCGGCGCGTCCGGCGTACCGAGGTTGACCAGCAACACGCCGATCTTGCCGATACGCACCGGCGGATGGACGAGGCCGGGCGTCATGTCGTTCATGGCTGGTTCCCCAGCCAGGTGTTGACGCGGCGCGCGATCGCGGCAAACGCCTCGCCCTGGGGGCCGTCGCCGGCTGCGGGCGGCTGGCCAGCGTCGCTATCGCGGCGGATTGACAGGTCCAATGGTACCCGGCCCAGGAAGGGATGGCCCAGCGATGCGGCAGCCGCCTCTACGCCGCCGGCCCCGAACGGCTCTGAAATCTCGCCGCAATGCGGGCAGGCATAGCCCGCCATGTTTTCGACCAGGCCGATCACCGGTACGCCGGCGGTATCGAACAACTGCATCGCGCGGGTCGCGTCCATCAGCGCCAGATCCTGCGGCGTCGATACGATCACCGCGCCGATCGGACGAAAGCGCTGCAACATGGTCAGCTGGATATCACCTGTGCCGGGCGGCAAATCGACCACCAGCAGCTCGGTATCGCCCCAATGCGCATCGATCAGTTGCGACAGCGCGTTCCCCGCCATCGGCCCGCGCCAGGCGATAGCCTTGCCCGGCTCGATCAACTGGCCCATCGACAGCATGCCGACGCCCCACCGGCTGGGCACCGGAATCATCTTGCTATCATGCGCTTCGGGCCGGATGCCTTCGGTCGCCAGCAGGCGCGGTTGCGAGGGTCCGTAAATATCGGCATCGACCAGCCCGACGCGGCGCCCCATTCGTGCCAGCGCCACCGCCAGATTCGCCGAAAGCGTCGATTTGCCGACGCCGCCCTTGCCCGAGCCAACCGCGATGATGCGCGGGGTACCGGCGGGCGTCGGCTTGTCAGCCATCACCCCGACGCGCACATCGGTTACGCCCGGTGCGGTACGCAGGGCCTCGCTTACCGCGGTTTCCAGCCGTTCGCGCTCGATCTGGTCGAAGCCGCCGCCGTCCAGGACCAGCGTCACCGTGCCCTCGACCAGTTTCAGCGACAGCACCCGCGACCGCGCCAAGGTCGGTAACAGCGCCGTCAACGCAGCGACCGCAGTGGCCGATTTTTCCTCGGCATTTGCGTTTGACACCGAAAATACTCCACCGATTATGCCTTCAGGCGCCCCTAGCAGGGAAAATCGCACGACAGACACTGTTTTTACAGAGTGCCCGCTCCTATAGAGTCAATCATGAAATTGATGAACGACGCGATTGCACGCGGACATTTTGCCATGACCGGGCACCGTAGCCCATGGGGCGAAGGGGACAGCGCCAAACCCGGCAATCCGGATTCGACAGATGCAGCGAAACCAGCGGCGGTCGAACCGGACCCGTCGGCCAAGCCCGGCAACGAAGCACCGGCAGGTGATGCCACTCCGGCACCGGAGACGACACCCCCGCGCTCGACGCCGGGTCCACGCAATCCGTGGCAGCCGAAGGCCGATACGCCGCCGCGCCGTTCGGCCAGTATCGAGGATATCTTTCGTTCGCGCGGCAAAGGCGGCGGTAACGGCGGCGCCGGTGGCGGCGGTATCCCGCGCCTGCCCCTGCCCGGCGACCTGCGCGCATGGTTGCCTCAGATCATCGGCGGCATCCTGGTGGTGGCATTGCTTGCCTCGACCATGCACCAGCTTGGGTCGACTCAGCAGGGCATCGTCACGACCTTCGGCAAATATTCGCGTACGATCGATTCGGGCGTCTCGTTCACGCTGCCCTGGCCGATCCAGCAAGTCGATATCACCGACGTCACTTCCATTCGCCGCGATTCCATCCCCGATTCGGACGGGGAAAAGCTGATGGTCACCGGCGACCAGAATCTGGTCGATCTGAGCTACCTGGTGCGCTGGAACGTCAAGAACCTGGAACTGTACGATTTTCAGCTGAAAGACCCCGATACCACGGTGCGCGAAGTTGCCGAGGCGGCGATGCGGGCCACCGTCGCCGAGGTAAGACTGAACGAGGTGATGGGCGGTGCCGGTCGCGCCGATATTGAGCAGGCGGTGCGCGAGCGCATGCAGATGGTACTCGATGCCTATCGTTCGGGCGTATTGATCCAGGGGGTCGATATCAAGAAGGCCGACCCGCCCGAAAAGGTCGTCGGCGCCTTCCAGCAGGTCACCGTCGCCCAGCAGGAAGCGCAAAAGGACATGTCCAACGCCCAGGCCTTCGCCCAGCAGGTAATTGCCCGGGCTCAGGGCGACGCTGCCGCCTTCGACAAGGTCTATGCCCAGTACAAGCTGGCCCCCGATGTCACCCGTCGCCGGATGTATTATGAAACGATGGAAAAGGTGCTGGCCAATAACGACAAGGTGATCATGGAAGGCAGCACGACCTCCTATCTGCCATTGCCCGAAGTGCGCCGCAAGGCGGACGCTCCGGATGCTCCTGCGCCTGCAGGCACCCCCGTGGCAGGAGGCCAGTGATGGAATATACTTTGCTAAATAGAGTCTGGCAGGAATATCGTCTGACGCTGATCGCCCTGGTCGCGCTGGCGATTGCGCTGTTGTCCAGCATCGTGGTCGTGCCCGAGACCGAACAGGCGGTGGTGATGGACCTGGGCGAGCCCGCGCGGGTCATCAACCGATTTCATCCCGGCGAACAGTTCGGTGCTACCGGCGCCGGGATCAGCTTGCGCATTCCCTTCATCGAAAGCCTGGTGCGGGTCGACAAACGCGTGCTGTCGGTGGAAATGGACCGCCAGCAGGTGCTGTCGAGCGACCAGCAACGGCTCGAAGTCGATGCCTATGCCCGCTATCGCATCATCGATCCGGTGCGGATGGTGCGGACCGCGGGCACGTCCGACCAATTATCGGTGCAGTTGCAGCCGATCATGAATTCGGCGCTGCGGCAGGGGCTGGCACGGCATACGTTCCAGTCGCTGCTCACCCCGGAACGTGGTGCGGTGATGGAACAGATCCGCCTCGCTTTCGACAAGCAGGCCCGCGAATACGGTGCGCAGGTGGTCGATATCCGGATCAAGAGCGCCGACCTGCCCGATGGCACTCCGCTCGACAGCGCCTTTGTCCGCATGCAGGCCGCGCGCCAGCAGGAGGCCACGGCGATCCGCGCCACCGGTGAACGCAATGCCCAGATCATCGGGGCCGAAGCCGAGGCACAGGCCGCCAAAATCTATGCCGACAGCTTTGGCAAGGACGCCGGTTTCTATGATTTCTATCGCGCGATGAAGAGTTACGAGGTCTCTTTCGTCGCGCCGGCCGCCAAGGGCGGAACGACCATCGTGCTATCGCCGAATAATGATTATCTTCGTCAATTTCAGGGCAAGAAGTAACCCCTGCAACGCCGGTCATTCAATCTGCGTTCAGGCATAAAATCGTCAAATACCTCAAAGGTTCGGGATTCGATTGGATGAGCGCCATGCGCTTGCCTCAGATAAGTTTAATACTGATCGGCTACAGGCCAGCCAGTTGAAGATTGCCCTAGACTAAAGGACAAATTGCTTGTGCGTTATGCTTACGGATTAACCGGTGCCTTGCTGCTAGGCGGCGGGACGCTATCACTACTGACCGGCCTGCCCGCCGGTGCGCAGGTTGCGCAGAATGACGAACATACCATCCAGTCCGTCGTGCCCCGCGTCGGCGCCCCTGCCAGTTTTGCCGAACTTACTCAGCAATTGCAGCCGGCGGTGGTGAATATCTCGACCCGGCAGAAGGTGCAGGTGGAAAACAATCCATTCGCCGGCACGCCGTTCAGCGAGCTGTTCGGCGGCGGTGGCCAGGACCAGCAGCCGGGTCAGCCGCAGGGCCAGGGCCCGCAAACGCGCGAAGCCCAGTCGCTGGGTTCCGGTTTCGTGATTTCGGCGGACGGCTATGTCGTCACCAACAATCATGTCGTCACCGCCGATGGCCAGGGCCAGGTCGAATCGATCTCGGTCACCTTGCCGGATGGCACCGAATATCCGGCCAAGATCATCGGTCGCGACACCGCGTCGGACCTTGCCGTGCTCAAGATCGTCCCGACCAAGCCGATGCCGTTCGTGAAATTCGGCGACAGCCGAGACGCGCGTGTGGGCGATTGGGTGATCGCCATCGGTAATCCGTTCGGCCTGGGCGGCACGGTAACGGCGGGAATCATTTCGGCGGTGCTTCGCAATACCGGCACAGGTTCGGCCTATGATCGTTATCTGCAGACCGACGCCGCGATCAACCGCGGCAATTCGGGCGGCCCGATGTTCGATATGAAGGGACAGGTCATCGGCATCAACAATGCTATCTTCTCGCCCAACGGCGGCAGCATCGGCATCGGTTTTGCCATTCCGGCCGACATCGCCGCACCGATCGTCGATCGCCTGATGAAGGGTCAAACGATCGAGCGCGGCTATCTCGGCGTTCGCATCCAGCCGCTGACCGAAGATCTCGCCGATTCGCTGGGTATCGCCCATAATCGCGGCGAATTCGTCGCCGGGGTAGAGCCGGGCAAGGCCGCCGCGCTGGCCGGGATCAAGGCTGGCGACGTGGTGCTGAAAGTCGCCGGTCACGAGGTCTCGCCCAGCCAGACGCTGTCGTATCTGGTTGCCAATACCTCGCCGGGCAGCCGCATTGGCATCGACCTGATCCGTGACGGCACCCCGCTGAGCCTGACCGCCACGGTCGGCAAGCGCCCCAGCGAGGAAGAACTGGCGCGCAGCTTCGATCCCAGCCAGCCCAGCCAGGGCGATCCGTTCGGCAGTTCTAAGCCGCAGGCGTCACATGGCGTGGTAGAACAGGCCCTGGGCTTGTCGACGCTGCCGCTCAGCCCGCAGATTGCGCGCGAACTGGGCACCACCGATGTCACGCGCGGGCTGGTGGTCAATGCCGTAGACGCCAGCTCCGATGCCGGTGCCAAGGGTTTGCAACGCGGCGATATCATCACTGCGGTGAACGACCATCCGATCACGGCAGTGGGTGAACTGGAAGCAGCCGTGCGATCGGCGCAAGCGGCGCATCGCGCTGCGGTGCTGTTGCAGGTCGTTCGCCAAGGCAAACCCGCCACCTATGTTCCCATCCGGTTGCGCTGAAGCGCAGCCGCACGACATCGGGCTCAGCGAGGCCCGATACGCCACCGCCACCGGGCTTGAATGGACCGAACCCGGTGGCGGCATGGCGGATAGCCTTTTAGATCAGGGTGACTTTACGTTGAGCCAGCTTCTCCCCTGCCGCTTG
>CAZZYX010000162.1:3900-5915 GCA_964658485.1 uncultured Acetobacteraceae bacterium | reverse complement strand
GCTGACCCGGCTCGCCATCCGCAATATCGTCCTGATCGAGGCGCTGGACCTGGAATTCGGTGGTGGCCTGGGTGTGCTGACCGGCGAGACTGGCGCGGGCAAGTCGATTTTGCTCGATGCGCTGGGGTTGGTGCTGGGTGCGCGGGCGGATAGCGGCTTGCTCCGCGCCGGCACCGACCGGGCCAGCGTCACCGCCAGTTTCGAGTTTTCCACGCTGCCCCCGGCGCTGTGCGAGGTGCTGGACCGGGCCGAGGTGGCGATCGAACCGGGCGAGCCGGTAATCCTGAAACGGCAATTGCGCGCCGATGGTGCCAGCAAGGCTTTCGTCAACGACCAGCCGGTGGGGGCGGCGCTGCTGCGCGAACTGGCGCCCGCGCTGGTCGAGTTGCATGGCCAGCATGACGACCGCGGGCTGGTCAATCCGCGGGGCCATCGGGCGCTGCTCGATCGTTATGCGCGCGGCGAAGTGGCCGGGGTGGAGGCGGCATGGCGAATGTGGCGTGCGACCGAGTCGGCGCTGGCGGCGACCCGCGACCGGGTCGGCCAGGCGGCGCAGGATCGCGAGTTATTGCAGGCGCATCTCGATGAGTTGAACGAATTGGCGCCTGTCGCCGGCGAGGAAACCGAACTCGCCGAGGCGCGCGCCATCATGCAAAAAGGCGAGCGGCTGACCGGCGACCTGGCCGAATTGCAGCATCTGTGGGCCGGGTCGGATTCGGCGCTGGCCCTGATGCGCGGCGCGGCGCGGCGGCTGGATCGGATTGCGGGCGAACATGGCTTGCTGGCCGAGGCGCTGGCCGCGCTGGATCGCGCGGTGATCGAGGCCAGCGAAGCCGAGGAACGGCTCGATCGCGCAGCCGAGGCGCTGAGCCATGATCCAGTGGCGCTCGATCGCATCGAGACGCGGCTGTTCGAACTGCGGGCGGCGGCGCGCAAGCATGGCGGCACGGTGGACGAATTGCCGGCGCGGGCGCTGGCGATGCGCGCCGAACTGGATGCGATCGAGGGCGGGGAAGCGCAATTGGTCGAACTGGAACGCGCGGCGCTCACCGCAGGCGTGGAGTTCCGCAAGCGGGCCGAGGCGCTGTCGGTGCTCCGCGTCGATGCAGCGGCGCGGCTGGACATGGCGGTGGCGGCTGAACTGGCGCCGCTGAAGCTGGATGCGGCACGGTTTCGCACATCCCTGCTGCGCTTGCCCGAGGAACGCTGGGGGCCAAGCGGGATCGATGCGGCGGAATTCCTGATCTCCACCAATCCTGGCGCGGACTTTGCGCCGCTGGGCAAGATCGCCTCGGGCGGCGAATTATCGCGGTTTATCCTGGCGCTGAAAGTGGCGCTGGCGGAGGATGGCGGGGCCGCAACGGTGATCTTCGACGAAATCGATCGCGGCGTCGGCGGCGCGGTGGCCAGCGCCATCGGCGACCGGCTGGCGCGGCTGGCCGGCCAAAATGCAGGGGGCAGCGGGCAATTGCTGGCGGTGACGCACAGCCCGCAGGTCGCGGCGCGCGGAACCACGCATTACGTCATCGCCAAATCGTCCGAGGGCACGGTCACCCGCACCGGCGTCGCCCGGCTGGACGCCGCCGGGCGTCGCCAGGAAATCGCGCGGATGCTGTCGGGTGCCGAGATCACCGACGAGGCGCGAGCGCAGGCCGACCGGCTGCTTGAGGGGGTATGATCGATATCTCCGAGGCTGATGCCGCGAACGAGCTGATGCGGCTGGCAAAGGCGATTGCGCGCGCCAACCGGCTTTACCATGCCGAGGATGCGCCCGAGTTGACCGATGCCGAGTTCGACGCGCTGATGCGGCGCAATGCCGAGCTGGAGGAGGCGTTTCCGGCTTTGATACGCGCCGACAGTCCGTCGCGCGCGGTCGGGCATGAGGTGGCCGCTTCGCCGCTGGCGAAAGTCACTCACGCGGTGCGGATGATGAGCCTCGATAATGCCTTTGCCGACGAGGAAGTTATCGAATTCGTCGCGCGGGTGCGGCGCTATCTGGCGCTGGCCGAGGATGC
>CAZZYX010000162.1:0-3890 GCA_964658485.1 uncultured Acetobacteraceae bacterium | reverse complement strand
GGACAAAATCGACGGGTTGTCGTGCAGCCTGCGCTATGAACATGGGCGGCTGGTGCGCGCGGCGACACGCGGCGACGGCCAGGTGGGGGAGGATGTGACCCCTAACGTCGCCTATATCGCCGATATTCCGCAGATGCTGGGCAAAGGTGCCGGGCCGATCCCCGAAGTGTTCGAGATTCGCGGCGAGGTCTTCATGAGCAAGGCCGATTTCCTTGCGCTCAATGCGGCGCAGGCGGAGCGCGACGACAGGATTTTCGCCAATCCGCGCAATGCCGCAGCCGGGTCGCTGCGGCAAAAGGACGCCAGGATTACCGGAAATCGCCCGCTGCGCTTTTGGGCGCATGGCTGGGGAGCGGCCAGCGAAGTGCCCGAAACCAGCCAGTTCGACATGATGCAGAGAATCGCCGCGTGGGGCGTACCGGTGTCGCCGCAGCTGGTGTTATGCCATTCGCTCAACGAGATGCTGGAGCATTATCGCACGATCCAGCGCCAGCGCGCCGATCTGCCCTACGATATCGACGGCGTCGTTTACAAGGTCGACAGCCTGGAATGGCAGCGCCGGCTGGGCTTCGTTGCCAAGGCGCCGCGCTGGGCACTGGCACATAAGTTTCAGGCGGAGCGCGCCGAAACCACGCTGGAAGCGATTGCCATCCAGGTCGGTCGGACCGGCAAGCTGACGCCGGTCGGGCGCCTCGCGCCGGTGCTGGTCGGTGGTGTGACCGTAACCAACGTGACGCTGCACAACCGTGATGAAATCGCCCGGCTGGGGGTGCGGGTGGGCGACCGGGTACTGCTGCAACGCGCCGGCGACGTTATCCCGCAGGTGGTCGAAAACCTCACTCGCGACGTCCCACGCGAGCCCTATGCGTTCCCCGATCATTGCCCGGAATGCGACAGCGAAGCGGTGGCCGAGGAAGGTGAAGTCGATGTCCGCTGCACCGGCGGCCTGATCTGCCCGGCGCAGCGGACCGAACGCCTGCGCCATTTCGTCAGCCGGGGTGCGCTCGATATCGATGGGCTGGGCGAACGCACGATCGGCGAATTCTTCGGGCTGGGCTGGCTGGAAAGCCCGGCGGATATTTTCCGGCTGAAGGCGCGGCGCGGCGAGATCGTCGGGCGCGAGGGCTGGAAGGACAGGTCGGTCGACAATCTGCTGGCTGCGATCGAGGCGCGGCGCACGCCCGATGCGGCGCGGCTGCTGTTCGGCCTGGGTATCCGCCACGTCGGTACGGTGACGGCGCGTGACCTGATGAAGCGGTTTGCCAGCCTGCCCGCCTTGCGCGAGGTGGCGCAGCGCGCAAAGAATGGCGATGTGGAGGCCGTGGCCCAACTCGCTTCGGTCGACGGGGTCGGCCCGGCGGTGATCGAGGCGCTGGGCGATTTTTTCCACGAAGCGCATAATGTCGCGGTGTGGGAAGATCTGCTGGGTCAGGTTACGCCGCCCGACTATGTCGTGGAGACACTGGCCAGCCCGGTCGCGGGGCAGACCGTGGTCTTCACCGGCAAGCTGGAAACGATGAGCCGCGACGAAGCCAAGGCGCAGGCGGAGCGATTGGGTGCGCGCGCGGCAGGCTCGGTCTCGGCGAGTACCGATCTGGTGGTGGCGGGTCCGGGGGCAGGGTCGAAGCTGAAACAGGCGGAAAAACTGGGGGTGCGCGTGATCGATGAAGCGGCCTGGGCGGAGATCGTCAAGGCGGCGGGTTGAGCCGGCTAGAACCCCTCTCCTGAAGGGAGGGAGCTTTATTTGCCGTAAAAACGCCGCTTGCGCAGCCACAAAATCGTCCAGTCCCCGCGCGTGATCCGCCGGGCCAATCGCAGCCCGGCGCGGCGGCAGGCGGCGCGGACGGCGGCTTCTTGCGTCGTCAGCAGGCCGGCCAGCAGCAATTGCCCGCCGGGGACCAGCGCATCGGCGAAATCCGGGGCCAGTTCGATCAGCGGCCCGGCCAGGATGTTGGCGATCAGCAAATCGTAAGGCGCACGCGCCTGCAACAGCGGGTGGTCCATCCCGGCGGCCTCGATCATGGTCAACTGCCCAGGCGCGCCGCCCAGCGGCACGGCATTCAGGGCGACGTTGCGCAGCACCACGGCAATGCAGGCGGCGTCGATGTCGCTCGCGGTGGCGAGAGCGCGCGGCCACAGCGTCAACGCGGCAAAGGCCAGCAAGCCCGTGCCGGTGCCGATATCGGCGATATTGCGGGCGATGATGCCTTGCGACTTCATCGCGCTCAGCATTTCCAGGCAGCCGGCGGTGGTGGCGTGCTGGCCGGTGCCGAATGCCTGGCTGGCCGGGATGCAGAAATCCATGACCCCCGGCTCGTCCAGCGGCGGGTGATCGGGGGTATGGACATGGAACCTGCCTGCCCGAATCGGCTCCAGCCCTTGCTGGCTCAGCGTTACCCAATCGCTATCGGGCAATTTTTCAGCCGTCATCGCGGGGGCCTTGCCGGCAAATAGCGCGGCGATCGCCCGCTTGTCGGTGGCCCCAGGTGGGCGTCCGAAGTAAACCTCGAGGCGCCAGTCTTCGGGCTGGTCGTCAGCCAGTTCGCTCCCCGACAACACAATTTCCGGGTCCCAGTCCCAGGCGTCTTCATGGGCCACCAGCGCCGCCTGGATCTGCGGGCGCGGCCCCAGGATGGTGATTTTCCAGCTCTCGCCCAGGGTGTCGGTCATGGCAGTCCCATAAGCGTCAGGTACAAGATCGCCAAGCGCGGCATGTTTTTCGGACCGCGAAACACGGCAGCCGCTTGCTTACGGCGATCATTTGGCTAAGGGGAGGGCGCGGACTGTGGAGTCCGCGTATCCGGATCAGAGGGACCCTTTCGCATGGCCCAAGCCAGCCCTTCCGCCAAAGCCCGACCGATTGCTCCGTTCCTGGAGATATGGCGCTGGGGTCCGGCGATGCTCGTCTCGATCCTGCACCGCGTATCCGGCAATGGCATGGCTGTCGTCGGACTGACCGTGCTGCTGTGGTGGCTGGGAGCGGTGGCAGGCGGGCCAGAGGCTTATGCAGTGTTCACGCATCAGGCGGGCAGCTGGTACGGAATGATCGTGCTGATCGGCATTAGCTGGTGCTATTTCAACCACTTGTCGTCGGGCATTCGCCACCTGATATTGGATATCGGCGCCGGGTACGAACTGGTGTCCAATGCGCTGTGGTCGGTGCTGACCCCGATCATTGGAATTGTCTTAACCGCTGCCTTCTGGGCGGCGATCCTGCTGCACTGAGGAACGGTCATGGGCAACGGAACTTCGATCGGGCGGGTACGCGGGCTGGGCTCGGCCAAGCATGGCTCGCAGCACTGGCTGACGCAGCGTTTCACCGCGATCGGCAATGTCGTGCTGACCAGCTGGCTGGTCATCTCGCTGCTGATGATGCCTGATTTTCAATACACCACGGTGCATCACTGGGCCGCGCGGCCGCTGTCGGCGACGGCGCTGGGGCTGCTGATCATCTGCACCATCTGGCATGCGCGGCTGGGCATGCAGATCATGCTCGAAGATTACGTCCATGAAAACGGCAACAAATTCGCCTGCACCGCCTTCCTCAACTTCGCCGCCTGTGCCGGCATCGTGTTCGGCTTGATCAGCGTCATCCGCATTGCGCTGGGAGGCGCCTGAGATGCCCGATAATTCCGCCTACAAGATCATCGATCATACCTACGACACCGTCGTCGTCGGCGCTGGTGGATCGGGCCTGCGCGCGACCATGGGCAGCGCCGAGGCCGGGCTGCGCACCGCCTGCATCACCAAGGTGTTCCCGACCCGCAGCCACACCGTCGCGGCGCAGGGCGGCATCGCCGCGTCGCTGGGCAACAACTCGCCCGATCACTGGACGTGGCACATGTACGACACCGTCAAGGGGTCGGACTGGCTGGGCGACCAGGACGCCA
>CAZZYX010000161.1:0-6073 GCA_964658485.1 uncultured Acetobacteraceae bacterium | reverse complement strand
CCGAGGCTGAGGCCAATTACTATGCAGCCCTTGAGAACCTCGATATGGTTGCATGCCTCAAACCAAACCCCTCCGGAAAACCCGGGACGCTTCACAGCTTTCTCATGACCAGTGCGCGTTTTTTCAAGGTAGAGAATAGATGATGATCGATGAAAGAGGTTGGCTCTTTGCGTCGCTGCGAAAACAATCGCAGTGACCGGCATGGATCGATTCAGTAGAAACCTCGATTGGAACCTGCTAAAATATTTCACGCAGATTGCCCGCAGCCAAGGGATCGGCGCTGCCGCTGCAAGCCTGCATCTGAGCCAGCCGAGCGTTAGCGCATCGCTACGCAAGCTCGAAGACCATCTGGGGGCTCAGCTGTTCGTGCGTACCCGCAAAGGTGTGCAGCTCACCTCGGTCGGCCTGCTGCTCATGCAGGATTGTGAACAGATTCTTGGGCGGATCGACGCTATGCCTGTCATGGCCCGGGACCAGCTGGGGACAGTTGGCGGCTCGGTGGTGCTCAAGACCATTTCCCATGTGTCATCATCGGCGCTCGATAAGGGGCTGCGCGTATTCAGGGAACGCTATGCCGAAGTTGATCTGATTCTGGAGACTGCTCCTTGGGAGCATATTTCAAAGGCGTTGATGGCCGGGGAACTCGCGGTTGGCGTAGGCTTCGATGATGCTCGGCATCCCGCTCTGCTTCGCGCATCGCTCACCTATGAGTATATCCAGCTTTATTGCGCCCGAACACACCCCTTGGCGGAGCGAAAGATAACCGACCTGACGGATCTCGCCGATCATCCCTTTGTTGCCTTTAGCGAAGGCGAGCCGGATGCTCTTCGCGCTTTTCGAGAACGCCATAACCTTGGACAGCGCGTCGTTGGCTTTGCAAATACCATCCATGACGCATCCTGGCTGATAAGTCTTGGCGTCGGCATCGGCATGCTACCCGAGCCAGCTGCCGATGCATTCGGGCACGATATCGTTCCTCTTTTGCCGAGGTCCCTGCTTCCCTGCATGGCCATCGACCTTGTCTGGCGGTCCGATCTGCAGGATCGGGCGAGCCAGCTTCTCGTAGATTCAATTGTAGAGCAGATCGACGCGGCTCATAAATAGCCCTCGCCTATGGCCAACATATTGACGGACTACCTATACGGCCGATCCAGCCACAGCTTACCTGATCGGGAACAGGAGGCTCTGGAAATGACATTATCAATGCCGCCGCGAGCTGCTGGCCGGGCTCCCGACGCTGAAGCACTTGAAGCAGCACGCCGGGTCATCGATGCGTCGGGCAAGGTCGGGGAAGATTTTAGAACGGCGGAGATTTTTCCTGCCGAAGCTTATACCGGGGATGCTTTCTGGCGTTTTGAACGTTGGGCACTTTACGAAAAGCAGTGGCTGTGCGTAGGTCATGTCAGCCAGCTGCCAGAGCCCGGCACTTATTTCTCGATGACGGTGATAGATGAGCCGCTCATCATTTCTCGCGACGAAAGCGGTGACATCCACGTGCTCTCGGCGATCTGTCAGCATCGCGGCCATCCGATGCGGGATGGCCTCGGCGCTGCTGATGACGGCGGAAAGTGCGTCCACGGGAAGCTGCTGGTATGCCCGTATCATGCATGGAGCTACAAGCTCGACGGAAGCCTTTTAGCCGCGCCCGGGATGTCCAGGACAGCTCCGATCGGCGAATTGCGCAATCGCATCCGGTTGCCCAAAATTCGGCACACCCTGTTCATGGGCCTGATTTTCATCAACTTCGATGACGAGGCGGACCCTCTGGAGCCGCAGCTTAGCACGATGAAGGACGTCGTGGCCAATTATGGCCTAGCCGATCTAGTCGCCACGCCGACGGTCACGACGGGTATGATAAAGTCCAACTGGAAAATTTATCAGGAAAACTCACTCGAGCCCTATCACACTGATGTGGTTCACAGGAATTCTCACAACCCGGCCCCCGCGAACTTGTCCAGATTCTATGACTGTTCGGTATCAGATGGCGCCATTTACACGACGACGGATTTTTCCAGCGAAAGCGAGCTTTTCGTCGCTGAGGGCAGCAATGAATTGCCGAGAATCACAGGGCTTACGGAGGAAGAAGAGGGGAGAATATTGTTCCTTTCGGTCCTGCCGATGCTCTTTATTTTGTGTGAACCATCCTCGGTTCTGGTCACTTTGGCGCTGCCCTTTGGTCCGGGATCCATGGAACTGCTTACGTTCACACTTTATCCCGCTGCGGCCCTGGACCATCCACGGTTCGAGGAAATCAACACCGCCCAGTCGGAAGCTCTGACGGGAATTGTTCAGGAGGATATTGTCACGCAAGAGGCGCTACAGAGAGGGCATCTTTCGCGGTACACGCCAAAAGCTGTGTTTTCCTGGCTGGAAGCGACAATCCCGCAAATGAATGGCTGGCTGTTGGACCGCTATCGCTCGGCGCTCAAGGAAGCGGCAAATCCGGGCGTTTCTCAATCACGTCATCATATCAGTGTTGGAGTACAATCATGAAGCGCCCGAGCTTTCTCGCATATGTTGATTTTGCCAGTACTGATCCTAACACCACAGGTGAGTTTTATGAAGCTGTTCTGGGGTGGAAACATGATATTCAGGAAGCTGGCATCTATCATCGCATGATCCCCGGCGGGTCATTCGATGGTGCCGATGGTCAGCCAAGTGGCATCCGACATCTTCACATGGGAATTTTCAACGTCGCTAACGTCCGGCCTCACCCCGATCCCGCTGGCGTTGAGCCTCGCTTCATAGCGAAGGAAGGCCGACGAGCGCGTATCTGGGTTGAGATCAGCCCGGACGATACCCATCAGCGCATTATGACGGAAGCGACAGATCGAGGCGCGATTACGCTGTGGCGTGATCATATCTTCACGCGATTTGGAGGGCTAACCGATGCTTTTCGTGACCCATGGGGCAATGAAGTCATAATCTGGACCGAAGAGATCGACAAATACGAACGTCCTGGAATTTTCACAAAAGAACCAATTGAAGCATTACTTCCACCTGCATGAGCGATCTGCATTGAAGAATTTACCTAGCCCTGACGTGTACAATGTACGGAAAGCCATGGCTTGAAGCGATGGGCCCGAGGGCTAGTATTCACTCGGCCAAGTTGAAGCGGCTGACTAAACCCCACAATAGAGCGGATCAATCTTGATTCGAACTCGCCTCGATAGTCAGATGCTGATGTTGATTACGGTCGAGCTACCTGATCTCACGTCAGGATCGACTTCGATAAATCCGTGTTGCCGAATATCGGCAGGCAGCGGAGGGCCGGAAACAAAAATGCCACTCTTTTGAAGCTCCACGTTTCCGTAGAGAAACGCGAATAGATGCCGTTGCGTCGTTCCAATGCTTTAATCCGAGATGGCAAAATTTGCAATCGCTAATGGTTTTTACCTGACGGTTGATTGACGGCTGATACGTGTTAGCGATTCCCAGCGTATTTTGGCCGTACGAGCGGGTGGTATAGCTATCGACTGTCAATCCGGGCCGGTTTATGGCTCTGGCTCATTTTGATGCAATTGCCTGTTCAATGACGGCAGTTTCCACGTTGGGAGCACGACAATCATTGTTCGCGGCACGTCGCGGACCAGTCACTGCCCCACCTGTGGAAAGAGCAGTAGCCGGATCCACAGCCACTATCATCGTCAGATAGCAGACCTGCCTTTGTTGGGGGGATCGGCGAAGCTGATTGCCACCGTCCGTCGTTTCCGCTGCGAAGCTGTACGATGTGGTCAGAGTATCTTCACCGAACGTTTGCCGACGGCATCGTAGCGTCCTGGCGCGGGAAACTGGCAATCTTGACAGCCTCGTTCATCATCTCGGTCTTGCCTTCGGTGGCCGCCCGGCGACAAGGTTCGCTTGGCGGTTGATGTTGCCGGTCAGCAACAACACCCTGCTCGGCGTGGTCAGGCGACGTGGTTTGCCGCCGTTGTGACGCCGCCGCATCGATGACTGGCCCTGGCGGCGTGAGCAGCGCATGGCACGATTATTTGTGATCTCGAGCGTCGCTGACCTATCAGCCTGCGAGCCGATCGACAGGCCGCGACCGCGCAGGCATGGCTAGCTGAACAATCCCAGATGGCTTTAGCGGCTCAGGATCGTGGTGGTAGCTACCTGCCATTCGACCCGTCAGGCTGCGCGGTGCTATTCCACCTGCTCTACGAGCGCACCAGCGTCGTCATCATCACCAACCTCAGCTCAGCGAATGGGCCAGCGTGTTTCGGCGGCGACGCGAAGATGACCACCGCCCGGCTTGATCGTCTCACCCACCACTTCCATATCTTTGAGACCGATAACGACAGCCTCAGGTTCCAGGCAAGCTCTGCAGCATCCAAACCTAAAAAGGAGAAATCACCCGCGTGACCCACCGCCTGCGTCGCGGGACATCGCTCCACCCGGGTCACTTCTCAATGGAAATCCCGGGTCATCTTGGTGGCAACCAACACGCCGCCCCTTCAACACAAATCTTACCCTCAATTTCTGCGTAATATCCCACCATACCTCAACCGCCGAAAAACTTGCGACAGCACCCTACCGAGGCCTTTCCTCCAGCCTTAATCTGTCACACAAAGGCACGATTACTCTCACTCATCGGGCAGAACCCATCCGTCTTTGCGGAAACCCGGTTTGGGATAAACCCGTCGCCACGAACTCGAAACAAATTTGGAGAAGAGCCGTACCGGCGATGCTATTAAACCGCCGCGTCAGCCGAGTCGCGCCCGCACGATGTAAATCCTGATGATGCCACGAGGCCCGCACCCATGGTTACCTATCTCCAACTTGAAGACGCGGGGCCGCCCCTCGCCCGACTGTTCGGGCAACGTTTACGCGATCGCCGCGTGGCGCTCAAGCTGACGCAGGGGATGTTGTTTGATAAGACAGGGGTAGCGGCATCTTACGTATCGTTGATTGAACGGGGGCGGGCCAACCCTTCCTTAGACATTCTGGTGTCGCTCTCGAATGCGGTGGGATCCAGCGTTTCTGAAATGCTGCGGGAAGATCCAGCAAATTCCTAAACCTTCTCTGGCGGAGCTGGCTTTCTACTGCGGAGCTGATCGGATGGACTCGGAAATACCCAGACTGTGCCTTCAGCTTGTGGTCGTGCAGGGAAGTCATCGGGGTGCACGAACTTTTCGCGAAAGCAGGGATACTCTACGGGATCGAAGATGGCGCGCAGCCAGCGAACCGCTGCCTGGACCGCAGCCGAGTGGCGGCCATCGGCCCGGTACACGAGCCACAGCTCGCGCCGGATCTGAAGGAGGGGCGGCACGGGCATAATGGCGCGGGTGAGTTCTGGGACATAAGTCGGCAGGCCGCCAAGCCCCTGGCCAGTTGCGACGGCCCAAAGCTGCGCCAGGCTTGAATTAGTCCGAAGTGACAGCAGGCCTTTGGGCCGATCGCTGCCAATCAGATAATCGAGCAGCTCGGAGTGGGCGCCCGCGGCGCAATGCTCGACAATCCGATGCGATTTCAAATCGTCCACGGTCTGGGGCGTGCCATGCTCGTGCAGGTAGGCCGGACTTGCGAACGGCAGAAAATGCAGCGTGGCAAGCCTAGAGGTGATGAGATCCTGGCGTTTGGGCTTCTCAAAGGACAACCAGATGTCAGCTTCGTTCGAGCGGTCGCGTGCGAGATCGTAATCGCAGATGAGGCCGATGGTTAGATCCGGAACAGCCTGACGCAGTTCTGCAAGGCGCGGGGTAAGCCAGAACGTGGCCAGCCCTTCCGAGCAGGCAATGGTCAATTCGCCCGGGTCGATCAGCACGCCATTGGAAGATCCAGTGCGCGCGTCGAACGTGGCCTCGCTCATTTCGGCGATGGTTTGTGCCAGGTGCTTTCCAGCTTCGGTTGGAAATATTCCTTTCGTGGTCCGCCGCACGAGCAGCCGGCCCAGCGCTTTTTCAAGAAGCCCAAGGTGACGCCTAATGGTATTCACCACCACTTTTTCTTCTTTTGCAGCTGCCCGAAAACTTCCCTGCTTTACGATAACGCGAAACAATCGCAGATCATTCCAATTGACCTGCCCCCCGAAAAGTCCCTCAATCTGATGTAGAGTCTGCCCACGAGGAAG
>CAZZYX010000160.1:0-6261 GCA_964658485.1 uncultured Acetobacteraceae bacterium | reverse complement strand
GGGTGTAGCTCAGTTGGTTAGAGTGCCGGCCTGTCACGCCGGAGGTCGCGGGTTCAAGTCCCGTCACTCGCGCCACCTTGGGGAATTTCAATGATTTCCAGATAGATAGCCTGGATACCAGAGTATTCCGGTCAGGTTGGATTAGTCGCGACGCTATTTGAAGCGCCCGGTTTCCATCCAGATCATGAAGCGGCGCAGCGGTACCAGCCAGATCGTGCCAAGCACGAGATATACCGGCATTTGCGCCAGCGCCGGCCAGTGCGACAGCACCGGAACCAGCAACCACGCCAGGATATAGCCATAGACGAGCAGCGCCGTGACCAGCGCCAATACGCCGATCGGAATGCGCCAGGTCGGTTGCTCGCGCATCAGGCGATATCTCCATAGATACGGGTGGGGGTGACGATGGCGCGCATCGGATAATCATGCGGCTCCCGTGGCAGATTGTCGAGCAATTGGCAGTCCCAACCGAGTCCTAGCGCAAGAACTTCGGGATGTGCCGCCAGCCAGCGGTCGTAGTGGCCGCCGCCCTGGCCCAGCCGATGGCCGTCGCTAGCGAACCCCAGCAGGGGCACGAAGGCCACGTCCGGCACGGCTGCAGGCGCGCTGGCGGGCGGTTGCAGCGCGCCCCACGGCCCCGGTTCCAGCCCGGCATCGTCATAGGGGTCATGCCATTCGCGAAAGCTCATCGTCGCGCCCCGGTCGGCAAACCAGGGCAGGGCGATGCCTTGGCCCTGATCCTGAAACCATTTGGCATAACTGCCCGTGGGCGCTTCGTGCGGCGACGCGTAATATAGTCCGATCACCGCCGCGCCCGTGGTCAGCCGCACGACAGGCGCAGGCGGGCGCATCAGGATCAACCCGCGCATCGTCTCGGGCAACCCCTCGACATAGGCACGCCGCGCCGCCCGTAATCGAGCGCGCAGCTTGTGTTTGTCAGTCACGCTAATTCCATTTGTCGTTCAGAGGTTTGGGCGCTTGTCTGCGCGGAAAATAGGCGAAACAAAAGTGCCTCTCCACCTAAGCCCGCGCGGCACTTGAGCGTACCGCAAGCTGTGATGCGGAGCATCTTAGGAGCTTGGAGAAAATAAGTGACGGGACCACCGTGGGCCGTGTGCCGGGAAATCCACTGACGCCTCGACGTCAGGTGGGGACCATGTGTGCCGGACCAGGATCCGACCAGAGACAGCCCCCTTTGGATTGCTTATAGCCTCAGGGATTTTCTAGCGGCTCGCACCGGGCAGTACCCGTCAACTATCATCTAGGCGCTTGGTCGGGCAATCTCAAGGGCTGCTTCTGGCCGGGGCGGATTGGGACCTGAAATCAAATCGAATGTTCGAGCGCATCGGCCAGCGCTTCCAGCCGCTCGGCCAGGGCTTCGAGCTGATCCGGCGGGACTGCGGCGGCGGCGGCCAGCGCTGTCGCACCGGTACGTGGCTGGTCGGTCGCCGCGCGCAAATCGAACAATTCGTCGGCCAGCAGCAGTGCGGCGAACAGCAGCGACCGGCTGTCGTTCTTGCCCGATCCGCCGGGTAGGGTGCTTAGTTTGTCGTCGATAATGCGGCCCAGCGCGGCGATATGAGCTTCTTCGCCGGCGGCACAGGCCACGGTATAAGCGCGGCCACCGATGGTCAGGAGCACATCGCTCACGACTGGGGTTCCGCGCCTTGCCCGGCAATCATGGCGTCGATCTGGCGTAACGACAGGCTCACCGCCTCGCGCAGGCGGATATTGCTCGCCTCGAGTTGCGCCAGTCGTGGCGCCAAATCCACAGGTGGATCGTGTCGGGGACGTTGCACCAGCGCTTCCAGTCGCGCTATCGCGGTTTCAATTCGGGTCAAAGTCATCTCAAGAACCTCAAATAATGCCTTCCAATACCGCGCAATTCCAATGAATGCAAAGGCTGGCCGCGAACATCGTGCAGGCTTTTGTCAAAATGCCGGGTAACCGAACTCCGTCCACCGTCGTGGGGGCGAGCTTGACGGCAGGGGGGGCATCCGCAAAGGAGACGCGCACGAATCATCCCGCAGTTGGATGAAATCCGGAGCTTTCTTGATGAGTCTAGCCGCCAACAAGCTGCAACCGATGGCCGATGCCATTCGCGTACTCGCGATGGATGCCGTGCAGCAGGCGAATAGCGGCCATCCCGGCATGCCGATGGGCATGGCCGATGTCGCGACGGTGCTGTACTCGCGCTTCCTGAAGTTCGATCCTGCCGCTCCCCGCTGGCCCGACCGCGACCGCTTCGTGCTGTCGGCGGGCCATGGTTCGATGCTGCTGTATGCGCTGCTGCATCTGAGCGGCTATGCCGCACCGACGATGGCCGACATCCGCAATTTTCGCCAGTTGCACAGTCCCTGTGCCGGGCACCCGGAAAATACTGAGCTGGCCGGGGTCGAATGCACCACCGGGCCGCTGGGGCAGGGACTTGCCATGGCGGTTGGCTTTGCGCTGGCCGAGCGGCATCTCAATGCGCGTTTCGGCGATGCGTTGATGGATCACCGCACCTGGGTCGTGGCCGGCGACGGTTGCCTGATGGAAGGCATCAATCACGAAGCCATCGGCCTGGCCGGGCATCTCAAGCTGGGCCGGATGATCGTGCTGTGGGACGATAACCGCATCACCATAGACGGCGCGATCAAGCTGTCGTCGAGCGAGGATATCCCCGCACGCTATCGCGCCTCCGGCTGGCATGTCGAAGCCTGCGACGGTCATGATTTCGACGATATCGCCCGCGCTATTACAGCGGCGATGGCGGACGATCGGCCTTCGCTGGTGGCTTGCCGCACCGTGATCGGCAAGGGTGCGCCGACCAAGCAGGGTACGCATGCCGTTCATGGCGCGGCGCTGGGCGCGGCAGAAGTCGACGCTGCCCGACTGGGGCTGGGGTGGAGCGCGGCGCCTTTCGCGATCCCCGCCGACATTTTGGCGGACTGGCGCTCGCTGGGTGCCGCGGGCAACGCTGCGAGCGAAGCCTGGGAAGAACGGGTAGGATTTTCCGGCCGTGGTGCTGAATTGCTGCGGGCGATGGCCGGCGAACTGCCCCCGTTGCAAGGCATGATGCACGCCTATCTCGACGGGCTGGCCGCTGACGCACCTAAAGTTGCGACGCGCAAAGCCAGCGAGATGGCGCTGGAGGTGCTGACCGCCGGTATTCTTGATATGATTGGCGGATCGGCCGACCTGACCGGATCGAACAACACCAAGACCAAATCGACCCCGAATTTATCTTCAGAAGATTACTCGGGACGCTACGTCAACTACGGCATTCGTGAATTCGGGATGGCGGCGGCAATGAACGGCATGGCGCTGCATGGCGGAATCGTACCGTATGGCGGAACTTTCATGGTGTTTTCCGACTATTGCCGCAACGCCATCCGCATGTCGGCGATTCAGCATGCGCGGGTGATCTATGTGCTCACCCATGATAGCATCGGGCTGGGCGAAGATGGTCCGACGCACCAGCCGGTCGAGCACATCATGAGCCTGCGGGCGATCCCCAATCTGCTGGTATTCCGCCCCGCCGACGCCATCGAAACGGCGGAATGCTGGATGCTGGCTTTGAACGAGGCGGCCCGGCCATCAGTGCTGGCGCTGTCGCGGCAGAACCTGCCGGCGGTGCGCTTCGATAATCCTTTGAAGTCGCCGCTCGGCAGCGACACGGGCATGAAATCGGCGCGTGGCGCCTATTGCCTGAAACCGGCGGCTGCAGCGCGGAAAGTGGTGCTGATCGCCACCGGCTCCGAGGTCGAAATTGCCATGGCCACCGCCGCCGCGCTGGAATCTCAGGGGATCGGCGCCGATGTCGTGTCGATGCCATGCGCCGAACTGTTCCTGGAACAGGACCCGTCCTATCGCGCAGCGGTGTTGCCTGCGGATCTGCTCAAGGTTTCGATCGAGGCGGGGGTAACCCTGGGGTGGGAACGCTTTACCGGCAGCGACGGCATCAACATCGGCATCGACCGCTTTGGTGCCTCGGCGCCAGCTGACCGACTATATGAATATTTTGGCATTTCCGCCGAAGCGATTTTGCCGAAAATCAAGGCCAAACTAGGTCTTTGAGCACTAATTTCACGCCTACCAACAGGAGTTTACATGGTGACCAAAGTGGCAATCAACGGGTTCGGTCGGATCGGCCGCATGGTCGCGCGCGCCATCCTGGAGCGTCCCGATTGCGGGTTGGAACTGGTCTCGATCAACGATCTTGCCGACGCCAAGGCCAATGCCCGGCTGTTCAAGCGCGACAGCATCCACGGCGCTTTCCCCGGCAGCGTGACCGTCGATGGCAATGACATCGTCGTCGATGGCGTGCGTATTCAGGTCACCGCCGAACGCGATCCCGCCAATCTGCCGCACGCCGCTAATGGCGTCGACGTGGCGCTGGAATGCACCGGATTTTTCGCGGACCGTGAAGGTGCCGGCAAGCATCTGACCGCAGGCGCCAAGCGCGTGTTGATCTCCGCCCCGGCCAAAGGCGCAGACCTGACCGTGGTGTTCGGCGTCAACGACGACAAGCTGACGGCAGAACACCGGATCGTCTCCAACGCTTCGTGCACGACCAATTGCCTGGCGCCGCTGGCCAAGGTGCTGAATGACGCCATCGGCATCGAGCGCGGGCTGATGACGACGATCCACAGCTATACCAATGACCAGCGTATTCTCGACCAGATCCACAGCGATCCGCGCCGCGCCCGCGCTGCCGCGATGTCGATGATCCCGACCACTACCGGCGCCGCGCGCGCCGTCGGTGAAGTGTTGCCCGAACTGAAGGGCAAGCTGGACGGCACCTCGATCCGCGTGCCGACGCCGAACGTCTCGGTGGTCGACCTGACCTTCACGCCCAAGCGCGACACCACGGTCGAAGAGGTCAACGCCTTGCTCAAAGCGGCGGCCGAGGGCGGGCTGAAAGGCGTGCTGGCCTACACCGACGAGCCTCTGGTCTCGATCGACTTCAACCATGACGCCCATTCCTCGACGGTCGATAGCCTGGAAACTGCGGTGATCGACGGCAAGCTGGTGCGGGTGCTGTCATGGTACGATAATGAATGGGGTTTTTCCAACCGCATGGTCGATACCGCAGGCGCCATCGGCAAGCTGATCTGAACTGTATTCCCCTCCCGCTTGCGGGAGGGGCCAGGGGTGGGCACTTGCTTGCTGCCTCAGCGCCATGAAAGTGCCCACGCCCAAACCCCTCCCGCTTGCGCGAGGGGAGGAAGAAAGAAAAGCCATGAAATTCCGCACGCTTGACGATCTGGGTGATGTTACCGGCAAGGTTGCGCTGGTTCGCGTCGATCTCAACCTGCCGTTGCACGATGGCGCGGTCACTGATGATTCACGCGTGCGCGCTGCGGCGCCGACCATCCTGGAACTGGCCGACAAGGGCGCCAAGGTGCTGTTGCTGGCCCATTTCGGGCGGCCCAAGGGTGCGCGCAATTCGGAACAATCGCTCAGCATGGTCATCGGCGCGATCGAGGCGGTGCTTGGTCGTGAAGTCATGTTCGTGCCCGAGATTGCCGGCGAGATCGTCGCGCAGGCAATCGGCATTCTGGCCCCGGGTGGTATCGCCTGCCTGGAGAACACCCGGTTCTGGCCGGGGGAGGAAAAAAACGATTCCGAACTTGCCACGGCTATCGCGGCGAACGGCGATTTCTACGTCAACGATGCCTTCTCGGCGGCACACCGCGCGCATGCCACCACGGAAGGGCTGGCGCATCTGCTGCCCGCCTATGCCGGGCGCTCGATGGAAGCCGAACTGTCGGCGCTGGAAAAGGCGCTCGACAATCCGGTGAAACCGGTTGCGGCCGTGGTTGGCGGCGCCAAGGTGTCGTCCAAGCTCGACGTGCTCACGCATCTGGTGAACAAGGTCGATCATCTGATAATCGGCGGCGGCATGGCCAATACTTTCCTGGCGGCGCGCGGCGTCGCAGTGGGGAAATCGCTGTGCGAGCATGATCTGGCCGCGACCTGCGAAGCGATCATGACAGCGGCGGAGGCTGCGGGCTGTACCGTGCACCTGCCTTACGACGTGGTGGTGGCGAAGGAGTTCGCGGCCAATCCGCCGTCCTTGCGAACCTGCAATGTCCATGAAGTAGCTGCCGACGAGATGATCCTCGACGTTGGTCCAACGGCGGTGGAAGCCTTGGCCGATGTGCTCAAGACGTGCCGCACACTGGTCTGGAACGGGCCGCTGGGGGCATTCGAGACGCCACCATTCGATGCTGCAACAGTGGCGCTGGCGCGCACCGCCGCTGCGTTGACGCG
>CAZZYX010000159.1:0-6288 GCA_964658485.1 uncultured Acetobacteraceae bacterium | reverse complement strand
GTTCCCGGTTGGCAGTTCCCGGTTGGTCTAACGAAGCACGCAACCGTACGGACCGACTGCGCTCGATACCCGTCACCCGCCTTAACAAATGATAATCGATACACTCGAAACGTCGGCGCAACGTCTTGATATGTGGCGCGGGAATGATCCGTCTATGCGATCATGGCCTGTCGAGACTGCAATTGGCGATGCAGATAATTGTCGTCGAAGCCCGCGATCTGCGACAGCAGCGCAAGGTCGGCGATGACGAGCGTGCCGACGCCCAGGTCAAGCGCGCCAAGCGTGCGCAACTCTCGCACGATCCGATTGACATGAACCGGCGTCAACCCGACGGCGTCGGCCAGGATAATCTGCGTAAACGGCATCACGAAGGTCTCCGCAGGCGCCAGGCCGGCATGGCGCATCCGGAAACACAGTTCGCATAGCAGGTGAGCAACCCGCTCCAGGCTGGTTCGCCGGCCCAGGCTGACGATGGTGGCTCGCAGCACACCTTCATCGACGAGTTGGGTCCACCAAAAAGCCTTGGCCAGGCCGGGCCGCGCCTCGACCAGCGTTTCCATCTGGTCAAGCGGGATCGTGGCGACCGAGGCATCGGTCAGCATCGCGATACTGTGATCCATTTGGGCCAGCAGGGCGACATGCATATCGCAGAAATCTCCGGGCATCATGAACGATATGATCTGCCGGCTGCCACCGGCAAGAATTTTATAGCGACAAGCCCAGCCCGACAGGATGACGAAAGCCGGGCCGGGTTTGTCGCCTTCCAGGATCAGGTCGTGACCGGCAGGAAATTTACGGGGATGCTGGCAAGCTGCTTCCAGCAGCGCCGCATCTGCCGGTGACATCGGACCATAGCCGCGTAATTTTTCGACGAACGCATTTGTCACAACGCACCTTTTCCATACGCAGCCCCCCTATGCATAGATCGAGAGAACATAAGACCGACGTAGATCAATGTCGTGGTGCACCAGATGGTTCCGGCTCAGGACCGATGGTTGCGACTTAGGCACGGTCGACCGAGAGAACGCGTTCTCCCGCTACCCGGCATGGGCGGAATGCTTCGTACCGCAGTTTTTGAACTCGTTCATCACCCGCAGCCGGAAATGGATGCCTCAGGTTTCGCGAGGTGATGAGCAGTTGCGGCTGGATAAACGACTGCCGCCCTTGTCTTCGCGATCTCGACGGTAACGGATTGTCGCGCTACCATGCCGATCCACGCGACTTGCGCTGAACGGAGGCACCTCATGACCATTCCTGCACGCTTGCTGGCGACCGCGGCGCTGATCAGCCTGACGACCGCTGGCGCCGCCCGGACCACGCCGGCGCCCGCCGACGCGAAAGCGCTGGAACGGTCGTTCGATGCGCAGATCAACAGCGCCGACCAGCTTGCCTGGCTAAAGGATATGAGTTCCGCACCCAACCACGTCGGCAGCCAGCACGATCGCGCCAACGCCGAAATGCAACTGGCCTTGTTCAAGCAATGGGGCTGGAATGCGCGGATCGAGACATTCCAGGTGCTCTATCCGACCCCGATCAGCACGACGCTGGAGCTGGTGGCACCCGAGCGGGTGACGCTGGGTGGCCAGGAGCCGGCGGTGCCGGAAGATCCGAGCACTGCCGACCTGTCAGGCGCATTGCCACCCTACGTCGCCTATCAGGGCGATGGCGATGTCACCGGGTCGGTAGTCTATGCGAACTACGGCATGCCCGAGGACTATGAGGCGCTTGCCGCCCGCGGGATCAGCGTCAAGGGCAAGATCGTGCTCGCGCGCTATGGCGGCGGCTGGCGCGGACTCAAGCCCAGGCTTGCGCAGGAACATGGCGCTGCCGGCTGCCTGATCTACTCGGACCCTGCCGATGACGGATATGGCGAGCGCGATCCATTCCCGCGCGGCGGTGGCCGGCCCGAGGCGGGCGTCCAGCGCGGCTCGGTCCAGGACATGACCCAATATCCCGGTGATCCGCTGACCCCCGGGATCGGAGCGACTCAGGGAGCGAAGCGGCTGACGCGCGAGACGGCGCCGACCATCCTCAAGATCCCGGCGCTACCGATTTCCTACGGCGACGCGCTCAAGATCATGGCGCGGCTCGAGGGGCCGATGATTACCGGCCCCGCGCGCGGCGGGCTGGCGCTGGCCTATCACTGGGGTGGCACCGATGCGGTCAAGGTCCACCTGGCGGTAAAGTCCGACTGGTCACTGAAGCCGATCTACGACGTCATCGCGGTCATGCCTGGCACGACGCGCCCTGACGAATGGGTGGTGCGCGGCAACCACCACGATGGCTGGGTGTTCGGAGCGAGCGATCCGCTGACCGGTCAGGTCGCGCTGATGAGCGAGGCGAAAGCACTGGGCGCACTTGCGCGCGCCGGCTGGCGACCCGGACGAACGATCGTTTATGCGAGCTGGGACGGTGAGGAGCCGGGTCTGCTCGGCTCGACCGAATGGGTAGAGACTCACGCCGACGAACTCGCGCGCAAGGCCGTGGTCTACATCAATACCGATGGCAACGGTCGCGGCTTCCTGAACGCCGGCGGTAGCCACGACCTGCAGCATTTCGTCAACGCAGCGGCACGTGACGTCACCGACCCGCAGACCTCGGTCAGCGTGCTCGAGCGGCTACGTGCCCATGTCCGGGCGGATGCTTATGCGGGCACCGCGAAAAAAGCCGAAGGCAGCACCGCGCTCGACGCTGCCAAGTCCGGCGGCGACATGCCGCTGGGGGCGCTTGGCTCGGGTTCGGACTATTCGGCGTTCCTGCAGCATATCGGAATTCCATCGCTCGACATCGGCTTCGGCGGCGAGGACGGCGGGGGCGGCTCGTATCATTCAGCCTATGATACGTTCTATCATGTGACGAAGTTCGACGATCCGGGCCTGGTCTATGGTGCTGTCCTGTCGAAGATGATCGGACGGCTGGTACTGCGCGCCGCCGATGCTCCGCTGGTGCCGGCTCGCTATGCGGACTTGGCCACCACCGTGTCGCGATACGTGACTGAAGTAAAAAAGCTCGCCATGGATCAGCGCGCCAAGGATCGTGCCCGGCGCGACCTGACGCAAGAAAACGTGTTCAAGCTCGCCTCGCATCCCGACGATCCGACGATCGCTCCCGAGGATAAGGGCGTGACGCCACTGATCGACATGCTGGCGCTTGAGGACGCTGCCGATCGCCTGGCGCGGTCGGCCCATGCCGCCGACGCTGCCATCGAGCGCATGCCCGCGATGCCGATGGCCGACCAGGTGCGCATGGCGACGCTATTGCGCGATATCGATCAGCTGCTCGTCGATGGCGCCGGGCTACCCGGCCGCTCCTGGTTCCGCAACCTCGTCTATGCGCCGGGTACACTCACCGGCTACGGTGCAAAGACGCTTCCGGGCGTACGCGAGGCTATCGAGCAGCGCCGGTTCGCCGATGCAACCGCCTATATCGCCCGTACCGCCGCCGTGCTGAACGCCTATGCCGATCGCCTCGATGCAACGGCGAAGATGGGGAAATAGGGGCACCGACGAAACAAGCAGCAGTCACGGCGGAACATCGCGCGGTTCTCTCATCTATGACCCGACAGATTTCATCATTCCGACGCGCTTTCGGCGGCGGCGCTGTCGTTGCGATAAAACCTATTTCTCTGATCCGCTTATCCAGTTTTACCCGAGCGAGATTTGAGCGTATTCCGCTCATAGAATGTTTGCCATGCAACGGAAGCGTTGCCCAACGGCAAGCCTTGGAGAAGGAATTTTAACATGGATGCCAAAGTTGGAGAAACTGTCGCCGGCGGTTGCCCGGTCGTGCATGGCGGCGGTCGTTCAAGTCGCCGGACGAATCGCGACTGGTGGCCCGAGAGCCTGAGCCTGACGGCGCTAAACCAGCATTCGCCGCGCTCGAACCCGATGGGCGGGAATTTCGACTACGCCGCCGAATTCCTGAGCCTCGATCTCGACGCGGTCGTAGCCGACCTGACCGCGTTGATGACCGATTCGCAGGACTGGTGGCCGGCCGATTTCGGGCATTACGGCGGGCTGTTCATCCGGCTGGCATGGCACAGCGCGGGCACGTATCGGATTACCGATGGGCGCGGCGGTGCGGGCGGCGGGCAGCAGCGGTTTGCGCCGTTGAACAGCTGGCCGGACAATGCCAGCCTCGACAAGGCACGCCGTCTGCTGTGGCCGATCAAGCAGAAATACGGGCGCAAGCTGTCCTGGGCCGACCTGTTCGTGCTGACCGGCAATGTCGCGCTCGAATCGATGGGCTTCAAGACCTTCGGCTTCGCCGGCGGTCGTGCCGACACCTGGGAACCGGAGGAACTGTACTGGGGACCCGAAGGCACCTGGCTCGGCGATGAGCGCTATTCCGGCGAGCGGCAGCTTCACCCCGGCCTGGGCGCGGTGCAGATGGGTCTCATCTACGTCAATCCCGAAGGCCCGAACGGCAATCCCGATCCGTTGGGTTCCGCGCACGATATCCGCGAGACGTTTGCGCGCATGGCGATGAACGACGAGGAGACGGTCGCGCTGATCGCCGGCGGTCATACTTTTGGCAAGACGCACGGCGCGGGTGATCCTTCGTACATCGGTCCCGAGCCGGAGGCCGGGATGATCGAGGCCCAGGGGCTCGGCTGGCACAGCAACTTCGAGACCGGGGTGGGGCCACACGCCATCACTTCGGGTCTAGAAGTGATCTGGAGCCAGACGCCGGTACAATGGTCGAACCATTATTTCGAGAACCTGTTCGGCTTCGAGTGGGAGCTGACCAAGAGCCCGGCCGGGGCGCAGCAATGGGTGGCGAAGGATGCGCCCGAGAACATACCCGATCCGTATGATCCCGAACGGAAGCGCCGGCCAACGATGTTGACCTCGGACCTGGCGCTGCGGTTGGACCCCGCGTACGAGAAAATCTCGCGGCGGTTCCTGGAGAACCCCGATCAGTTTGCCGATGCCTTCGCCCGCGCCTGGTTCAAGCTGACCCATCGCGACATGGGCCCGATCGGTCGCTACCTCGGGCCGCTGGTGCCGCAGGAAACACTGATCTGGCAGGACCCGATTCCGGCATGCGACCATGCCCTGATCGACGATGCGGACGTTGCGAAGCTCAAGGCGGAGATTCTTGGTCTTGGATTTAGCGTGTCGCAGCTGGTCTCGGTCGCCTGGGCCTCTGCCTCGACCTTTCGCGGTTCCGACAAGCGCGGCGGTGCCAATGGTGCGCGCATTCGCTTTGCGCCGCAGAAGGATTGGGATGTCAACGATCCGGCCCTGCTTGCCGAAATCCTTGCCAAGCTCGAGGGCGTGCAAACCGCGTTCAACGCTGCGGCCACCGGCGGCAAGAAAGTGTCGCTCGCCGATCTCATCGTGCTGGCTGGAAGCGCGGGCGTAGAGAAAGCGGCACAGGACGCCGGTGTGCGCGTGACGGTGCCATTTACGCCGGGCCGCATGGACGCGGATGATGAATGGACCGATGCGCATTCGTTCGAGGCGCTGCATCCGGTCGCGGACGGCTTCCGCAACTATTACCATGAATCCAACTTCATGGCACCCGAGGAAGCCCTGGTCGACAAGGCCCATCTATTGCGCCTGTCCGCGCCCGAGATGACGGTACTGGTCGGTGGGTTGCGCGTGCTTGGGGCAAATGCATCGGGCAGCAAGGACGGCGTGTTTACCGACAAGGTCGGCACGCTGACGAACGACTTTTTCGTCAATCTGCTCGACATGAAGACCAAGTGGCAGCCGACCGAGGCCAAGAACCGCTTCCACGGAGTCGACCGCAAGACCGGACAGCAGACCTGGACAGCCAGCCGTGTCGATCTGATTTTCGGATCGCACTCCGAACTGCGCGCCCAGGCCGAGGTCTATGCGATGGCCGACGCCAAGGAGAAGTTCGTGGCAGACTTCGTGCAGGCATGGGACAAGGTCATGAACGCCGACCGCCTCGACCTGCAGAAGCCGGCCGACGCCTTCAGCCAGAAACTGTCCGCCTGAATCGAAAGCGGCTAGGCGTCATCCGCCTCGCCGCTTTCTTCCCGATCGAGCGGGCGAGCCGTGACGTTGGCGGGTCTGCTCATCTGCTTTTCGAAATGATCCGATTGTAGAACCGGCAACCGAGTACTTCCGACGTAAATGACGTTGAAGCGGCCAATCGAACCACCATTTGCCGCGGCTCGATTGCTGGCTGGTATTTTGGAGTTTCGCGCGCTCGATGCGAGGCGCGTGATACTGGCGGCAGGTTTGCGGCTTATTGGCATAAAGATGGTTGCGGGGGCAGGATTTGAACCTGCGACCTTCAGGTTATGAGCCTGAC
>CAZZYX010000158.1:4890-6320 GCA_964658485.1 uncultured Acetobacteraceae bacterium | reverse complement strand
CGCTGGCGCGCACCGCCGCTGCGTTGACGCGAGAGGGCTCGCTGGTGTCGGTCGCTGGTGGCGGGGATACCGTGGCGGCGCTGCACCAAGCCGGGGTGGCGGGCGATTTCAGCTACGTCTCGACAGCAGGCGGGGCCTTTCTCGAATGGATGGAAGGGCGCGAACTGCCCGGCATCAAGGCGCTGGAAATTAACTAGGGCGGCGTATCGGCAATTGACGATCCAATGTTGCGATGCAGCGCAACGGACGCTAATGCCCGCGCGATGATTTAACCGAGCTGCGACAGGGAACAGACATGAGCACGACTAACGCCGTCCAGAAAATCCTTGCGAATTATGAAAGCGATAACGCCGGGGTCAAGGACAAGCTTCATCGCATCCTGATGCACGGCAAGCTGGGCGGTACCGGCAAGCTGGTGATCCTGCCGGTCGACCAGGGTTTCGAACATGGCCCGGCGCGCAGCTTTGCGATCAATCCGGCGGCGTACGATCCGCATTACCACTATCAGCTGGCGATCGATGCGGGCCTATCGGCCTATGCCGCACCGCTGGGCATGCTGGAAGCAGGCGCGGACACTTTTGCCGGGCAGATCCCGACCATCCTGAAGGTCAACAGCTCGAACAGTTGGGCAACGCGGGTCAACCAGGCCACCACCGGATCGGTGGACGATGCGCTGCGGCTGGGGGCGTCGGCAATCGGCTTCACCATCTATCCCGGCAGCGAGGAAGTCTTCGAGATGATGGAAGTCATCAGCGAAATGCGCGCCGAAGCCGCCGCGGTCGGCATTGCCACGGTGATCTGGTCCTATCCGCGCGGCGGCATCCTGCCCAAGAGCGGCGAACTGGCGCTGGATGTCGGGGCATACGCCGCGCATATGGCCGCGCTGCTGGGTGCGCATATCATCAAGGTCAAGCTGCCGAGCGACCACATCGAACAGGCCGACGCCAAGAAAGCCTATGAGGGCATCGACAGCTCGACCCAGGCCAAGCGCGTCTCTCATGTCGTGCAAAGCTGCTTTGCCGGGCGCCGGATCGTGGTCTTTTCGGGCGGCGCGGCCAAGGGCGCCGATGCGGTATACCAGGACGCACGCGACATCCGCGACGGCGGTGGCAATGGCTCGATCATCGGTCGCAACACGTTCCAGCGACCGCGCGAGGAAGCCCTGGCGATGCTCGACCAGATCGTGCGGATTTATCAGGGCGGCGAATAGCCGAATACGATGTCCGACGCCCTGCTTTTCGACCCCGATCCGCGTGGCCAACGCCGGCACTGCCAGATTTACCTGATTTCGCCGCTGGCGGTGGACGGGGATTTTCCGGAACGGCTTGCCCGCGCGCTTGATGCCGCCAAGGTCGCCGCGTTCCAGTTTCGGGTCAAGGACATCGACGAACATGCTGCGGCCCGCCTCGCAGATCCGTTGCAACGGATCT
>CAZZYX010000158.1:0-4880 GCA_964658485.1 uncultured Acetobacteraceae bacterium | reverse complement strand
CGCGGATCGGGACGTAGCCTTCATCGTCAATGATTCGGTCAGCCTGGCGAAGCGGCTGGCTGCGGACGGCGTCCATCTCGGGCAGGGCGATGGCACCATCGCCGACGCCCGCGAGCGGCTGGGCAAAGACGTCCAGATCGGCATAGCCTGCCTCGGCAGCAAGCATCTGGCTATGGAAGCCGGCGAGGCGGGGGCGGATTACGTATCATTCGGCGCGTTTCACCCTAGTACGACCAAGGTTACCAAGCATCGCGCAGAGCCGGATGTGCTGAACTGGTGGCAGGCGTTGTTTGAAATCCCCTGCGTGGCGATCGGCGGGATCACGCCCGACAATTGTGCGCCATTGGTGCAAGCCGGTGCCGATTTCATCGCGGTTTCGGCTGCGGTATGGGCCGGCGACGAGGTGGCGAATGTCCAGGCGCTGGCGGAGGCGATGGCCCAGGCCTGATTCTATCGGCGCCGCATTTGCACGCGCCCGCAAATGTGCCATTCACGATCCATGACATTGCCCACTTCCCCACGCGAACTGACTTTGCGCGGCGTCCTGCTGGGCGCCGTGCTGACCGTGATCTTTACCGCCGCCAACGTCTATCTGGGGCTGAAGATCGGGCTGACGTTCGCCACCTCGATTCCGGCGGCGGTGATCTCGATGGCGGTGCTGCGTTCGTTTTCAGGCGTCACCATCCAGGAAAACAACATCGTCCAGACCATCGCCTCGGCGGCGGGGACGCTGTCGGCGATCATCTTCGTGCTGCCTGGGCTGATCATGATCGGCTGGTGGACGCATTTCCCCTATTGGCAATCGGCGGCAGTGATCGGCGTCGGCGGCATTCTCGGTGTCATGTATTCGGTGCCGCTGCGCCGCGCGCTGGTGACCGGGTCCGACTTGCCCTATCCCGAGGGTGTCGCCGCCGCCGAAGTGCTCAAGATCGGGGCCGGTGTTGGCGGTGAAGCGGAAAACCGCAAGGGGCTTGCCGCCATCGTTTTGGGCGGAGCCTTGTCGGCGGGTTACGCCCTGCTCGCCAAGACACAATTGCTGGCCGAGGAGGCCACCGTCGCCGTGCGCCTGGGGCCGGGTGCAACCAGCTTTTCCACCAGCTTTTCATTAGCGCTGATCGGCGTCGGCCATCTTGTCGGGATGGCGGTTGGCGTGGCCATGCTGGTCGGGCTGGTGGTGGGCTGGCTGGTGCTGCTGCCGCACTATACCGCCGGCGGCCTGCCAACGGGAATGGAGCTGGCGGATTTCGTCAGTGCCACCTTCCGCCACAAGGTGCGGTTTGTTGGGGCGGGAACGATCGGCGTGGCGGCGGTATGGACCTTGCTGCGGGTGATCGGCCCGATCGTGCGGGGTATCGCGGCGGCGCTGGCCGCCAGCCGAGTGCGGCAGGCCGGGCAGGGTGCGACGCTCGAGCGGGAAGAGCAGGATTTGCCGATCGGCCTGGTCGGCGCGGTCATTCTGGCGGCGATGATCCCGATCGGTTTGCTGCTCGCCGATTTTGCGCGCGGCGGCCCGGTAGAAACGGCGTTCTGGCCAACGCTGATCGCCACCATCGTCTATGTGCTGGTGATCGGCATCCTGATCGCCTCGGTCTGCGGCTATATGGCCGGGCTGATCGGCGCCTCGAACAGCCCGATCTCGGGAACGGGCATTCTGTCGGCGGTGGGTATCGCGCTGCTGCTGGCGGCGATTTTTGGGCGCGGCGGCGATCCGGTCACGACCCGCGCGCTGGTTGCCTTTGCGCTGTTCGTCACCGCGATTGTGTTCGGGGTGGCAACGATTTCCAACGATAACCTCCAGGATTTGAAGACCGGGCAACTGATCGGCGCGACACCATGGCGCCAGCAGGTCGCGCTGGTGCTGGGGGTGGTGTTCGGGGCGCTGGTCATCCCGCCGATTTTGCAACTGCTTAACGTCACCTTCGGCTTCCAGGGTACGCCCGGCGCGGGGCCGCAGGCACTGGCCGCGCCCCAGGCCGCGCTGATCACGGCTATTGCGCAAGGGGTGCTGGGCGGCACGCTCGACTGGAACCTGATCGGTCTGGGAGCGGCCATCGGCGGAGTAATGATCGCTATCGACGAAGTACTGCGCAAGACCGGGCGGGGCAGCTTGCCGCCGCTGGCGGTGGGCATGGGCATCTACCTGCCGATGAGCCTGACCATCCTAATCCCGGTCGGTGCATTTATTGGCTATTATTATGACCGATGGGCCAAAACCGCCCCGGACCCGGCGCTGGCCACGCGGCTCGGCGTGCTGGCGGCGACCGGTCGGATCGCGGGTGAGAGCCTGTTCGGAGTCGCCTTTGCCGGAATAGCCGCCGTTACCGGAAGCCCGACGCCACTGGCGTTGTTCAAGGTCCATGATTTTGCCGCGCCGCTGGCGGTGGTGGCATTTGCGGGGGCGATCGCCTGGCTGTATCTGGCTACGCGGAAGGCGGGGGCAGGCCGGACCTAGAGCATCGCAATAAATCCGCACTACCGCTTAGTTGATGATGCAGATTACGGCTCGACGCTCTAGTCTAGTCCCGGTTGTTGGATACCCTGCGGATGCAGCGCAGTTCGCTATCGGTACCGTCGGGACCGATCTTGCGCAGGAAATTATTGCTGATGCGGTGGAATTTCTCGCCCGCGCGCGGCCCGCTGGTCATTTCGATGATGTTGGCGGTCAACAGGTAGCTGCCCTGTTTGCCCGCGGATTCATACGTCGATGAATGGACGATGGCGAAATCTTCCGCGACAACGGGGCGCCCGGCGGCGTGCATGGCATCGCCCGGCAGTTCGCAGGCATACGCGCCCAGGGGCAGGGTCTGGATCTGGCTGGCCTGCGCGGCGGGGATGGTCGTGGCCAGCCAGATCAGCGCGGCGGCGGATGATTGCCAACGATAACGCGCCGATTGCCAGCGCGCGCCTGTCGCGCTAAGGGCCCGCCTCTCCCGATTTTCTATCTTTTTCATCACCGAAATTCGCTCTTTCCCATCACCAGATTATTTCTTGCATCAGAGGTTCCGATCCCATGAAGATCAGCGGCGTGGATATCCGTCCCGGCAATATCATCGAATACGAAAAAGGCATCTGGAAAGTCGCCAAGACCCAGCACACCCAGCCGGGCAAGGGCGGCGCCTTCATGCAGGTCGAGATGAAGAACCTCATCGACGGACGCAAGAACAACATCCGCTTCCGCAGCCAGGATACCGTCGAACGCGTGCGCCTGGATACCAAGGATTTCCAATTCCTTTATGTCGATGGCGACAGCCTGGTGTTCATGGATCAGGAAAACTACGAACAGATCACCCTGCCCAGGGATTTGCTGGGCGACGCCGCCGCTTTCCTGCAGGACGGTATGGAAGTAACACTTGAAATGTATGATGAACGGCCGATCAGCGTAGCGCTGCCCGAACAGGTCGAGGCGACCATCGTCGAGGCCGACGCCGTGGTAAAGGGCCAGACCGCCAGTTCCAGCTTCAAGCCTGCGCTGCTCGACAATGGCGTGCGAGTGATGGTGCCGCCGCATATCGGCAGCGGCACGCGGATCATCGTCGACGTGTACGAGCGCACCTATGTCGGGAAAGTCAGCTAACCCCTCATGGCAGCCATTTCCGGAATAATTCGTGTCATCGAGAAGGCCGCGCGCAAGGCCGGCCAGCGGCTGCGTCGCGATTTTGGCGAGGTCGAGCATTTGCAGGTCAGCCGCAAGGGTCCGGCCGATTTCGTGTCCAAAGCCGACCAGAACGCCGAGCGCACGATCTATGACGAACTGCGTATTGCCCGCCCCGATTGGGGTTTCCTGCTGGAAGAAGCGGGCGAAATCCCCGGCGATCCCACCAAGCCGCGCTGGGTCGTCGATCCGCTCGATGGCACCAGCAATTTCCTCCACGGCATTCCCCATTTCTCGATCTCGATCGCCGCGCAGGAGCCGAAAGCCGATGGCTCGGGCTGGGGCGATGTCATCGCCGGGATCGTCTATCAACCGATCACCGATGAAAGCTTCTGGGCGGAGAAAAACCGTGGTGCGTGGTTGCAGGACCGACGGTTGCGAGTTTCCGGGCGGCGGCATCTCGACGAAAGCTTGATCGCCACGGGCATTCCGTTCGCTGGCCACGGCGACTTTGCCGAATGGACGAAAATCTTTTCGGCTATCGGTCCGCAAGTCGCGGGCATCCGTCGGTTCGGTTCGGCCGCGCTCGATCTCGCCTGGGTGGCGGCGGGGCGCTACGAAGGATTTTGGGAAAGCGGCCTCTCGCCCTGGGATAGTGCCGCCGGTTGCCTGCTGGTGCGGGAAGCAGGCGGTTTCGTGACCGATTGGCAGGGGCGGTCCAACCCGATCTGCGACGCGCAGGTGCTGGCGGGCAACGATGCGTTGCATTCGCGGCTGCACAAGGTGCTGGTCGGCGCGTTGAAAGGGTAATCGGCAGCAGGGATGCAAAGCCTGCTTGAAGATCGGCGTCCGTCCCGCTAAGCGGCGACGCTGCACAGTGCCCCTGTGGTGGAATGGTAGACGCGATCGACTCAAAATCGATTATCGAAAGATGTGCCCGTTCAAGTCGGGCCAGGGGCACCAGATCGCGGGTATAGCTTAGTGGTAAAGCACCAGCCTTCCAAGCTGGCTATGCGGGTTCGATTCCCGCTACCCGCTCCAATTCTCAATCCCAAGACATCCCCCAAAGCTGGCCGCCAACACCTTCACTGCCATTTCCCAGGAGTTTTGCGCAAAACGCAGGCGCGACGGCGATCGGGCATGGGCTCCGGCCACGGCTCAGTGCTGCGAATATCTCCTCAGTCTGCTTGACAATTCGATCGGTAGAATGGCGATCCATGAGATCGAACCGAGCGATGCGTTAGGCGCGATCCGGAAAATCGAGAAGCGGGGCAAGCTGGAGAGTGCC
>CAZZYX010000157.1:0-6366 GCA_964658485.1 uncultured Acetobacteraceae bacterium | reverse complement strand
CCAGCGCGGCGGCGGTCTTGTGGATCAGCATGGCGTCGGCCTTGGCCAATTGGTCCTCGCTGAGTTCGGCACGCGGACGCAGTGCCCGCGTCCCGCCGCCGCCCGGTTTCTCCAGCCCGCCCGGTGGCACGCGCAGCACCTGCCCGATGGCGAGACGATCGGCGGGGTCGGCGCGCTTGCCATCGATGCGGATCTGCCCGGTGCGGGCCCAGCGCGAGATCATGGCAAAGCTGATCAGCGGCAGATGGCGCTTGAACCAGCGGTCGAGCCGGACGCCGTCATCGTCGGTCTGGACAGTAAATTGGCGCACGGCAGCGTCATCCGCCGGCTTTATGGGATTGGTCATGCGAGCGCCCGTATCAGGAACAACCCCGCAAACAGAGCAATAAATCCGGCAGCCAGCGAAACCCCGACATAAAGCGCCGCCATGCCAAGGTTGCCACGTTGGATAAACATCGCAAATTCCAGCGCAAACGATGAAAACGTGGTGTAGCCACCCAGCAATCCCACCCCCAGCAACAGCCGCCAGGTGTCGCCGCCATTGCCATGGCGCGCCAGCCAGCCGATCAGCAGCCCCATGCAGAAACTGCCCAGGATGTTGACGGTCAGCGTCGCCCAGGGAAAAACGGTCGCCGCCGCCGGCCCGATCGCGGCCAGCCACAGCCGCCCGGTCAACAGCCGCAGCCACGAGCCGATACCACCGCCGGCGAGCACCAGTAATGAGGCTGTCGTAAAGTTGGAGGAAGAGTTCATGCCGAAGGTTTAGCGCAAGCCGCGTGCGGTGCAATCCACCTGGCGCGGGCATTGGCGGGTTGGCCGGAATGCTTGCCTTTGACATGAGGCTCTGTTAGCGGCGCGTCAGCTTTGGATCGACTCTGCTGGAGTCGGTGTCGTTTTCGTTTATGAATTTGAAGGGCGCTCCCCGCTGGGCTGCGGGGTTCCGGCCTTTTGTTGTGAGGTATGTCGGTTTATGCAAATTCTCGTTCGCGACAATAACGTCGACCAGGCCTTGCGCGCGCTCAAGAAGAAGCTGCAGCGCGAGGGCGTTTATCGCGAGATGAAGTTGCGCCGTCACTACGAGAAGCCGTCGGAAAAGCGCGCCCGTGAAAAGGCTGCTGCTGTCCGGCGCGCCCGCAAGCTGGAACGCAAGCGTCTGGAACGGGACGGCGGGAAGTAGGGCTGGAACCGGCGTTGCTGTTGGCGATGCCGGGCTTGCTCCTGCTGACGGCTTAAGCCAAAAGGGCGCGGATTAATTCCCGCGCCCTTTTGCTGCGCGCTTGCCTGCAAATATCGCATTTTTCCGAGGACGATTCGATGACCGAGATCACCCGCGTGCCGTTGCAGCCTCTTGCCAAAGGCTCGCTGATCAAGCTGTGGATTGGCTTGGCCATCGCGTTGCTGGTGGCATTCGGCGTTGCCCATGCCACGCGCATCGTCCAGTTCAGCGACGTAAAGGTGACCGCGATCAAGGATGGCCAGGGCCCTGCACCGACCATGGCGGACGTAGCGCTGGTCAATTATGTCGGCAAGCTGACGAACGGCAAGATTTTCGATCATGGCGACCGGGTGCCGATGCCGTTGCAGGGCGTGATTCCCGGTTTTGCCCAGGGCCTGCAGAAGATGAAGGCCGGCGGCACCTATCGGCTCGAAATTCCGTCGGCGTTGGCTTATGGCTCGACCGCCAAGCGCGATGCCAGCGGCCAGGAAGTCATCCCCGCGAACAGCGACCTGGTGTTCGAAGTGCAATTGCTCGGTTCGATGCCGCAACAGCAGTTCCAGCAGATGATGGCGGCGGAACAGATGCGCCAGATGCAAGGCGGTAAGGGTGGGGCCGGCGCTCCCCCGCCCGATGGCATGCCGGGGCAATAAAGGCCTCCGGTACTCGCGTTTTCTTCCTATAGTTCGAAGCCAAGGTTCATGTCATGTCCGTCGATACCGCCACCGTGGCCCGGATTGCCGCGCTCGCCCGCATCAAGCTGAGCGATGGCGAGGTCGCGGCGATGGTGCCCGAATTGAACGGCATCCTCGACTGGGTCGCGCAACTGGCCGAGGTCGATGTCACCGGCGTCGAGCCGATGACCGCGGTGATCCCCAACACGCTGCGGCTACGTGCCGATGTCGTCGATGCCGACCCGCTGACCGGCGGCGGTCGGCGCGATGCGGTGCTGGCTAATGCACCCGCCGCGCAGCATGGCTTTTTCGGCGTGCCCAAGGTGATCGAATAATGGCACTGACCGATCTGGGCGTTGCCGCGATCCGCGATGGCGTGGTTGCGGGCGAATTTACCGCCGTGGCCGTGGCCGAAGCGTTCAATGCCGCCGTTGCCGAGGCACAATCGGCGTTGAACGCCTTCATCGTCACCACGCCCGAGCATGCGCTGGCATCGGCCGCGCAGGTCGATGCCGAGCGTGCTGCTGGAAAACCGCTGGGCCGTTTAGCCGGGGTGCCGATCGGGATGAAGGATCTGTTCGCCACCAAGGGCGTGCAGACCACCGCCGCCAGCCATATCCTCGAAGGCTTCATCCCGCCGTATGAAAGCACCGTCTCGCAGAAATTGTGGGATGCGGGCGCGGGCATGCTCGGCAAGCTCAACCTCGACCAGTTCGCGATGGGTTCGTCGAATGAAACCAGCTATTTCGGCAATGTCATCTCGCCATGGCGGCGCGGCAACGACCCGGCGGCACTAGCCCCCGGTGGCTCATCCGGCGGCAGTGCGGCGGCGATTGCGGCGCATCTGTGCCCGGCGGCGACCGGCACCGACACCGGCGGCTCGATCCGGCAACCTGCGGCGTTTACCGGCATTGCCGGGATCAAGCCGACCTATGGCCGTTGTTCGCGCTGGGGCATCGTCGCCTTTGCCTCGTCGCTCGACCAGGCCGGGCCGATGGCGCGCGACGTGCGCGATTGCGCGATCATGCTGGAGGCCATGTCCGGCTTCGACCCCAAGGATTCGACCAGCCTTGACTTGCCCGTGCCCGGTTGGGAAGCAGCGCTGAACGGCGATCTGTCCGGCAAGACAATCGGCATTCCGCGCGAATATCGCATGGACGGCATGGACGCCGATGTCGCGCGCAGCTGGGACAACGGCATCGCCTGGCTGAAGGATGCCGGGGCCACGGTGGTCGATATCAGCCTGCCGCACACTCAATACGCGCTGCCCGCCTATTACATCATCGCCCCTGCCGAAGCGTCGTCCAACCTAGCCCGCTATGACGGCGTGCGCTATGGCTTGCGCGACCTTCCCGAAGGTGCCGGTTTGCAGGATATGTATGCGGCGACGCGCGCGGCCGGTTTCGGCGCGGAGGCCAAGCGCCGCATCCTGATCGGCACCTATGTGCTGTCGGCGGGCTATTACGACGCCTATTATACCCAGGCGCAGAAGGTCCGCACCTTGATCGCGCGCGATTTCGCGGAGGCGTTCACGCACTGCGATGTGATTCTCGCTCCCACCACGCCCAGCGCCGCCTTTGCGCTTGGCGAAAAGAGCGCCGATCCGCTGGCCATGTATCTCAACGACGTGTTCTCGGTGCCCGCCAGCATGGCCGGACTGCCGGCGATGTCGGTGCCGGCCGGGCTGAACCGCGAAGGACTGCCGCTGGGGCTGCAGATCATCGGGCGTCCGTTCGATGAACAGGGCGTGCTGAATGCCGGGCTGGCGATTGAGGCGCGTGCCGGGTTTACCGCCCGCCCGGTGCGCTGGTGGTGACCACAATTGCCCCCTTGGCGAAGGCTCCGGCCGGGCTTACCTCCAGTGCCATGAAAAACTATCGTATCCAGGGCACCACCGGCGAGTGGGAAGTCGTCATCGGGCTGGAAGTCCACGCGCAGATTACGTCCCACGCCAAGCTGTTTTCCGGCGCATCGACCACCTTCGGGGCGGAGCCGAACGCGCAGGTCAGCCTGATCGACGCCGCCATGCCCGGCATGCTGCCGGTGCTGAACCAGGAGTGCGTCCGTCAGGCGGTGCGGACCGGGCTGGCCATCGACGCGCAGATCAACAGCACTTCGCGCTTCGATCGCAAGAATTACTTCTACGCCGATCTGCCGCAGGGCTACCAGATCAGCCAGCTTTACCACCCGATCGTCGGTGAAGGGCATATCGACATCAGCCTGGACGACAAGAACCCAGAAGCTCAGGTCAAGCGCATCGGCGTCGAACGCATCCACATCGAACAGGACGCGGGCAAGCTGATGCATGACCAGCATCCGACCATGTCCTACGTCGATCTCAACCGCTGCGGCGTTGCGCTGATGGAAATCGTCAGCAAGCCCGACATGGCCTCGCCCGCCGAAGCCGGCGCCTATCTGCGCAAATTGCGCAGCATCCTGCGCTATGTCGGCAGCTGCGACGGCAATATGGAAGAAGGCTCGATGCGCGCCGACGTCAACGTCAGCGTGCGCCGCGTCGGTGACGAACTCGGCACCCGCACCGAGACCAAGAACGTCAATTCGGTGCGCTTCGTCATGGCCACCGTCGAGCATGAAGCCAACCGCCAGGTCGATGTCCTCGAAAGCGGCGGCCGAATCATGCAGGAGACCCGGCTGTTCGACCCCGACACCGGCACCACCCGCTCGATGCGCTCGAAGGAAGACGCGCACGACTATCGCTATTTCCCCGATCCCGACCTGCTGCCGCTGGTGCTGGAACTAGAATTCATTGCCGACTGCCGCGCCAGCCTGCCCGAACTGCCCGACGCCAAGCGCCATCGCTACGAGGCCAACCTGGGCCTGACCCCCTACGCCGCTGGGGTGCTGACCGCCGAAGTCGAAACCGCGCTGTGGTTCGAAGCGCTGGCCGACGCTTGCGCCACCGCGCAGGGCAAGACCAAAGCCGAAGTCGCCAAACAGGCTTCCAACTGGCTCCTGTCCGATTACTTCGGCGCGTTGAACAAATTCGGCAAGGGACTGGACGACGCTCCGGTCGGCCCCGAAACCGCCGCCGAATTGCTGGCGCTGGTCGGCAACGGCACGATCTCCGGCACCATCGCCAAGCAGGTGCTCGAAAAGATGCTGGAAACCGGCGACAGCGCGAGCGCGATAGTCGAACGGGAAGGGCTGACGCAGACCAGCGACACCGGGGCTATCGATGCCGTCATCGCGGGCATCCTGGCGGCTAACGCCGACAAGGTTGCACAGTTCAAAGGCGGCAAGGAAGCCCTGTTCGGCTTTTTCGTCGGGCAGACGATGAAGGCGATGCAGGGCAAGGCGAACCCGCAGATGGTTAATGAATTGCTGAAGAAGGCTTTGGTCTAGGCCATATATATCGCCGGTCTTCACATCTGGGGCCGCTGGCCCCAGAGCTCTCCCTTACCGCTGAACCGTTTTCGTCAGTTGACTTCGTGCTTATCCTTGACGCCCACCGTCGGCACCGCAACCGTTTCCTGCTTGCTGCCGATAACGATGCTTTTCGATTCCAAGTTGACCTTGGGCATCGTGCCCGGTGTGGTGCTGACATTTATTTTCGGCAACGAGCCGTGCTGGCTGACATCGGCGCTCCAGAACCCGGAAAAAAACAGCAGTGCGACAATGATGGCGAGGATCAGCAGCAAGCCGATCAAAAATCCGCCGCCGCTCCTGCGCCGCACTACGACGGGTTCAACCAGCCGTCCGTCTTCGCGATAAACAGGTGTATCGTCGTCACGATATGTAGCCATTGCAACCTCCTCTATTATCGACGTTCGGATCTATCGATCAACGAACCCGACCCCGGCGCACCAGATTGACGATTGCCAACAAAATAACCGCCCCAATCAACGACACCAGGAACGTTTCGACCGTCAGCGGTGAGTTGTTGATCTCACCATGAGCGAAGATCAGGCCGCCCAGAAACGAACCGACGATGCCGACCACGATATTCATGACGATACCCTGGTTATCGCGCATGATCATTCCGGCCAGCCAGCCGACCACGCCACCGATGATTAGCCAAACAATAAGTCCAATCATGATTTCCTCCTTGTGATGCCGCGAATAGTCGCAGCACTTCCTGATTACGGTCCGGCAAGCCAATAGTTCCGGTCCGGTGAATTCGGACCCCTGCTTTGCTTGTCGAGGCGGCTTGCGGTAACCGCTGGCGCCATGACATTGTCACCGCAGCGCCTGAACCGTTTTGCCCGCCATATCGTTTTGCCCGAAGTGGGCGGCGCGGGGCAGGTGGCGCTGGCCGCGGCGCACATCGTCCTGATCGGCTGCGGTGGTATCGGCAGCCCGGCGCTGCAATATCTGGCGGCTGCGGGGGTGGGCAAATTGACGCTGATCGATGACGATGTCGTCGAGGAAGCGAACCTGCAGCGGCAGACGATCTTTACGCCGGGCGACATCGGCAGCGCCAAGGCCCAGGTCGCGACAGCGTGGGTTACACGGTTC
>CAZZYX010000156.1:0-6369 GCA_964658485.1 uncultured Acetobacteraceae bacterium | reverse complement strand
CGCGGCTGCCAGCGCGCCCGGGCCACGGCGATGTTCCACCGGCAGTGGCTTGCCGATGTTGCCGGCCAGGTTGAACCCCCAGCGCAGCCGTTCCTCATGCTGCTCGGCCAGGTTTACCGGGGTTTCGTTGATGGCGACGATCTGGCCGGAAGCGCCGCGCTGGACCCGCCCCGGATAGGCTGCCTCCACCGCTGCGGTCAGGATGGGGAAGACGGTGGCGACGTTGCTCGACCGGTTGTCGAAATATTCGACGATCAGATTGCCCCGCTGGATGAACGGCAATTGCCAATTCACCCCCAGCTTGATGTCGTGCTGGCCCTCGCGCGTCAGGCCGGGATTGCCGCCGCCGTTCGCGGTGACGAGCACGGTCTGCCCCGTGGTGAAATCGTAGATCGGCGTATTATAATTGGTAATGCCCGGATTGCCGAGGTTGGCCAGCGACGGTGCGGTCTGGTTGACGATGTAGCTGCCTTGCAGCCCGAGCTTGTCGGTCAGGTTCCAGGTCGCCCCGGCGCTCCAGTCGGTGAGTTCGCCGAAATCGGAGAGCCGGTTCACCCCCGCGCTGAAATTGAGCGTGATCTCGCCGACCTTGCCCAGAAACCCCTCGCGCGCACTGGTCAGCGGCAGTGCCAGGTTCACCCCGGCCGAAGCATCGCCGCGCCGCAGCCGGGTCGGCTCCGCCATCAGCGAACCGGTGCCGGTCTGGGCGGTATAGGCAAAGCCGGCGCGCACGGTCAGGTTGATCGGGCCGGCGGGTAATCTGAAGGGATGGCCGATCAGGGTGACCAGGCTGGTGACCGCATCGGCATCGCTGCGGGTGCGCGCCATGCCGGCAGCCGGGAGCGCGGGCAGCGGCCCCGTGGCGGACAGCGTCCCCGCCGCCGCCTGCGCCATCAGCAAGGCCAGAAACGCCGGATCGGCGCGATCGTCGGTAGCGCTGGTGGTCACGGCATGGCTCGAATCCAGGGTGGCGGACATTTGCCAGGCACCCAGCGGCTGGTTGAGCGAGGCCGCGGCGTTCAGGGTATCGGTACGATTCACCTGGGCCAATGCGCCGGGCAATGTGCGTAATGTAGCGGAGGGCGCGCCGGGTCCGGTCAGGTCCACCGTGTTCAACCCGGACAGGCTGGTAGAATCGGCGCGGCTGGCGGTGGCGTTCAGCGCCAGCGACCCCGATTTTACGCCGTGCCCCAGGCCCATCGTCCAGGTAGCGTTAGCCGAATAGTCGCTGCCGCCGGCCACCAGCGTGCGGAAGTCGGCCGGGTTCGGGTCGCCGGGAACGCTCGAAACCGTTCCCGCGACCTGTTCGACGCCGCGATCGGATTCGGTCAGCGCCGAAGTATGATCGGCCTTCAGCGTGATGTTCAGGCGCTCGTTCCTGTTGATCCGCAGCAGCCCGGCCTGCGCTTTTTCAGTAGTAGTGCCGCCGCGGTCCGGCTGGGTGAATTCGGCTTCCCCGGTGCGGCTGTGGAAATTATCCTTGAGGATGAAGTTCACCACGCGCTGGTCGGGCGCATAGCCATACCGCAGTGCCACCTCCTCGGGCAGGATTTCGACGCGGCGGATTGCCTCGGGCGGGTAATCGCGCAGCTCGCGCAACGAGGCGATGCGCATGCCATTGACCAGGATCACCGGGCCGCCACTGCTGCGCCCTCGCCCCGAATTGGTTTCCGGCGCAAGCTCGGCGAGCAGGTCTGTGATCGAAGTGGCCCCGTACGACGCAATATCGTCTTCATCCAGGACAGCGATCGGCGGCTGCGGCGCATCGACCGAGCCGGGTATCTTGAGATGCGAACCGATGACGACAATGGGCCGTCCGGAGGTCGTCGGCGCCTCATCGCCGGGAGCCGGGGCAGGAGCCGAAACCGGCGGCGCCGCCTGCGCCAGCGCCGGCCATGCTCCGATCGCCATCAACAAGAATACCCGAACCCGCAACCCGCAATCCTGACCAGTACACCCCCGCGCCGATGCGCAAAGCGCATGACATGAGCAAGACCCGCGCAGTAATTTTTTGTCGTTGCGAAGTTCACCTGACAGGGGCGACTGCAATCCACCCGTCGTCCTGTTGCCGCGAGCCTTTCCTTTTGCGAATTCCGCAGCTAAGGCGCCCCCCAATCCCCGAAACAGCAATCCCCCGAACACACAGGAATCCGAAACGCGGATGGCGAAAGAAGAAACTCTAGAAATGCGCGGCACGGTAGTCGAGTTGCTGCCCAATGCGATGTTCCGCGTAAGGCTCGAAAACGAGCATGAAATCCTCGGCCATACCGCCGGCAAGATGCGCAAGAACCGCATCCGCGTCCTGGTCGGCGACGAAGTGCTGGTCGAACTCAGCCCCTATGACCTGACCAAGGGCCGCATTTCCTATCGGTTCATGCCCGGACGCGGCGGACCTGGTCAGTATTAAGCGAAGCATCGTGCGAAAAAGTGGGCACCGGTTTTTCGTCTCAAACGATGCGACCAGAAAAATAACGCCAAGCATCGTGCGAAAAAGTGGGCACCGGTTTTTCGTCTCAAACGATGCGACCGGCCAACCAAGGCGTCAGCCATGAGCAATCCGGCGCTGGTGCTGGCTTCCTCCTCGCCGCGCCGCCTTGAGCTGATCGCGCGGCTGGGCATTACCCCGGGCGGCGTCACCCCGGCCGATATCGACGAAACCCCGCTGGCACGGGAAATTCCGCGGGTCTATGTCACGCGAATGGCGCGGGAAAAGGCCCTGGAAGTCGCCGGCGCACCCTTGGCCAAAGCGGCGCATGTCCTGGCTGGCGATACCGTGGTCGCGTTGGGGCGCCGCATCCTGCCCAAGGCCGAGGACGAAGCCACTGCGCGCCGGTGCCTGACGCTGATGTCGGGGCGCCGGCATCGCGTGCTGTCCGCGGTCGCGCTGCTTTCGCCGGATGGCACGCTGCGCGAGCGCCTGTCCGAAACCGTCGTTCGATTCAAGCCGCTATCGGTGGCAGAGATCGACGCCTATCTCGCCGGCGGCGAATGGCACGGCAAGGCGGGCGGCTACGCTATCCAGGGCCGGGCCGAGGCCTTGATCGCCTGGATCGCCGGCAGCCATTCCGGTGTGGTCGGCCTGCCGCTGTTCGAAACCCGCGCCCTGTTGCGCGCCGCCGGGTTCGCGATCGGGTAACGTGGAATGGCTGGTCGAGCTGGGGATCGGCGAAGATCGCGCGATGCTGCTGGATGCGGGGCAAGTCATCGCCGCCCGGCTGGATTGGCCCGGCGGGTTGGCGCCGGGGCTGGTCGCGGATGCCGTACTCGCCAGCCGCGCTGCCGGATCGCGGCGCGGGACCGTGCGCTTTGCGGATGGCCGCGAGGCGCTGGTCGATCGACTTCCGCCGGCAGCCAGCGAAGGCGCCGCCTTGCGGGTCATCGTGACTCGTGCCGCCATGGCCGAAACCGGTCGGCTGAAGCGGGCGCAATGCCGGGCGACCAACCAGGAGCCCCGCGCCGCACCGCCGCTGGCCGAACGCTTGCAGGGCGAAGGCGACACGGTGCGCGTGGTGCGCCGCTTTTCGGGCCGCGACTGGGAAGACCTGTTCGCCGATGCCTGGCGCGGTGAACTGCATTTCGTGGGTGGCTCGCTGACGATCACCCCGACCCCGGCGATGACGCTGATCGATGTCGATGGCACCTTGCCGCCGCGTCAACTGGCGCTGGCGGCGGCGGCGACGGTGGGCGATGCGGTCCGCCGGCTGGACCTTGCAGGCTCGATCGGTATCGATTTTCCGACACTGCCGGACAAGGCCGATCGCCGCGCGGTGGATGTCGCGCTGGACGCGGCGCTGCGCGACTGGCCACATGAGCGTACCGGCATGAACGGCTTTGGCTTTGTGCAACTGGTAGCGAGGCTGGAACGGCCTTCGTTGCTGGCGCGCGTCACCCATCATCGTGCCGGGGCCGCCGCGCGCCTGCTGCTGCGCCGTGCCGAGGGTGTCGATGCGCCGGGCACGCTGCTGCTCACGGCTCATCCGGCGATTCATGCCGCAATCCAACCCGAGTGGGAACGCGAACTCGGGCGCCGCACCGGTCGCCTCATCCGCTTTCGCGACGATTCCACACTTGCGCTGGACGGCGGCTTTGCCCAAGCGGTAACCGCATGACTCAGACCCGCAAATGTCCGATCTGCGGCAAGCCGCGCTCGCCCGACCACAATCCGTTCTGTTCGACCCGGTGCAAGGACCGCGACCTGCTGCAATGGCTGGGCGACGGCTACGCCCTGCCCGGCCCGCCCCTGATCGATCCAGAGGCCGACAAGGAATGAAGATCCAGTGACTCTGCCTGGCTATTACAAAAGTGATAGACAGACGGCGCGCACCTCGCCATAGGCGCCCGACCATCCGTTCGCCGGTTTTCGCCTATCCAGGCCGAACCGTCGTCGGCGATGCCCGGATAGCTCAGTTGGTAGAGCACGTGACTGAAAATCACGGTGTCGGCGGTTCGAATCCGTCTCCGGGCACCATGGCCGTTTGCGTTTCAACCGTCGATCGCCTATAGTCCCGGCAAGCCCCGGCTCAAGCGAATGCCGTCGCCCCTGGCGACGTTCGCCCGCCGGGGTTTTTGATTTCCGCCGGGCGCCTTCAGTGGTTCGGCGGGTGTGACAAGGAAAAGATAGCGATGACCCGTCGCCGCCAGATTTACGAAGGCAAGGCCAAGATCCTCTATGAGGGGCCGGAACCGGGCACGATCATCCAGTATTTCAAGGATGATGCCACGGCCTTCAACGCGCAAAAACGCGGCACCATCAACGGCAAGGGCGTGATCAACAATCGCATCAGCGAATATGTGTTCACCCGGCTGGGCCATATCGGCATCCCCAACCACTTCCTGCGCCGGCTCGGTATGCGCGAGCAACTGGTGCGACAGGTCGAGATCATCCCGATCGAGGTGGTCGTGCGCAACGTCGCTGCCGGTTCGATCAGCAAGCGGCTGGGCATTCCCGAAGGCGAGCCGCTGCCGCACACGCTGATCGAATATTACTACAAGGACGATGCGTTGGGCGATCCGATGATCGCCGAAGAACACATTGCCTGCTTCGGCTGGGCCACGAACGAGGAAATGCAGGACATTTCCTCGATGGCGATCCGCGTCAACGATTTCCTCTGCGGGATGTTCTCGGCGATCAATATCCGCCTGATCGATTTCAAGCTGGAATTCGGCAGAGTGTGGGACGGCGATTACAGCCGCGTTATTCTGGCGGACGAAATCAGCCCGGATGGTTGCCGGCTGTGGGATATGACCACGGGCGAAAAGCTCGACAAGGACCGCTTTCGCCAGGACCTTGGCGGGGAAGCCGAGGCCTATCAGGAAGTCGCGCGCAGGCTGGGGCTGTTGCAGGAAGATAACGGCCCGAGCGAAGTGCTGGACCTGACCAAGCACCGCAAGCTGCGGGGGAAATAATCGCGGGATCAAAGGCGGGCGGCGCGGGGGTGCTGCCCGGAAGGTTGCCTGAATGACGACGATTGGGTGGCTGGCGCGAGCCGGTTTGTTTCCGGGTCTGCTCGCAGTGTTGCTGTCGGCCTGCGCGTCATCGGGTCGGATCGCCTCCGCTACGCCTCCGATTCAAAAACCGGTATGGGCTTTCGCCGCCAGCGATGTGGCGGTCGACCCGGCCTATCGGTTCGGGCGGCTGGCTAACGGCATGCGCTATATCATCCGGCATAATGCCAATCCGGCCGCCCAAGGCCTGGTGCGGATGGAAGTGGCGGTCGGATCGCTCGATGAAAACGATTCCGAGCGCGGCTATGCCCATTTCATCGAACATCTCGCGTTCCAGGGCAGCACCCATGTGCCCGAAGGCGAGATGGTGCGCCTGCTCGAGCGGCAGGGCCTGGCGTTCGGTGCGGATACCAACGCCGCTACCGGCTTCGAGCAGACCACCTACATGCTCGATTTGCCGCGCAACGATCCGGCGTTGCTTGATACTGCGCTGATGCTGATGCGCGAAACCGCCAGCGAACTGGCCTTCATACCCGGCGCAGTGGCGCGCGAACGGGGCGTGGTGCTTGCCGAAATGCGTGATCGCAACAGCTGGCAATATCGCGAAGGTATCGCTCGCCAAGCCTTCATGAACCCCGCCGCCCGCTTTGTGCAGCGCATGCCGATCGGAGTAACCGCGACTCTGGACGCCGCCACACCCGCTGCGTTGCAGGCGTTCTGGGCGCATCATTACGTGCCGGAAAAAACTACGCTGGTGGTGATCGGCGATTTCGACGCCGGCACGGTCGAAGCGGCGATCAGGGCACGCTTCGGAAGCTGGCAGGGTCCAGCCGCCGCCCCCCAGCCTCCCGCCGGGCCGATCGCGGTCCGCGATCACGGCCGCACTGCCGTCTATCTCGATGCTGCCCTGCCCGAACGCCTGTT
>CAZZYX010000155.1:0-6542 GCA_964658485.1 uncultured Acetobacteraceae bacterium | reverse complement strand
CGATCCCGACTTCGGCCATCGCCACCACCATTTCGGAAAAACGGCGCGCATGCAGCACCAGCCGGGGCGGGTCTTCCCGCGTTTCCGGCCAGTTGCGCGCCGCGGCGATGGCGTCGGGATCGCGGTCGAAGGCGTGAACCATGGCTCCCGCGTCGAGAAAGGCGCGGGTGTAGCCGCCTGCGCCAAAGGTAGCATCAATCACCACGAGGCCTGCGCCCGGCACCAGCCCCAGCGCGGCCAGCACTTCATCGCGCAGTACGGGAATGTGTGGTGCGGTGTTCATTTGCGCCCCCGCCCGGCGCCATTCATGAAGCTGGCACAGGCGGCCTTGGCCACGGCCCATTGCGGACCCTCCTGCCGGTCCAGCACCTCGGGCGCCCACATCGTAAAGGTTTCGCGAGTGGCATGAAAATAGAGGTGCTCGTCGACCTCGACGATTTCGCGCAGATAGCCCGGAACGATCAGCCGGCCGGAATTGTCGTAGGCGATCTCGACAATGTTACCGAATACCAGGTCGCGGGTGGCGCGATCGAATGGCTGGCCGGCCCGGACCGCCATTTCATGCGCCAGGTCGATTTCCGAATCGAGCTTTTCATAATAGGATTTGCCGAAACCGATCAGGCAATTCCAGTCCTCGTGCCGGGTGACATAGAGCGTATTTTCGCCGCGACTGGATTCGGTCACCAGCTTGCGGAAATGGGCCGGCAGCACGTAGCGCCCCTTGTCGCCCTTGGGCGAAAAGCCATGTCCTCCATAAATGACAGGCACTGCAGCCAACAAAATGCCCCCATCCCCGCTCAGGATTTCGTAACGCGAAAAAGCCTCTCCGCTCGGCAACGCGCGGGTGAGCCGACCGTCTCGTCACGCCGGACGACGAAGCTCCTCCGATTTCCGACACCTACCGTGTCGAAAGCGGGCAGGAAAGGGAAATCGCGGGAAACTGTGCCACTTTGTTGTGGAAATCGTAGTTATTGTTATTTTCTACGTATATATCCTAGGATTTGTGACCGCCGGAAAGCTGAATATTCTATCTATGTTCCAAAATGAATAGCGGTTTTCGTTAAGCGTCACGCCGGTTCCGCCCGCCAGTCGCATGTTCGGGACCATTTTTGGGCCGCCGCCCGCATTTTCCCGTGCTGAGTGTTCGCTTGCCGAGCGTTTCCGCCAGTTATGGCAAGCCGACTCGGGTGCAACGGGCAGAGCCGGCCTAATGCGTCCCCGGATGAGCGGCGCTGCCCGTTCGAACCGGCCCAGGCGAAGGTGCCGCCGGCGAGGGAATCACTCCAAGGTCGGCAAGCGGATCGGTGTTGCTGGCGCTGTTTGCTCCCGCGGCATGCGCGCTGGTCAACGCCCCGGCCGCGTCCGCCAGCCTGGCGCGCTCTATGACGATATTGGCCAAAGCTACCAGCAACAGCATCGCGGCAAGCCCGAACAGCCCGACCTGCAAACGCTGGACCGCCTCCGCGCGCCGCTCTCGCGCCGTAGGCGGCGTGAAATGTTGCGGTGTCGTGACTGGTTGCACCAGTTCCGGACGTTTGAATGCGACCATCGTCAAGGTTTAGCTTATTTTTCCCGCCAGGGAAAGGTTCTCCAGCCACGGCAGGACCGGCAGCCCCTTGGCCTCCAGCCACTCGCGATTGTACAGCGATGACAGGTAGCGAAAGCCGGTGTCGCACAGGATCGTGGCGACCCGCGGCTGCGGGCGCCCTTGCCCGACCAGCATTCGTCCCAGCGCCACCGCTCCAGCGACATTGATCCCAGACGACAGGCCCAGGCAAAGGCCTTCTTCCTGCAGCAGCCGCCCGACCCAGACCATTCCTTCTTCGTCGGAAATACGAAACTGGGTGTCGATCGGGGCACCTTCCAGATTGGCGGTGATGCGGCCCTGGCCGATACCCTCCGCAACCGAACTGCCCTCGGCCTTCAACTCGCCATGCGCGTAGTAATTATAGAGCGCCGCCCCGTGGGGATCGGTCAGCGCGATCACCACCGTTTCGTCATAGGCCTTCAGCGCCAGGCCGACCCCGGCGATTGTCCCGCCAGTGCCCGCTGCACAGGTAAAGCCATCGATCCGGCCTTGCATCTGTTCCCAGATTTCCGGCGCGGTAGTTTCGATATGGGCCTTGCGATTGGCGATATTGTCGAACTGGTTAGCCCAGACCGCGCCCGGCGTTTCCTCGGCCAGCCGTCGCGAGGTATGCACGAAATGGCCGGGGTTGGAGAACGGCGCGGCGGGCACCAGCACCAGCTCGGCACCCAGCGCGCGCAACGTGTCCATCTTTTCGCGCGACTGCGTCTCGGGCATGACGATCACCGTGCGATAACCAAGCGCGTTAGCCACCAGCGCGATACCGATGCCGGTATTACCTGCCGTCCCCTCGACGATAGTCCCGCCCGGTTGCAGCAGCCCGGTCCGTTCGGCATCGCGCACGATATACAACGCCGCGCGGTCCTTCACCGAAGCGCCGGGGTTGGTGAATTCGCACTTCCCCCAGATTTCGCAGCCGGCAGCCTCGCTCGGCCCCTTGAGCAGCACCAGCGGGGTATTGCCGATCAGGTCGAGCGTCGTGGTCAGGGCATGGGGCGCGGTCATCGCCGGATGAGGTAAAAGCCGCGAGCCGGTTGCGCAATCGAATTGCGACTGTTCCGTGTTTTACCGACACGTCATCCTGATGAAAATCAAGAACCATTGCCGCTACTTTGCGGCGAAGGCGGCCTAGGCCGATGGATCCCAAATCGAGTTTGGGATGACGAAAGGCGGGCGCGTTAGACTGCCCTCGCATCGTCGCCGCAAAGTCCCTAGGCACAACCGATGCTCCGCCTTACCGAACTCCGCCTGCCGCTCGACCACGCGCCTGCAGACCTGCCGCCCGCGATCTGCGCTGCGCTGGACATAGTGGCGGCGCGGCTGGAAGGCTGGACCATCGTCAAGCGCGGCAACGATGCGCGGCGCAAAAGCGCGATCAGGCTGGTTTATGCCGTCGATGTCGCGGTAGCGGGCGAGGCCGAAGTGCTCGCGCGGCTGGCCGGCAATCCCAACATCCGCGTCACTCCCGACACTGCCTACCGTTTCCCGACGCAGGCACCCGCCGGATACGACGGCCCACGTCCGGTGGTGATCGGCGCCGGGCCGTGCGGGTTGTTCGCGGCGCTGGTGCTGGCGCAGATGGGGTTTCGCCCAATCATTATCGAGCGCGGCAGGGCGGTGCGGGCGCGCACGCGTGACACCTGGGGGCTATGGCGGCGTGGCGTGCTCGACGCAGAATCCAATGCGCAATTCGGCGAAGGCGGCGCCGGGACCTTTTCCGACGGCAAGCTCTACAGCCGGATCAAGGACCCGCGCCACCTCGGCCGCAAGGTGCTGCTGGAATTCGTCAAGGCCGGCGCTCCGCCCGAAATCCTGACCGAGGCGCATCCGCATATCGGCACGTTCCGCCTGGTCACCATGGTCATGAGCATCCGCGAGACCATCGAAAAGCTGGGCGGCGAATATCGCTTCGGCACGCGGGTGGACGATTTCGAGATCACCACCGGCGCGGATGGCAGCCGGCAACTGCGCGGATTGCAGCTTTCAAGCGGCGAATTCCTGGCCGCCGAGCAGGTCATCCTGGCGGTCGGGCACAGCGCCCGCGACACCTTCCACCAACTGGATACGCGCGGCGTCTATCTCGAAGCCAAGCCATTCTCGATCGGGGTGCGGATCGAACACCCGCAACATCTGATCGACCATGCCCGCTATGGCGCGGCGGCAGGGCATGCGATCCTCGGCCCGGCGGCTTATTCGGTGTCGCACGCCTGCGCCAACGGCCGGACGGCCTACAGCTTCTGCATGTGCCCCGGCGGCAAGGTGGTGGCGGCGACCTCGGAAGCGGGCCGCGTCGCCACCAATGGCATGAGCCAGTATTCGCGCGCCGAATTCAACGCCAATTCCGGGATCGTCGTCGATATCGATCCGGCGCGCGACTATCCCGGCGGGCCACTCGCAGGCATCGCGTTCCAGCGCCATTGGGAAGAACGGGCCTTCACCGCGGGCGGCGGGAACTATCATGCGCCGGGGCAGACCGTCGGCGATTTCCTGGCGAACCGTCCATCGACCGGCTTCGGTACGGTCACGCCCTCATATCAGCCGGGGGTGACCGCAACCGATCTGGGGCAATGCCTGCCCGATTTCGTGACGGATGCGATCCGCGAGGCCCTTCCGGCGTTCGGTCGCCAGATCCCCGGCTATGACCATCCCGACGTGGTGATGACCGGCGTCGAAACGCGCACCTCCTCGCCCTTGCGGATCACGCGCGGACGCGATTTCCAGAGCCTCAACACCACCGGACTGTACCCCGCCGGCGAAGGCGCAGGCTATGCCGGCGGCATCCTGTCGGCGGCGGTCGATGGCATCCGCGTGGCCGAGGCGCTGGCGCTGCGGATCACCGGCGGGTGAGTGATTACGATGCCATCGTGCTGGGCGCAGGCGCGGCGGGCCTGATGTGCGCCGCCATCGCCGGGCAGCGCGGGCGGCGAGTGCTGCTGCTCGACCACGCCGACGAACCCGGCAAGAAAATCCTGATCTCGGGCGGTGGCCGCTGCAATTTCACCAATCTGCACACCGCACCCGATCGCTATCTTTCCCAAAACCCGCATTTCGCCAAATCGGCGCTCGGCCGCTACACCGCGCAGGATTTCCTCGCGCTGGTCGAGGCGCATGGCATCGCCTGGCATGAAAAGACGCTGGGGCAATTGTTCTGCGATGGCTCGGCGCGGCAGATCGTCGCGTTGCTGCTGGCGGAATGCAGCAAAGGGAATGTCGTCCTGAATTGCGGTGATGCGGTCGGCGAGGTGACGCACGCCGACGGCCTGTATCGCGTCGCCTATGGCGCGCACCACGCCACCGCGCCCGCGCTGGTGATCGCCACCGGTGGGCCGTCGATCCCTAAAATGGGCGCAACCGGCTTTGCCTACGATCTCGCCCGGCAGTTCGGCCTGAAAGTGGTCGAGCCTCGCCCGGCATTGGTCCCGCTGACGCTGGGCGGCGACGAAGTGTTGTTCCGCGAGCTATCCGGCGTCGCCGCGGAAGTGATCGCCTCCTACGGCAAGACCGCCTTTCGCGAAGCCGCGCTGTTCACCCATCGCGGGTTGTCCGGCCCCGCAATCCTGCAAATCTCCAGCTACTGGCGACGCGGCGAAGCCATCGCCATCCGCTTCGCCCCCGATGCCTCGCCCGGCTGGCTGTCCGCAGCCAAACGCACCCGCCCGCGCGTGGCATTGCGCAAGCTGTTCGCCGAAATGCTGCCCGACCGGCTGGCGACCACGCTGTGCGACCAGCTCCACCTCGATGGCGAGCTCGGCGCGCTGACCGACAAAGCCCTGACCGCCGCCGAAACCCGACTCGCCAACTGGCGCTTCACCCCCAACGGCAGCGAAGGCTACGCCAAGGCGGAGGTAACCGCGGGCGGCATCAGCACCGCCGAATTGTCATCCAAAACGATGGAAGCGCGCCGGGTGCCGGGACTGTACGCGATCGGCGAGGCGGTGGATGTGACCGGCTGGCTGGGCGGGTATAATTTCCAATGGGCGTGGGCAAGCGGCTGGGCGGCGGGGGAAGCACTTTAGCGAACCTACGCCGCGAATATTCGGTTTCTTTGCAGTTCGCACACATAGTGCTATGTTACACGTAAGACATCAGGAAGAACACGTCATGCCTGCCCCCGTCAACCAACGTGTTCAGAAGCGCCGAGATAGTCTGCGCGCTGCGGGGTTGGGACCGATCCAGATATGGGTTCCCGCCACCCGGCGACCGGCTTCGCGGAAGAATGCCGGCGACAGTCCCGGTTGGTCGCAGTGGCCGACGCAGCTGATCACGATCTCGACGCTTTCATGGATGCTGCCATGACGGACACTTGTTTTGATACCTTTATCTGCAAAGCGATCACACCTCATCCGTTACGTCGCCAGCCCTCCGCCGGGAGCGACAAGTAAATGGCGAAACCAAAAATTAAACTTCCGTGGCGATTGGCCGATCCGTGCCCGTGTGGCAGCGGCGAAAGATTTGGGAAATGCTGCACGGCAGGCACTGATCGAACATTGAGGGCAAGGCCATTTAGTCTCGAACGGTCCCCTGACAGTACAGGTATCGATCGCGATGGCTGTTACCTTTCTGGAAATCATAACTGCAGTCGAATATTATCTCTCGAACATCCGATTTCTCGCAACATTTTAGAGAAATTGGGCAATGTCGCGCAGCGAGGGTTTCCTGGAACCGATGGCACAGTCGATGTCATTCTCCCAGCTTCGTCCGTTGGATGCCGCGTTCTTTGCGATCGGCACAACAGCGATTTGTCTCCTTTAGACTCCTATGCTGGTCGTGTCTTTGGCGATCTCAGGGAAGCGGTTCTTCCAATCCGCCATCCGACAAACGATGTCCGCGAGCGCTGGGTCTACATAGACGGGCCTAAACTTGAGGCCTTCACAGTCAAGGTCGTGGCGGCCCATCAGGCTGTCGGCAACTTTACCAGCCGAGGAAAGCCGCAGTCGTTTCAGGTGGATTGGGC
>CAZZYX010000154.1:0-6588 GCA_964658485.1 uncultured Acetobacteraceae bacterium | reverse complement strand
GGGCCGGATCATGGCGGCCCGGATCATCTAGGCATGGACCATCCCGGCATGCACGGCCATGATGGTCCAATGGGTCATTGGGGCTACGATCGTCGCGAACTGGACGGGCTGATAATGCTCATCCTGCACCGCGCCGATCCTGGTCACACCGGTGCGGTGACCCGTACTACCTTCGTCGGCGCGGCGCTGGCGTTATTCGACCAGGCGGATACCAATCACGACGCTGTCCTGACGCCTGCGGAACACCAGGCGTTCGCCCAGGCCATGCGCCGGCAGATGCATGAACATGGCGACGAACCGCATGGCGGACCCGGCGCCGATATGCCCCCTCCCCGGCCGCCAAGCCATTGACCGGAGCGAAAAACCCCAGCCTATGACCCGCCCAAGCCTATGACCCCCCGGACCATGACCTCCACACTATGACCTCGATACTATGACAGACGCCGCACTTACCCGCCTGCTGCTCGTCGATGACGAGGCAAGCCTGCGCGAGCCACTGGCCGCCTATCTGACGCGTCAGGGCTTTAACGTACGCGAAGCGGTCAGCGCCGGCGACGCACGCGAAATGCTGTTCGAGGAAACCCCTGACCTAGTCCTGCTCGATATCATGATGCCGGGCGAGGATGGCTTGTCATTTTGCCGTCATCTCGTGGAAACCCGCGCGATTCCAACAATTTTCCTGACCGCGCGCGGCGAGGCTACCGATCGCATCGTCGGACTGGAGATCGGCGCTGATGATTATGTCGTAAAGCCGTTCGAACCGCGCGAACTTGTGGCCCGCATTCGCAGCGTATTGCGCCGCGCTGCGCGAGGCCCGGCGGACACCGCGTCGGACGAGGATTTCCTGTTCGAGGGCTGGCGGCTCGACCCGCTCAAACGCCGGCTGAATGCGCCCGATGGCGCCGTTGTCGCAATTTCCTCCGTCGAGTTCCGGCTGTTGCTCGCCTTTGTGGAACATCCGCGCCAGGTGCTGGACCGCGACCGCTTGCTCGACATGGTCCAGGGCCGCGAAGCGCATCTGTTCGACCGCGCGGTGGATAACCAGGTCAGCCGATTGCGCAGAAAGATCGAGATCGACAGCCGCAATCCGCAAATGATTCAGACGGTATGGGGTGGCGGCTATATGCTGGCCGCCGATGTTCGACGGATACCGGGTACGTCGGAATGAAACCCGCCGCGCTGCGGCTTCGCCTGCCCTGGCCCGGCAGTTCGCAGGGGCAGGTTTTGCTCGCACTGGCGGCGGCGCTGTTGCTGGCGCAGGCGATCAGTGCGGTGCTGCTGTATCAGGCGCAGGCCGCCCGGCGGGAAGAAGGGCTGGTCCGCTCGGTCGCGATCCGGCTGTTCAACTCGGGGTACCATCCCGGCAATTTGCCTGCATTCGGGACAAATTTCCGCGGCGGCCCGCCCCCCGCGCATGAAAACCCGCTGTTTGGCCACGACGAAGGTCCACCCCCGCTACCCGACGACGTGCCTGTCGTCGCAAACAATGTTCTGACATCCGACCCCGGCCCGCGCGGGGCCGACGTAGAAGCAAATTTCGAGCTGATCAGCCGGGATCGCCGGCTACGCGACGTCGAGAAGGACTTGCGCCAGATCTATCAGGATCAGGCCATCAATCCTGCCCGCATATTCGTGGTGGATCGGCCGTTTACCGCCGATGCTGTGGCTCAGGCCCGGTTTGCGCAGCGCGAACGCATATTTGCCCACCATCCGCCGCTGCCCAGCCGTGTCCTGATCGCCGCCGTCCAGCTGGAGCGCAAAGGGTCGTGGCGCGTCGCGCGCGTAATCGCCCCGCTGGATGACGGCGATCTGCTGGCGCCCCTGCTGATTCAAACCATCGTCATCTATGCACTTCTGGTCGGAGCGGCAGCGCTGATCCTGCGCCGGATAACCCGGCCGCTCGCCGCGCTGACCAGCCGTCTCGAATATTTTGCCGAAACGCGCGACCCGCACGGCCGGCTGGAACCCAGCGGCCCGACCGACCTGCGCCGGCTTATTTTGGCCCATAATGCCATGGAAATGCGCGTGATCAGCCTGCTTGACGAAAAGAACGTGATGCTGGGCGCGATCGGACACGATCTGAAGACCCCGCTGGCGGCATTGCGCGTGCGGATCGAATCGGTGGAGGACGATAACGAGCGCGCCCGGATGGCGGCCACGATCGAGGACATCGTGCGCTCGCTCGATGACATCCTGTCGCTCGCGCGGGTCGGTCGGCCCAGCGATCCCCGCGAGAATACCGAGCTATCGGCACTGGTCGGCTCGATCGTCGAGGAATTCGAGGATATGGGCGACCCGGTAACGGTCGCCGAGATGCCGCGCCTGGTTGTCTCGCTGCGTGCGACGTGGGTGCGTCGCGCCCTGCGCAACCTGATCGGCAATGCGCTGCGCTATGGCCAGGTGGCCGAGGTATCGCTGGCGCGCGAAGCGGCTGCTGACGGTTCCCGGCAGGATTGGGCGGTTATTCGCATCGAGGATTATGGTCCCGGTATCGATGAAGCCGACATCGCCCGCATGCTGGAACCATTCACGCGCGGCGATCCTTCGCGTTGCAGCGAAACCGGTGGCGCCGGATTGGGCCTCACGCTGGCGCTGGCCATTGCCGAGCAACATGGCGGCAAACTGAAACTGAGCAATCGGAATGATACCAACGGTGTCAGCGCGGGGTTAACCGCCGCCCTCAGCCTGCCGATCACCTAGAGCGCGACGGCAAAAGTGGATACCGGATGCGGTTCTATCTTATTGCATCCTGCTCTTCGGGGGGAGGCGACCCGGCCTCGATCCCGCCGCGCGGTCTTATGCCTTTGAACAGCAACCATAGTGCGACGGCCAGCTCGACGAAAAAGTCCGGCGCAATGACCCACGGGTCAACCAGCCCGATCATGGCAGGGAACACGACGAGCAACGTGCATGACACGAAAATCAGGGCGGCAACGACAAGGTAGGCCGCAGCCAAGGGTCGTGGAATATATCGCGAAACCCAGAACAGCCATGCATGGATACCTGCGCCCAGGCCAAAGAATATCAGGCCGACGGACATCGCGGTGCCATGCACGTCAAGCAGCGCCCGCATCACCGCAGGTGCCTGTGCCGGACCGAGCATGGCGGAATACCTATGATCTGTCGCGATATCGACCGAGACCAGTTCGGCAACGACGCCAAACGCCAGCATGGTGGCATTGGCAAGCCGCCAGATCGTACCGGCGAGTGCCAGCCCCGCGCTGACAGGTGCAAACAGGCGATACAAGGCAACGGCAAGCACGATGTCACCGTTGAGCATCAGCAACTCGCCAAAAATTCCGGTTCGAAACCATCGCTCCTGAGCAACGATGTTGTGCGCGGTGGCAATGGCGTTACCGGCGATTATCAGGTTGTTGCTAAGCAATCCGCTGCCGCAGATGAGCAGCAGGGCTGCTCCGGCAATTCGCGCAATGCGATTGTTTTTGTGCACCACGTCATGTCCCTCCATAGCTACCCGCCACCGCACCCTTCACCGCAACCTGGCAATCTCCGTCGAAGCCTCTGCTCCGCGCGCGGTTTTCAGCAGCCCGCAATCGCGGACCCGCTCTATTGTGCGATCCAGCTCCAGTTGGCCGGTTTGCCGAGCGAGCTTGGGACCGAAATCGCGAGCGATGGCGTCAGCCTTGTCGACCGCACAGAACCCACCAAGAACCTGAGCCAACCGCGACGAAAAGAAGATACCCGAACCGCCCGACAGCAGCGTATCGAGATGATCGCGCATATAGCCATACCCAAGGTCGCGCGTTTTCGGCGTAGCAGCGACGCCCGTGACCAGTTGCAGGCGTTCGCTGACGCGCAGACGTGGATCGCTGATGCCGTTCATCAGCCAGTTGGCGATATCGGCATGGCCGCTATGCGCCAGCGCCCGCAGCGCCGCCGGGCGCAACAGCGGATCTTGCGAGGCGAGCGCCCTGGCCAGCAGCGCATGCGCCCGTTCGAGCGGGGTCGCCGGCGACCTGCCGACATCCAGCCAGACCGCGAAACCCCGGTCGAACCATACCGGATCCAGAGCGGCCGTACTGCCACTCATCCAGGCTGCCGTCGCATCGCCAAGTTGCAGCCGGACACCCGGATCGCGCGCGGTTTCGCTGAGCATGTCGATCAGCTGCACCCGGTGCTGCGAGCGCTCCGCCGCTTCCCCCGGATAGGCGCGCACGCGCGGGTCGAAGCCATACTGCGCCAGTTGTGGCTGATACAACCCGCTGACGAACCGGTGATAGGCAGCCGTGGCGGCTGGATCGAGCATGCCGGCAAGCTCGAGCATTTCCAGCCCGTCCATGGCCGCATTGCTGGCATAGCTGTCGGGATTATCCACCATCACCTTAGCCAGTTGCGCCATTTGCGCCGCGCTGGCTCGCCCCGCCATGAAGCTGGCCCGCAGCGAATCCGCCAAAGCCAGGCCCTCGCCACCGCTGAGGCGAGCGGAGACGGCGATCAATCTGTCCCAGTCGGCACGTGGCAGTTCGAAGCGGTAATAGCCCGTTCCCCCGGCATTGGGCATCAGCGCGCCGTCCCCGGTACCCGCACCGTCCAGCTTCAGCGGCAGCATCGGGGTATCGAGCAGGGTGCACTGGCGCGAGGTACCCAGACGGACGCACATCGGCACCCCCCAGCGGGTGTCGGGCGCGGTCGTGCCAAGCCGGGCATAGCGGCTCTGCGTCACGGTATAATGGCCATCGCTGCCGCTGAATGTCAGTAACGGCACACCTTGCTGGTCGGTAAAGCTCTGCATCGCCGGCAGGATGCGCGGATCGCCGGCAACCTCGGCCATCGCCCCGAAAAACTGGGCGCTGGTGGCATTGCCATCGCGATGGGCGGCGATGTGGCGGCGCACGCCGTCGCGGAACTTGTCGTCGCCCATGAAGCCGGCGATCATCGCCACCACCTGGCCGCCCTTGCCGTAGGTGATCGTGTCGAACGCGGCATCGATCTGGGCGGTGCGGGTAATCGGCTGGTGGATCGGTCGTCCGGCGAGCAGCGCGTCAGTGCCCATCGCGCCAAAACCCTTCGCGACCGCGCCGGCGGCGATGCCGAGATCGGGACGCCACTCGTTGCCGATGCGGAACCCCATCCAATTGGCGAAACTTTCGTTCAGCCAGATATCGTCCCACCACGCCGGGGTCACCAGGTCGCCGAACCACTGATGCGACAGTTCATGCGCCACGACCATGCCGAAGTTGCGCTGCTGCGCGGTCGAGGAATGGTCGTCGAGCACCAGCAGGCTGTCTTCGTAGAGGTCGGCTCCGGCATTTTCCATTGCGCCGGGCATGATCGGCGCGGTGATCTGGTCAAGCTTGGGGAAGGGAAAGCTCTGGCCGAAATAGCGCTCGAGATCGGCGATGATCGGCTGGCTGTTAGTCAGCGCAAAGCCGAGTTGTCCGGCATTGGCCCGCGTCGAAACGATCCGCAGCGGCAGCGGCGTGGCGCGTTCCGGCGTGGGAGCCACCGCGCCTGAAGCCGTGACGAACGGCCCGACCATCATCGCCAGCAGATAGGTCGGCAGCCGTGCGGTGGCGCCGAAATGATGGACATCCAGCCCGGCCTCGTGCGTCACCCCGGTTTCAGGGGCATTCGACACCGCGGTCAGCCCCGGCGGGGTACGCAGGGTTACGGTGAATGGCTGCTTGTAGCCGGGCTGGTCGAAACCGGGATAGGCGGCGCGGGCATCGGTCGATTCGAACTGCGACCAGCTATACCAGTCGTCGCCGACCTTGACATGGAACAGGCCGGAGGGGCCATCCTGGAAGCCGGCATCGTAATCGAAACGAAAGGTGACGAAGCCCGCCGGCAAAGGCGCCGGAAAGGTGACGAGCGCGACTCCGGTGGGATCGACCTGGCGCCATTCGCCCGCATAGACCTTGCCGCCGGCGGTGGCGGTCAGCGCGTGCATCGCCAGGTCGCGGCCATGCAGATAGACGAAGCGGCTGGGGGCATGGAGCGAAGCATCGATCTCGACATGGCCGGCAAAGCGCGCGGCGGCCGGATCGATGGTCAGGTCCAGGCGGTACGCGAACGGCGTGACGGCATCGGCCAGTTTCCCCTGCGGGACCGGCGGCGGCGCTTCATCCGCGTACACCGGCGCGGCGGTGATCAGGGCGATGGCTGAACAGGCAAACAAAAATGACCGCATTCCCTGTCCTTCGGCATATGTTTCCCAGCCGTCCTAGACTGGGGCCGGCGTCGTGGTCGAGCGGTTTTTGCCAGACCGTCCCGGTTCCGCTAACAGGCGCGCGCATGGCAATTTCTTCTCCTGCCCGCTTCCCCAAACCGGGTGAAAGCTTTGTCCTGCTGGACGATGCGCGCGTCACCGGCTCAAGCGCTGCGCGCCTGTATGTGGCGCCCGAAACCACCGTGATCGCGCGCCGCCCGGACGAGGTGCTCCCCGCGCTCGAACGCATCGCCGAACTGTCGCATGCAGGCCATTATCTTGCGGGCTACATCGCCTATGAGGCGGGGCTGGTGCTGGAACCGCATCTCGCGTCGCTTGCCGCCGCGCGCAGCGGTGGCGATGGCCCGCTGGTGTGGTTCGGCGCCTTTGCCGGTTACCGGACCATCCCCGCCGAAGAT
>CAZZYX010000153.1:0-6606 GCA_964658485.1 uncultured Acetobacteraceae bacterium | reverse complement strand
CCACGCGCAATAAGTGGTAGGGAACAGAAAAGATCGGTGGACTGCCGACAGGCAGGTTTCGGCGACGCTGATAGCGATAGCTGACATCATCCAGGGTCAGCGGCCTTCCCGATTTGGACCGTTGATCGGGAACGGTGCGGCGTTCCCGATTGAGATCGATTTTCGGGAGTGGCGATGTTTGGTGGTAAGCGGCCTGACCGGTCATAGGCGACGTTAGCGTGTTAGCGGTCGTTCAGGTGCCACGGAACGACCGCCGTCGCGTCTCAGCTATGCTTTTGACAGAACCTGATGCGGTTGCCGAATGGATCATGCACTTCCATCTGGTCGCCCCACGGCTGGCGATTGATGCCCGGTCTCCCATAGCCGTATCGCTTCGCGTTCAGTTCGGTATGAAACTCTCGAACACCCGCCATCCAGACGAACGCGGTAGAACCCGGGCTAGCATCGCCATGATGCTCCGATAAGTGAAGCTCAAGCCCAGCGCGCCCGACCGCCATATAAAGCGGCAGATCAGGCTCATGGCGTTGCTCCATCGTCACCGCGAACCCGAGGAAGTCGCAGTAGAACTCACGCGCCTTTGCGACATCGAAGATGCGTAAAATCGGTATGGCCTGTTGAAAGTCTATTCCGTCTGCCGCCGCAGGCTGAAGTTTTGCTGCCGCCGTATTCCAGTCCCGGTGACCGAGTTCAGCCGCAACCAGTTCGAGGCTCACGGCGTGTGGTATCTCGATAGATCGTATGGCGAGCGCCGAACGCAGTCGTTTTGCCATTCTCTTGGCTTGATCCATAGTAGGCATGATAGTTCCTCGCGCCGGAAATGGGTCATCGGTGCTCGCATTGCCGATCCATCGCCGGGCGGACTATCCGGTGAAGATCACACCTTGATGTCTTCACCTCATCCTTGCGGACGCGAGCGGCTGGCGACATCTGCCGACAGCAAATTGGCAGACACGCGACCCATCTGTCAACGGGTCCGAATGACCGGTTTAAGCACCGGAAGTTCGGAACGCCTAAGTCTGCAACTGGGTGAAAGCCGCCTGTCCGGCTTTCCCGCAAACGAAGGATCAACGGGAATCGCGCTTGGCATGATTGTAGCGCGCTCCTGTGAGACCATGTTTTCCCGAAATCTGTTCCCGATTGGGTTTTCCCGAAATTGCCTCTCCGACATGGGGAAATGGGAATGTAGCAAGCGGTTTGAACGGCCGGTTTAGGGATCGCGTGCCGATCGCGTGCCGAACGATTGAACTACCGGGAATGGGCGCGCAGCTTCCCGGCAGCTGGTGAGCTGACGAATGACCGGTCGCCACCCGCTCGCTGGGCAGAACGGAGGACGCCCTATGGGATTTCTCATCGTCGCCTCCTGTCCCCAAAATTAGGATCGACTGCGCACTGCGGTCGGCGTCACTGCCAGGTGAGCACAAGTCTGCCATTTGCCGGAACCCGGTAATCTACCCTGTCGTCAGAGACGGCATGCGGCCGCAACTCGTCGCCGCCGGCGGTAACGACTCTGGCACTTGGCAGCTTGCCGCGTTTTAGCCGGACCAGGCTGAAACCCGCGCTGCAGGTTTCGCCGCCATCCAGGGTGATCGTGAGCGCCCGGTCCCCGGTGCGCTCGCTCGCGCGCACCAGGTGATCGCAGTAAAGCCGGAACGGTGCGCCATCGACCTGATGAAAGGCGCGTGTCGCAAAGATGAATGCAGCGCCGGCGCCATATACTTCCTGGCCGACCTGGCCTGCCAGTTGCCCATCGACGTACAGGTCTTCAAGCGGGAACGAGAGTTTGCGATCGATATGCCCGTTAGTTTCGCGTTGTTTTGGGGAGATCGCCTGGGTCGGCAACGCGTCGGGATAATAATACCACGCGCGGTCGAGCGCGTATTTGCAGTATTCGGCGATCAGCATTCGTGCGGCAGGCTCCAGATCGGGGCCACTGTCATCGAGATAGCGCTCGAACGCGGTAAAGGAATCGAAACACTCGTAGATAGCCATGTATGGCGCGTCCTGAAGGCAGGTTACCCCAAGGAAATTGCGATAATGGACAGCGAGTTCAATCTCGCTCTCCCAGATCGCGCTGTTGTGGAAGAAGCTGGCGAGATAGACATAGCTTTGCTCGACATAGACCTTCGCGTTGGTAATCCGCCACAGCCGCATGCACGCGGCCGCGCCCCACGCGGTCAGGTTTGCCTGGTAATTGAGGTTGAACCGCAATCCGATCGCTGCATCGATCGCGGTGCGCGCCTCATTGAGGAAACGCACATCGTCGGTCAGTTCATAAGCCTGCAGCATAACCCAGGCATAGATGCCGCCGACGTCCGTCTGGCCCCTGCCATCGCCCGCTACCGGGGTGATGACCGAAAAGTCGGTAATCTTGTACTGCACCGGCCACTTATATTTGAAGTGGTGGGCCGCTGCGATGCCGAAATCGATCGACTTCAGAAAGAGCCTGCGCGCATGCTTGTCACCGTCGAGCGCCAGTTTCGCAAGGTTCAGCAGGGGATGGTAGAGATACCAGCTATCGACCGCGTCGGCATCCTTGTCATCGCCGACATTGGTCAGATAGCGGCGTAGCGTCTTGAGCTTGGGGTCGTAAAATTTTTCCAGCCCGGCCTTGAACTCGGCTTCTAATGGATGCGGCTTGCCGCACCATTGGCCCCAGTCGTGAATGGCGGCGATGATCGACATCTGGACCATGATGTCGGGGTATTCCGCAGCGGTATAAGGATGGATGTAGCGATGGCCGTAATGGCTGATCGTCGCTTCCGGCGCCTTGTCCAGGTCGCGCAGCGTCTGTTCGGCGCGCCCGATCCAGTCGCGGTAATCGGTATGAGGCAAGTCGAGCATCTTGTAGGCGACGCCGAGCATCTGGACGAACCGCCGCGCCGTTTCCCGCTCGTGCGGCGAGGCATCGTGGCGGAACACCAGGATCGTGTCCGACAAGGTGACCTCCACCCCCGCGGCGAGCGTGGTCTGCGGGGTTGCATCGTTCTGCTGCGGGGTCGGCATCAGATAACCGAGCTCGGGCCATTCGCCGCCGACCGCGCCACTGGGCGCAGTCCCGGTCGCTCGATAAAATTCGTTCAACGCGGTGAGGTTCTGAAAATATAGCACGCTGCCGAACGCGGGCTCGTCGATCTCGAAATAAACGAGGCCGCTGTTCAATCCGCGCTGGCGCGCTTCGACATGGCCGATCGCGCCCAGCGGATCGTCCCGTGCATCGAGTGGGTAGAGGTCGCGGGGGGCAAAAGGGATCAGCACAGGCGCCGCCGGGGTGAAGCTGGTCGTCATCCGCATATGTTCCAGCGCGTCGCCGCCCGACCGGAATGCGATGACATGCTCGCCCAGCGCGCTTGTCACGGCAATCCGCGCATCGTCTCCTGGTTCGAGGCCAAGCTTGCGGCAGGAAAATTCGCCTTCGAGGTAAGCCGCGCGGAGCGCCAGCCCGCCTCTACCCTCGCGCCGGATAAGCGCCCAGACCGAGCTGGCTATTTGCCGCACTTCGACGGTCAATTCGCCGATTATAAAACTGTCCAGCTTCTTGCCGCTGCCGCACGCCAGTGACTGACGCAGCGCCAGAACATAAGGGCTTACAGCCGGAACATTGGACTGAAGAGCAAGCGTTGCCATTTCTGCCTTCCGTTACAAAGATTCGACTGAATCAAACGACCTTGCCGCGACCGGGTTCCGCAGAGTCCTCACCTGCCCGTTCATCGCGGCAACAGCTGCAGGATCGGCAGGTCTCACCGCTCGAGTTCGTAACGCGCACCCCGACGGCCACGCGTCAGCCAGCCGATGGCCATCCTGCTGATAACGTCGCTGATCTTCAGTGCGCTGGATGTGATCGTACCTAAAGTAGCACTTATTAACGATACCGGTAGCGCAGCCGCTATTATTGGATTTCTATTGGTAATCATCGCCGCCTGCCTGGTCATAGCAGAGGGTCGGATCGTTAATCGTCAACTTGAGAGCGAACTGAATGACATCCCCGATGTGAAGGATGCGTAGAGCAGCTTTGCTGTAATACCGCCAACGCAGCTTTCCATTGCGTGCAGGCCACGTCGGCGGCGTCACCGTTCAGGCCGAGAGCAGCCCCGAACCTTTTCCTTCAAATCGAGGGACCAGCTGCTCTCTTCCTGATACATGTGATGCGTCACTACGCCGCGGATATGGGACATTCGGCTCTTCAAGCCCGCCGCCCCAACGAAGGCCTCGACCAAGAGCAGTTAATCCGGATGACGCCTGCGCGGCGCCTAGTACGGGAGGGATGGAACTTGACCTGCCATGGCCATGCATGCCGAAACTGGGTGGGCGGAACGGTAATAAGGGGCGGAATGCGAGAGCACGACGAAGGCAGCGTAACCCGGATGAAGCCAAGCCCACGGTAAGCGGATTCGCAACATGTTCAGCTCACCGTTGTTTTGTGACAAACCCCTTACCCCGTGTCCATCGGCGCGATACTGAACAATCGTCGCTTATGATTATTACATCAAAGAGGAGTTCCTTGGCTGAAGCTTCGGTAGATCTCGGTGCCAAGATCAAACAGGCGGGAAGTTGCAATGCTATGAGACGCCGAGCCCCCGATAAGCCGTGGAAATTTTTTGCGGGAGCTTCCTGGAAGCCACCTGCCGCTTGCGTTGTCAGCGGTTTGATGGCGCTCACAACTGTCGCATCGCCATGCTGGTCTGCCGAGCCAAATGCCAGGAACCAGGCGAGCATTGCGGATACAGTGATCCTGCCGCCACATGATGGAAACGTCGAGGATGAGCGATCATCGGCTGCATTTCTGTTACAAGCGTTGGGCAAATTGGGCCTGAAACGATTGGACCACCTTGGCATCGTCGATGCTGCCGTCGATGCCGACGGGTGCATGGCGCCGCCACTGGTTGCGCAGTCTCCTGACGGACATAGCCCGGCGCTCGAGCTGCTGGCGGACATGCTAAGGCGGCGGGGCGTGGTGGTCACTGTGATACCTGGCAATGCGGTCCAATCCATAGACGCGGCGGACCAGAAACGCGTCCATGCGCTGAAGGGGGCCTTCAACCTCTCGTTCAGCGACGGACCGGGCCGCTGGTTCGCTACCAAGGCGCAAATGATCGCCTGCGCCAAGGTCGATCCCGATGATGGCCGCGCAACAGGCAAGGCACATGCACCGCTTGCGGCGATGCTTGCCGCCCTCCATCAGGATGCCGTGTTGGCAGTCGGCGAGAGTGAGGCCCAATCCAAAGGCGCAACCTGGAACATCATCGAAGGCGAACTCAGCGGCAGCGGCAAGAACCTGGATGCAGCTCAATCCTCGGCAAAGATCGCCGCGATGCTGGTGCTGAAGGACGGATCAACACCTTGGTCGGGTGAGGCAAATGCCGAAGGGAGCCTGCGTCCTCCGCTTGACGCACAAGCTGTCGCCAGGCTCAAAGCGTATATGGAAGATGAAATGCGCAAGCTGGAGGCGTATCGCACTGCGCATCCTGGTGCCGATCAACCGCCAGATAATATTACTCACGGCGCATTCAATGCGATCGCGAGCGGTGACCTCGACGAATCTCCCAAGGGCTCTACGCTGGGACCATCCGCCTATGGTACTCTACAAGCGGCAGCCGGCCGGCTTGTCGATCGGTTGCAGCCGGCATTGCCCGGCAAATAAATCCCGTGAAAGTGCTGGAGCGGCCGTGCTACTGCGAGCAACCTGCTTGCCGGGCGGCATCGGCGGCATGTGCAAACTCGTTGCGCATCGCCGCATTGGCTGGGGCGAAGCGCACCCGCCGCGCCGTCTCATCGTGCCAATCGGCAAGGCGGTCGCAGGCAAGCTTTCGCGCCCAGGGACTCTCGTCGTCATTGCGGATAATGAAATCTTGCGGGTGGCGGGGCAGGTAGCGAATGGTGAAGACATCGCCGGGCCCTGGATAGATCGAGGTGTCGCCCAAGCCGCGAACGTTGAAGTCGTCGGTCCGGAACTGGCCCTCCACCACACGGCCGTCGGCGGTGCCGATCAGGACCCGGTAACCGATAACATCGTGGCGATTGTACTGGGTAGAGGTGGCAAAACTGCCGGTGACCATTGCCGCTCCGGTGGCGCCGTAACGGTCGATCAGGGCGTGGGCGAGATCGTTCCCGACCAGCACGTTAAGGATCAGCACGGCGACCAGCACCATACCGGTCAGCGCCGGCCACCGGCGGCGGCTGGGCCGGATGATCAGCAACGTCACGATGACCGGCATCAGCAGCATCATCAGGCCGAAGCGAAGCGTCGCGGCCGCCTTGACGACATGAATGAATGCGCGGCAGCCCCCGCGGCAGCCTGGTGCGGCGGCGGCGTCCATCCGCCGGCCGAACCGGTCGCGGCGAGCGGCACCATGCTGGCAACCCGGCCCGGCTCAACCCACGGCGGCGGCCTTACCGTGGCACCGGCAGCCTTGAGCGCCAGCGCGTCCAGCGCGTACCGCACCTCCAGCTGGTCCGGGTGGTCGAGTTCGGCTCGACGTGCATCGATCTCGGCAATATCCGCGCCGTGACGGGCCATCACGATCATCGGCGCGGGGCGGACAATCGCGTCGTCGCCCTGCCCCGTGATTGCCATGGATGGCCTGGCGTCCCGATGCGCCTGGCGATCCA
>CAZZYX010000152.1:1128-7077 GCA_964658485.1 uncultured Acetobacteraceae bacterium | reverse complement strand
TGACCATCGCGGTGCTGCTGGTGGCCTGGATCATCGTCATCCTCGCCTTCTTCATCCTGTCCGTGCAGATGTTCGTCACCATTCTCGAATTCAAGCTGACGCTCGCCGGCTTCATCCTCGTGCCCTTCGCGCTGTGGAACCGGACCAGCTTCCTGGCCGAGCGCGTGCTCGGCAACGTCGTCTCCTCTGGCATCAAGGTCATGGTGCTTGCCGTCATCGTCGGCATCGGCTCCAACTACTTTACCCAGTTCACCACCGCGCTGCAGGGCCACGAGCCCGACGTCGGGCAGGCGATGAGCCTGGTGCTTGCCAGCCTCGCCCTGTTCGGTCTTGGGATCTTCGGCCCCGCCATTGCCTCGGGCTTGGTTGCCGGCGCGCCGCAGCTTGGCGCAGGCTCCGCACTCGGCACGGTGCTCGGCGCTGGTGGTATCATGTATCTCGGCGGTGCTGGCGCAGTCGGTGCAGCCCGCGGCGCTGTTGCCGGCGGTCTCGGCGCGGTTCGCGCCGGCACGGCAATGGGACCGGCCGCGTCTGCCGCCTACACCATGGGCCAGGAAGGCGCCGGCTCTTCGAGCATCGGTGCCGGGCTTGGCGGCGTGGCCAGCGCCGCTGGCGGTGCGGCCAAGTCGCGCATGTCTGGTGCGATGGGCCTCAGCGAAGCCGCCGCATCCGGACGCCAGGCCGCTTTCAATGCCATGACTGGCCAAGGCGCCGGCTCAATTGCGGGCGCCGACGGCAATGCCGCAGCCGTGCCCAGATGGGCGAGTGCGTTGAAAACGCAGACTGCCACCCGTCACCATGCCCAAGCCGCCACTCATGTTCTTCAGCAAGGCAATGGCGGCGGCTCCGGCGCCACCCCCGATATCAAGGAAAGGGAAGACTGACATGCTCTTCAGACGAGCGGTGCAGCGCTATGGGCGCACCCCCGCACCGGAAACTCCATACCAGCGCGCCGGCCAACTGTGGGACGAGCGCATCGGCTCCGCCCGAATCCAGGCGCGCAACTGGCGGCTGATGGCCTTCGGCTGCCTCGGGCTCACCGGTGCATTATCCGGCGGTCTGCTGTGGCAATCGCTGCAGAGCCGCGTCGTGCCCTTTGTCGTCGAAGTCGATCGGATGGGCGAGGCCAAGGCAGTGGCGCCAGCGGATGCGTCGTATCAGCCGACCGATCCGCAAATTGCCTGGTTCCTGGGCCACTTTATCACCGACGTGCGCTCGGTTTCGTTCGACCCGGTGCTGATGAAAGCAAATTGGCTGTCGGCCTATGACTTCACGACCAAGCGCGGCGCTGTGTTCATTGGTGACTACGCTCGTGTGTCCGATCCATTCGGACACGTCGGCGAACGCACCGTCTCCATCCAGGTGACCAGCATCGTGCGCGCGTCGGACAAGTCGTTCCAGGTCAAGTGGATCGAAACGGCTTACGAGCGCGGCGCCCTGGCCGGCGTCGCGCACTGGACCGCCATCCTCACCGTCATCATCGCGCCGCCGTCCAGCGCAGAGACGCTGCGCAAGAACCCGCTCGGCCTCTACGTCGATGCCATCGACTGGAGCCGTGAGCTCGAGCCGGCCGCTTCGTCGCCGGGTACCGCGCCATCAGCATCACCGTCCGCAACACTAACTCCCATACCAGCGCCCGCGAACATCCCAGCCGGTTCGTCGCTCGATCCGAACCCCGCCACCCCAACCACTAACACGGAGAACCAGCCATGAAGCTTGCCATCCTGGCGGCTACGGCGCTTGCCAGCGCCGCGCCCGTCATCGCCCAGACTGCGCCGGACGCGCCAGCGAACGCAGTGAGCGGGCCTGCGGTTCAATCGACAACCGCTGCTGCACAGCCGATAATCATGGCCACGGAAACGCCGCAGGCGCTGCCGCCGCTCACCCCGACACTGGCGGCGCGCCATCATGATCACCCACCGTCACCCGCCGAGCTGCGGGTACGCGCCGCCAACCGCGCCTCGACGCTGGAGCCGGCGACCGGTGGCTATCTCGGCGGGGTGCAGGTCTATCCCTACAGCGACGGTACGATCTATCATGTCTTCACGGCGCCAGGACAGGTGACCGACATCGCCCTGCAACCCGGCGAAGCGCTGGGCGCCGTTGCCACCGGCGATACCGTCCGCTGGGTGATCGGTGACACCACCAGCGGCGAGGGCGACTCCAAGCGTACTCATGTGCTGGTCAAGCCCTTCACCGCTGGCCTTGCCACCAACGTCGTCATTACCACCGACCGGCGGACCTATCATCTGGGGCTGACCAGCACCGAGCATACCGCCATGTCGGCGCTGTCTTGGACCTATCCTCAGGACCAGCTCATTGCGTTGAGGGCGTCGGCCGAACTGGCGCGGGCCGCAGCGCCCGTCACCAGTGGTTTGCAGATTGATCAACTCCACTTCGACTATGCGATCACCGGGGATAATCCGCCTTGGCGGCCGACACGCGCCTTTGACGACGGCCGGCAGACCTTCATCGAGTTTCCGGCGAGTTTAGGCACAGGCGAAGCGCCGCCGCTATTCCTGGTCGATGCCAAGGGCACGGCGGAACTGGTCAATTACCGCCTCCAGGGCCGCTTCTATGTCGTCGATCGTCTGTTCGATCGGGCCGAGCTGAGGCTTGGACTCAAGCACCAGGACATCGTGCGGATCAGCCGAGTGGGTGCCGCGACCAAACGGCGGAGGGCATCATGAACGAGGCTGTCCTTCCATCATCGCCCAAGCTCGACCCTGAGACACTCGCGATCCGCTCGCGCCCGCCGCGCGCAATCCGCTTCAAGCGCGGGTTCATCATTGCGATCGCCGCAATCGGATCGGTGAGCCTGATCGCCGTGACCTGGATGGCGCTGAAGCCGCACCTGCTCCAGCACGGCGATACGCAGCAGGAGCTTTCCGAACCCAATGCGCGTCCGACCAGCGATGCGCTGAATGGCGCGCCCTCGACCTATGGCGACGTGCCACGCCTGGGTCCGCCGCTTCCCGGCGATCTCGGCAAGCCGATTCTCGAGCACCAGCAAGCAATGGCCAATGCGGTGAACCCGGCCGACCAGCAGCTCCAGCAGGCCCAGGCTGCTGAACAGGAACGCGCACTGACCGAGTTGAAAGCAGCGCGTGAGTCGGGCGTGCTGGTGCAGGGGCGACAGGAAGGAACCTCGGTGGCAGCCGCGCAAGGCGCGACCGCAGAGTCCGGAACCGGAACGCCAGCTTCGGCTGCGTCTCCAGAGCCGCCGAAGCTTGGCCTCGACCCGACCAATGACCCCAACGCCCAGACGCGCAAGGCGGCGTTCGTCGGGGCCATCGACCCGCGCGGCGACGTCAATCCGCACGCGCTGACCCCGTTGCCGTCTCCGTATACCTTGTCGGCCGGCAGCGTGATTTCGGCGAGCCTGATCACTGGATTGAGGTCTGACCTGCCCGGACTAGTCACAGCGCAAGTCACAGAGAACACCTATGACAGCGCGACCGGCCGTATCTTGCTGATCCCGCAAGGGTCCCGGCTCATCGGCAGCTATGACAGTGTCGTCGCCTTCGGGCAGAGCCGAGCCCTGGTGGTCTGGCAACGCATCATCCTGCCCAATGGCAGCTCGCTGCGCATCGACAACGTACCCGCGACCGATCCATCGGGCTTTGCCGGGCTGCAGGACAAGGTCGATTTCCACACATGGCAATTGTTGAAGGGGATCGCGCTTTCGACCTTGCTCGGCGTCAGCTCCGAACTGGCGCTTTCAGGTCAGGGCGATCTTATCCAGGCAATCCGCCAGTCGACGCAGGACAATGTCTCGCGCGCCAGCGACCAGATTACCCAGCACAACCTGGGCATTCAACCGGCGATTACGATCCGGCCGGGCGCACCGGTGCGGCTGGTGGTCCACAAGGATCTGGTGCTTGCCCCTTGGAATGGAAAGGAACGTTGAAATGGCAGATCTCAAGCTCCCCCAGCTACCCGACCGCAACCCGGTCAAACTGAGCATTGTCGTGATGCCGGACCTCTATCAGGCGCTGAACGACTATGCTGTTCTCTACGCGAGCACTTACGGTCGCGAAGAGGCGATAGCCGATCTGATCCCGGCAATGCTCGCGGCCTTCCTGGAAAGCGACCGCTCGTTCACGCGCGGCCGTGCCGGTGGCAAATGATGCCCGACGATCAGCCGGAGCGCTTCGTCAAGATCGAGGAGGTCAAGCGCCGCGTCGGTCTGGGCAAGTCGATGATCTATCGGCTTATCCAGGAGGGCAAGTTTCCGCCGCCGTACAAGGTTTCGCCCTCAGCTTCGCGCTGGAGCGATCAAGAGATCGTTGCTTGGAGTGCCGCGATGCAAGACGACTTAACATCATTCGTAATTGCCATCTCGATTATGCAACCGCGCTCCAAGGTTGCATCCCATGATCGGCAAAAATCGCCATATTATGGAACCGCAGTTGAGCCAAATCTTCGTCACGATTGATGAGTTTGCCATTATCGCTCGCATATCAAGACGTACGCTCTGCCGACTGAGGAAATCTAGGCCAGCGGGCTTTCCCACCGAATACGACCTCGGGCTGAGTGCGAGGGCAACCCGGAATTGTCGCCGCCCTTGGTTCAAGCTCGCCGAAGTTCAAGCTTGGTTGGACTCGCGGGCGCTATGGTAACCGTAACGATGGAGCCTTGCGCTGTGGAACTTTGCGGACATCCGCAAGCAGACGGCGTTCGACTGCTTACCACTGGCGCGCGGCGCATGGTGGCGTTGGATAGGGTACATTCAATGCGGTGGCCTCTATCAGCCATCGTCATGGTCGCCGTGCCGGTCAGGAAAGGCGGGTGGTCGGCGATCGCGAAACGCGGCGAGTCCTTCCTGGAAATCACTGGTTTGGCTGGCATTCGCGAACCAGCTGCGAGTCTGAGCCGTCTCGGTTGTGGTACCTGCCTCGATGGCGCGCAAGATATGCTTGGTGTGCATGTGCGTCCACGGCGACTGCGCGGCGATGGCCGCGGCCTTGGCGGCTACCGCTTCCGGGCCGCCGATCATGTCGATCAGCCCGATCGATAAAGCCTGCGCCGCGTCGATCGAGCTAGCGGTGAACAGCAGGTCCCGGGCTCGCGATGGACCGACCGCAGCCATCAGCCGGCGCGTGTCGGTCAGGCTATAGATCAGGCCGAGCTTGGCCGGCGTTACGGCAAAAGTCGCCGCAGCGTCGGCGATGCGCACATCGCAAGCAAGCGCAACCGCCACCCCGGCACCGATGCACAGCCCGTCGATCGCGGCGATCACAGGCAACGGAGCCCCGGCAATCGCGTCCGTGGCCGCGACCATCGTCTCGAGATAACCCAGCGCCGCCGAGCGATCGGCGAACAGGCGGTCGAACTCGGCGATATCTGCACCAGCGGCAAAATTCCCACCCGCTCCGCGCAAGATGATGACGCGCGTCTTTGCCGTGGCACAGGCTTCGCCGATCGCGACCGGCAATTGCTTCCACACCGCTTCCGACAATGCGTTGCGCTTGGCCGCGCGTTCGATGGTGATTGTCGCGGAAGGCCCATCCAGCGACAGCAATACCTGGGAATCGAAACTGCTCATCGCCTATCGCATAGGCACTTAGGCAAGCCCGGACAACGCGGTGCGCCGCACTATCCGACACGCGACCGCGACCCGCTTTGCCGTCGCCGATTGTGCAGGATGCGCTATGACCAGCCTGAATTGACCGCCACCACCGCCTTTGCGCCGCTCCGGCTGGCCGACCTGGCAACAGGATATTCGAGCGGTGCGCTGGATCCGGTGACCGTCCTTCAGGAATGTCTCGACCGGATTGCCGACCATAACGCCGCGATCGGCGCGGTGATCTGGCTTGACCCTGCCAACGCAATCATGGCTGCGACCGCCAGCGCGGCGCGCTGGCACAGCGGGGCCCCGCTATCGCCGATCGATGGTGCACCACTGCTGGTCAAGGCGAATATCGCGGTTTCCGGCATGCCCTGGCA
>CAZZYX010000152.1:0-1118 GCA_964658485.1 uncultured Acetobacteraceae bacterium | reverse complement strand
CCGGAAACCGCGCTTATGCCAATCGGATCGCGACTGCAGACGCTGCCTGCGTCGCCCGGTTGCGCACCGCCGGGGCGGTAATCATCGGCTTGACCAACATGGACGAAGCGGCGTTGGGCGGCCGCGGCGACAACCCATGGTTCGGGCGGATAGCCAATCCTCACAAGGTCAGTTTCAGCGCGGGAGGTTCATCGGGGGGATCGGCTGCGGCAGTCGCTGCGGGCTTTTGCGCGACGGCACTTGGCAGCGATACGGTGGGCAGCATCACGATTCCCGCCGCTTTTTGCGGCGTGGTCGGGCACCGCGCAGCGCGATCGGTGTTGCCGATCGACGGGGTAGTGCCCCTCTCCCCGACCCTGGATCATGTCGGCTGGCACACCGGCACGGTCGCAGACAGCAGGACGCTGCTGACGGCGCTGGGGCGCCCGAAAATCGGCACGGAGTTTCCGCGCGTCGCGGCCCTGGTGCTGGACGGGCAGGACGTCGCGCCAGCGGTCGCCGATGCGTTCCAGGCGGCGGTCAGGCGCGTCCGGGCGGCAGGCTATCAGGTTGATCCGGTCGAACCCGACATACCGATCCGGCCACTGGCGAGATTGCTGTTCGAGATTGCCGAGATCGAAGCCGCCCCAGTTCACGCAAAGACGCTGGCTGCGCGGCCGGAAGGCTTTTCGCCGGCCCTGCGAAAAATGCTCGACTGGGGCAGCGGCCCCGGCGCTGCGCTATATCCCGGCCATCTGGCGCTGTTGGCGGATGCGGCCCTGGCGTTGCGGCACGCATTTTCCGGCCATGACGTGCTGCTGATGCCGACGACGCAGCGACCGGCCTTTGCCATGGCTGCCGCGACGCCCGACGATCTGGCGGTTTTCGCCGCAGTTCCCGCTTGTCTTGGCTGGCCCGCTACGGCCGTGCCGATCGGGCAAGACGACGGATTGCCGTTGTCGGCGATGGCTGTCGGGCAGGATGATGCGACCAACCTGGCCGTTGCTGCGGCGCTGGCGCTCGATGTTGGGGAAAGCTGAGTTTGCACTAGGGCGTGATGACAAAAAGTGGGTACCGGTTTTTGTCAAAAAAATACGCGAAAACAAAGAATTTAGAGCAAGATGCGATTCTTCCTTATC
>CAZZYX010000151.1:0-7098 GCA_964658485.1 uncultured Acetobacteraceae bacterium | reverse complement strand
CCCCGAATTGAATGACTGGGACCGGGGTCATGCCGCCATCGTCGCGGCAGGCTCGTCGGCACGCGCGCTTTCCCGCAGTTCGAGCGGAATCTCGATGCTCACCGCAAATCCCCCATCCGGCGGGTCCAGCGTCTCGAAACGATGCGCCGCGCCATAGGCCTGCGCCAGCCGGTCGCGGATATTGGCCAGGCCGACGCCCGTCGACACCTGCTCGCCGCCGTCGAAGGTTACGCCGGACAATCGGTGATCATCATCGTCGGTCTGCAACCCCGGCCCGGTATCGGACACGGTGATCCGCAGGTATTGTCCCATCGCCTGCACCGCGATGGTGATCTCGGCGCCGCTTTCCTGCGGGCTGACCGCGTATTTTATGGCATTTTCGACCAGCGGTTGCAGCAGCAGCGACGGCAGCAGTGCGCTGGTGCTGGCCGGATCGATACGAAAGATCGTGCGCAGCCGTTCCTCGAACCGCATCCGCTCGATATCGAGATAGAGCTTCAGCGTCTCCACCTCCTGCGCCACCGTCACCCGGCCGGTCGGCTCGTTGATCAGCGTATAGCGCAGGAACGACGACAAGCGGCTGAGCATGGCGTTGGCCGGTTCGGTCTGCTTGAGCAGCACCAGCGTAGAAATCGAGTTAAGCGTGTTGAACAGGAAATGCGGGTTGAGCTGATAGCGTAACATCGCCAGTTGCGCGGCTGTCGCCTGGCTTTCCAGGCGGAGCAACTGGTCGTTCTGCTCTTCGATCTGCAGGAAGAAATTGGTGGCATAATACAGTGCGGACCATGCCCCCAGCAGCGTCGCATCGAGATAGAACACGCCGATGAACAATTGCGTGAAGCTGACCAAACTGTCGGACCGGTACAGCCCGATCACCCAGCTGTCGATAAAGGCATACAGGCTGACCGCCAGCGGCAGCACCAATACCGTCACGCCCCACGTCACCAGCGGCCGCTGGGTAATCAGTTGACGGTAAATGACCGCCATGATCAGCGAGATCGAATAGCCGGTGATCGAGGCGATGAACACCAGTACCAGGAACGACAGCGGCTGGGCATTGGCCAGGCTGGACATCGCCCGCAGGATCATGGCCCCGCCCCAGCCCGCCAGCTGCAACCGCCAGAACGCCTTGTTCTTGTTCGCGAAAAACGGGGTCGGGCGGAAAGGTAGCACGGCCATCGGCGGTGTTTAACGCAAAATCCGGAAGATCGCGAAGGTTTTTCTAGTTCTTCGCTTGGTCCAGCGCCTGCTCCAGCCTGTCCACGCCCACCGCGCCCGACAGCAATCGGCCACCCGCTATCCAGCTTGGCGTGCCGCTCAACCCCAGCCGGCGCGCGAATTCCTGATTGCGTTCGATTTCGGCGGCGGTCGCGGGATCGGCGATGGCCTGGCGCGCCCGCGCCATGTCGAGACCGGCAGCGGCGGCCGCCTGCGCGATCGTATCGGCGCCGGGATGACCGGTCGCGAACATCGCCTGGTGAAAAGCAGGATACCGTCCCTGAGCGGCTGCAGCGAGAGCCATCTTCGCCGCGTCGGTGCTTTCCGGGGTCAGGATCGGCAGTTCGCGCACCACCACTTTCAGCTCGGGGCGGCGGGCGATCAGCAAATCGACATCGGCCACGCTCTTTCGGCAAAAGCCGCAGGCGTAATCGGTGAATTCCACCAGTGTCTGCTTGCCGGCGGGATTGCCCAGGACCGCCCCGGGCCACGCCTGTTCGAGGGTGCCCCGAATTCCGGCCAGTTGCCGGGTGTCTTCCTGGCGACGCAGATTGTCCATCGCCTCGGGCAGCACTTCTGGGTGATTGACGATGTAGTCATGGACCATGCGATCCCCGCGCCAGCCCTGGATCGCCAACCCGCCAAGCCCGCCGGCAATCCCGCCCAGCACGGCGCAGGCGGCGCCCAGCGCCAGCAAATTCAACCGTTCACGATTGGAAACATCGCTCATCGCGCGCTACTTATGCTTCTTGCCATGCGCGATGGCACTGCGCGCCTGCATCGCGATATCCTGCGCGCGCAACCAGTCGGGCGAACCTGCCGGCAGGCCCGCTTCGGCGGCCTCGGCATTGCGCCCGGCGGCACCCATGTTGTTGTTCAGTGCCTCCTGCTCGGCGCCGGCCAGCCGCGCGCGCGGAAGATCGCCTTCTTCCTCGTAGACCTCGCCCAGCACGTACCACGCAAACGGGTTTTCGCGATCGCGCACCACCGCCGCCTTCAACACGCGCCGCGCCTCGATGAAATGCGGGCCGGGCCGGCTTTCACCATCCGCGCGCTGGGACGGATCGTTATTCGCGGCAGCGTCGTCGGCGGCGATCAGGGCATGGCCAAAAGTGGTGGCGATAAGCGGCTGGTTATTGGTCAGGTCGGTCGCGCGCCGCAGCGGTGCCAGCGCATCGGCGGGTTTGCCGGCCTCCAGCAGGATCTGGCCCTTCAATTCGAGAAAATAGGGATCGTCCGGCGCCTGCGCGAGCAGGCTGTTGGATTCGACCATCGATTTGTCGAGAAAACCCTGCTTGTGCCAGGCATAAGCACGCGCATAGCGAGCCGGCACGCTGGTCAGATATTCGGGATAGGTCTGCATGGTATCCGCCGGTTCGGCGAGATACCCGAACAGCTTGGCCTTGACCCGCTGGAACCGCGCATCCAGCGCCGGATCGGCCTTGCGGTTCCAGGCCGGGTCCTTCTCATAGCTATCCTGCAGGAAGGTGATGCGGTCATCGGTCATCGGGTGCGTGCTGTAGAAGCTGTCATCGGCATTGCGAGTATAGCCATACCGGTTTTCCATATTCATCAGCTTATGGAAGAATTCGATGGAACCGCGCCCGGTAATGCCGGCACGCGACAGGAATTTCGCGCCTGCGGCATCGGCGGTTTCCTCCTGCCCGCGGGTATAGGCAAGATATTTGCCCATGGCTGCCTGCTGGCCCGCTGCCAGTACGCCCATCGCCGCGGCACCGCCGCCCGCTGCGGCCGCCGCCACGCCCAGCAATAAGGACAGGATGCTGATGCGGCCCGCCGAGACCGCACCGCGATCGTCGATGGCATGACCGCCGACGATATGGCCCAATTCATGCGCGATCACGCCCTGGACTTCGTTCGCATTGTCGGCGGCATTTATCAGCCCGGAATTGATATAGACCGCCTGGCCACCGGCGACGAAGGAATTCACCTCGGGATCATTGACCAGCACGACATCGACGTTTTTGGGGTCAAGCCCGGCAGCCGTGACCAGCGGGCCGGCCAGGTCGCGGAACAGCGCTTCGGTCTCGGCGTCGCGCAATACCTCCTGCGCGGCAACGGGACCGATGCACAGCGTGGTCGCGGCAAGCGCGGCCAGACAGCGGGCGAGCAAAGAAAGCGGAGCAGGCATGCGATTGTTCGCCTAGCACGCCCCGCGCTGAACCGCGCGTGAAGAAATGCCGCTCCCCGGCACGGCGGACGGTGGCTAGATCTCCGCGTCCGCCACTACCGCCGCGCGCAGTTCGGCGATGCCCAGCTTGGTTTCGGCCGAGGTGACATGCACCAGCGGGTAGGCAGCGGAATGCTTGCGCGCTTCGGCTTCGGTTACGGCGATGACGTCCGCCAGGTCGCTGGCCTTGATCTTGTCGGCTTTGGTCAAGGCGATGCGATAGCCCATGGCAGCGCCGTCCAGCATCTGCATCATCTCGATATCGACCGGCTTTGGACCGTGGCGGGCATCTATCAGCAGCAACGTGCGTTTCAGCACGACCCGCCCGCGCAGGAAATCGCGCACCAGCCGCCGCCATTGCTCGACCACGGCGGGTGGTGCCTTGGCAAAGCCGTAGCCGGGCATATCGACCAGCCGCATGGTCAGCGGTTCGCCGACATCGAAGAAGTTCAATTCCTGCGTCCGGCCCGGCGTCACCGAGGTCCGTGCGAGCGAATTGCGCCCGGTCAGCGCATTGAGCAGCGACGATTTGCCGACGTTCGAACGCCCGCAAAAGGCGATCTCGGGGACTTCGGCATCGGGCAGGAACTTGAGTGCGGGCGCGCTCTTGAGAAAAGCGATCGGCCCCGCGAACAGGATCCGCGCGCGCTCGGTCAATGCGGCGATAGCTGCGGTATCGTCGTCCGACGTTTCCGGCTCGGTCACTTTGCGTCGCGAGCGGCGGTACGCTGCGTATCCAGCGCATCCTTGCTCGCCTGCGCCCGCAATTGCGGATGTTTGGAATAGAGATAGGTCTGCTGCCCGATCACCAGCAGATTGGTGGTGATCCAGTAGATCAGCAGGCCCGCGGCGAACGGCGACATGATGAACATCATCATCCACGGCATGATCGACATGATCTGTTGCTGTGCCGGATCGGCGGCGGCGGGTTGCAACCGGAACTGGCCCCACATCGTCACGCCCAGCATCAGGCCCAGGATGCCGATGCCCAGGAACGACGGCGGATCGAACGGCAGCAGCCCGAACAGGTTCAGGATATGCAGCGGGTCGGGCGCGGACAAATCCTTGAGCCACAGGATGAACGGCTGGTGCCGCATGTCGATGGAGACCATCAGCACCTTGTAGAGCCCGAAAAACACCGGCATCTGGATGAAGATCGGCAGGCAGCCCGCCAGCGGATTGACGCCTTCATCCTTGTACAGCTTCATGGTGTGTTCCTGAAGCTTGGGCTTGTCGTCTTTATGGACAGCCTGCAGCGCCTTCAGCTTGGGCTGGATCGCGCGCATCGCCGCCATGCTGCCGAACTGGCGCTGGGCGACCGGGAACATGACGCCGCGCACCAGGCAGGTGAGCAGGATGATCGCCACGCCGAAATTGCCGGTGGCCTGGAACAGCGCGCGCAGCAGCCAGAAGATCGGTTTTTCAAACCAGCGGAACCAGCCCCAGTCGATCGCGAGGCCGAAATTGGTAATGCCGGTGGCTTCGTAGCGGTCGAGTACGGCGCCTTCCTTGGCGCCCGCGAACAGCCGGGTCGTGCGCGACAGGCTCTGGCCGGGGGCGACGGTGACCGGCTGGTACAGCAGGTCCGCCCGATAAATCCCGCCGCCCAGCGCGCGGAAGGTGCTGCCCGAACCGGAGCCGTCGGGGATCAGCGCGCTCATCCAGTAGATGTCGGTGAAGCCCAGCCAGTCGGTCTTGCCCTCGCTGGGTATCTCCCCGACTTTGAGGATGTCCTTGTAATTGGGCTTGAATTGCACCTTGCCGTCGAACGCACCGAACGGCCCGGAATGGATATTCCAGCTATCGACGCTGGCGGTGCGATCGGTGCGGTTGATGAATGCAAAGGGCTGCACGCTGACCGCGGTGGTGCCCTTGTTGGCGACGGCTTGCGTCACCGTAATCATGTAATCCTGGTCGATCGCGAAGGTTTCGCTGAAAGTCTGGCCGGTAGGGTTGGTCCAGGTCAGCGTAACCGGGGTCTTCGGCGTCAATCGCGCGCCGGCGGGGGCAGTCCACACGGTATTGCCCGAAGGCAGGGCAATGCCGGACGAGCCATTAGTCCAGCCCATCTGCGCAAATTGCTGCGCTGGGGTGCCGGCGGGCGAAAAGATGCGTTCTGGGCCGCTGTCCTTCTGCACCGTGGTGCGATGGCGATTGGTCACCAGATCGTCAATAACCGCGCCTGACAGATTGATCGATCCCGATAGCCCGGGCGCAGCGATCCGAACGCGGCTGGGCGCGGCCAGACCGGTTTTCAGGTCGGCGGTTTCGGCGGCGATATCGGCGGGTGCTACCAGCCCACCCTCACGCGTCGGCTTGGCAGCCGCGCTAGGGTCAGGCGTGCCCGGCCCGGTCGGCGCAATTACCGGTACGGAGGCCGTCGATCCGGGCGCTCTAGATCCGGACGCCACGACAGCAGCATGATTACGGCCCGGATAGAAATGCTGCATGGCGAAGTCCCAGCCAAACAACACCAAACCCATCAGCAATAACGCCTGAATTACATTTTGCTGATTCTTCACAGAGAAGTCCCTAATCTTGTCCGGTCGGTGCACTCGAGCGGTTTCGCGCCGCTTTCAAGGTACTGGATCATAGCCATGCCCGCCCCATGGGTGGCAGCGCAATAGACGCTTAACCGCCAGCCAGCCACCCTTAATCGCACCATGCTTTTCGAGCGCCAGAATGGCATATTCCGAGCAACTGGGGGCATAGCGACAACGGCTCGGCAACACCCGCGACGGGCTGATCTGCCAGCCGCGCGCCAGCAGGATGAGCACCCGTTTTATGGCCGCGTTTCCATGGATTTATCGGGGGTTTTCCCCTTTGTCCCATTCCTGGGACCCGATTTCCGCCGTGGCGGATCGCCTTTTCCCGCCGCTGCGCGGGCCAGGGCACCCAGCAACTCCTCACGCAGCAGCGCGAAATCGCGTTCGATCCCACCTTCCCGACCGACCAGCACATGGTCGTGCTGCGGCAGGCCGTGCAGCGGCAGGATTTCGCGGACCAGAACACGGAACCGCCGCTTCATGCGATTGCGCACCACCGCATTGCCAATCCGCTTGGTGACCGTGATGCCGTAACGCAATCCGGCCCCGTCATTGGCGCGCACCAGCAAGACCAGGCCCGGTCGTGAAACCCGCAGACCGCGATTGGCCGCGACGAAATCGGCGCGACGCGTCAGGATCACCGGACGTGTTAAAGCTAGGGAACCGTGACTAACCGGATGCAATTCAGCCGGAACTAGAGAGCCAGCGTTCAGGCCGACAGCTTCTTGCGGCCGCGGGCGCGGCGGGCGCGCAGCACGTTGCGGCCACCGACGGTAGCGCCGCGGGCACGGAAGCCGTGACGACGGGCGCGAACAAGGCGGCTAGGCTGGAACGTACGCTTCATGATAACCTCGAATTGCCAAAACGCCGCTTTGGCGCATACATGCATATATATTGGCCGCCGCAAAAGCAGCGCCCTGATCGAAGCGCCGTTACGCAATGGGCGGATTTGAGTCAAGGGACTCGGCCACAGCATGCCTGGCAGCGAATAGAGTCGACACGCCGCCGCCCTCCGATATGCAGACTAGGGGCTTTTACGGGGGATACAGCTTGGTCGCGCTGGTAATGACGGTGGCCTATCTCGGGCTGGAGGCGCGCAGCGTCGAGGTACAATGCCAGATAGCCCCCGGCCTGCCGGGTTTT
>CAZZYX010000150.1:0-7103 GCA_964658485.1 uncultured Acetobacteraceae bacterium | reverse complement strand
CGCATGTCGCCACCGCCACGCATTTCGCCGCCCGGGCCGCCATCCGGGCGCATATCGCCGCCACGCCCACCATTCGCATGCATATCGCCCGTGCGCGCATCGCCCTGATGCGGATCGCCGCGCGTGGTGCCATGTTGCGCGTCGCCGGGGCGCATGTCGCCATGGTGAACCTGATCGTTAGGCATGGGCTGATGCGGATCCGGGCCGACCTGGGCAAGCGCACCTGTCGTCAAGCCTGACATGGCAGTAGCGATCGCGACCGCGAGCGCTGCGGATAAAATTTTCATCGGTCATCCTCCTGAGCGGGTGGCATCAAGTTTGCGATACCAAACTTATCCCGTCGCGCCATTAAACGGTCCACGTCCCCGCCCGTTCCTTTCCGATCTTCGAATGCCGCCAAATCGCGTCGCCATGGTCGGGGCAAATCGCGTGTTGGGCGACTGCAGCGGAGCCGCGCTTCGCTGATCGGGGCAATAGCGACAATTTGCGGCAAGCAGCCAACGCAGTGGGGCTTGTCAATTCGGGTAGTCCATCTTATTATAGAGTTGTCCTGTCGAGCTACCCTCATGGCCCGACGGGACGGTGCACTTTGTGCACCTCCTCCCTGAACCTTGGCCACCTCGTGCATCGCGCGAGGTGGTTTTTTTATGTGGAGGCGATCGATCGCCAGCTTCAATCGCTGAAAGCTATTCGGCAGCTTCGGGCCAGCCGGTTGCCGCAGCGACCTGGCCCAGGGCGGCAACTTCGCTCGCCAATCGCCGCACCAGCCCCACCATCAGGTCGGCCATCGCGGCAAATCCGTCCCCCGGCTCCAGCAGGCGCGCATCGAGATAGATCGACCGGTCGATTTCGAGCTGCAAGGCATGCAGGCCGCTGCGCGGCGCGGCATGCCGTTCCAGTACATAACCCCCGGCGTAGGGCCGGTTATGCGCAGTGCCGCAGCGATGTTCGGCAAAATAGGCAAACGCCGACGCGACCAGCCCACCATGGCAAGTCGTGCCGAAACGGTCCCCGATCACCAGTTCAGGTCCCGGCTGGCCACCCCGCAAGGTCAGCGGCGGCATCGAATGCAGATCGACCAGCAAGGCCGCGCCCCAGCGTTCCCGCAAAGTCGCCAGCGTCTCTGCCAGGCACGCGTGATAAGGTTCGTGAATGCCGGCGATCCGCGCGGCCAAATCGACGGGATCGTGACGCCGCTTCCACAATTCGCCCAGACCCGGCAGGCGGCGCGGAATCAGCCCCAGCCCGCTGCGTGCCCGCATGCCCGGCGTATAGCTGCCGACATCCGCCGGAGCGCCGCCGCCGATCATGTCCCAGTCGACGTCATCGACAGCGCGATTCAAATCGATCATCGCGCGCGGCGCCTGCGCTACGAGCAGTGCAGCACCAGTCCGGCGAGCGATTTCCTCTGCCAGCAAATCGATCTTGCGGTCTTCGAGCCGCAGCGCAACGAAAGCGGGATGACGCATGCGTTCCAGCAGCGACCCGGGATAGGCGCGACCGGCATGCGGAACTGCCACCAGCACGGGAATGGCCGAAGGCTGCCGCGCCCGCAAATAAAACGCCGACGCTTCGGCACTGCCGGGGATATAACCGCCAGTTTGTCGCGGCGGAAAATTCTCCCGCTGCGAATCGCCATTGCCGCGTGTTCCTTCGTCCATCTCGATAGAAATTACCTCGATCGGTCAGCCTGTAAAGCGTCAGGTACGCAAGATGCGGGTGTAGCATATCGAGTTGGGTCGGAAATGGGCAAGATTATTAATGCCAGGTGATTATGGTGCATTATTCACGCTCACCGCTGTCGAGGATTCGAGCAGATGATTCGCATTTTGCTTGCCGAAGATGAAGAAGCTATGCGTGCCTATCTCGCGCGGGCGCTGGAGAACGCCGGCTTCGAGGTCGTCGCGGTCGATCGCGGCACGGCGGCCCTGCCCTTGCTGGAGCGCGAACATTTCGACCTGTTGCTATCCGATATCGTCATGCCGGAAATGGACGGGATCGAACTTGCCCAGCGCTGCTCCCAGATTTCGCCCCATACCAAGGTCATCTTCATCACCGGGTTTGCCGGGGTCACGCTCAAAGCCAACCAGGAAATGCCGCTGGCGAAGGTGCTGTCGAAACCCTTCCACCTGCGCGACCTCGTCCTGGAAGTGCAACGGATATTCGGGCAGCAGAACCGGGCGAGTATCTGAACGCGATTGCGGGTGTTGCCGATCAAGGGCGGTTTTCTTGGCACCACGGCTTGCATCCCGCCAATCACCCGGTTATGAGCCGCGCCTGCCCGCCGGCGGTGTGATCCAGCGACGGGCATGGCCGAGTGAGTTGGGCGTATAGCTCAGTGGTAGAGCACTGTGTTGACATCGCAGGGGTCGGTAGTTCAATCCTACCTACGCCCACCATTCGGGAACCTTCCAAACTGCTGACTACAGGCTCGACGGCCAATGGAGCTGTGCCTGCCACGGCCTGTCGGATGACCGGATAGAACAGCGCAATAGCTCATGGCCCCTGCCGTTAGTGCGACGCGCTGTTGGCCGGCCGCGGCGGGGACGCCGGCATGGTCACGCCATAAGCAGCGAATTCGTCGCGGATGTCGGGATAGATTGCGAGGGCGGCGGCTGTGTCGGCTTCCGCCTTCGCGGTCTCGCCCTTGCGCGCCTCCACCACGGCGCGGCCGAACAATGACGCCGCCAGTCTTGGCGATTGCGCGAGCGCCTTGTCGTACGCCGCCATGGCATCGTCCAGCCGCCCGAGACGAAGCAGCGTCAAGCCGCGGCTGTCGAGGAAGGCGGCGTTATCCGGCAATTTGGCAAGCGCGGCTTCGCACTCCGCCAGCGCCGATTCGAGCGCAACGCCTGCGGTCGCCTTGATCCAGCAGAACCTGTTCAACATCTGGGGCGGCGTCGGCCGCGCATGGGCGGCCGCGAAATCCTTGTCGGCAAGCGCGCTTTGGCCCGACCTGAGATAGTCTACGCCGCGCCGGACCAGCACCTCAGCATCGTCCAGCTTGCGGGCAATCGCCGTCGACCACGCGGTGACGGCACCAGCGTAATCCTGCCGCTCCTCGCGAAGCTCTGCGGCGGCGTACATTGCGGCCAGCGATTTCGGATCGGCCTGCAGCGCCGCCTGGAGATCGGCAGCGCGACCCACGATATCGGCTTTAGGGCGGATATCGGCTCGATTGATATAGACATAGGAATCCGGCGCGATCTTCAGCGCGCGATCGATTTCTGCCATCGCCTGATCGGTCCGTCCCAATTTGGCATAAATCCTGGCGGCGGCGACATGCGCGTATGCGCTGTCGGGATTAGCGGCAACCACAGCGCCCGCCTCGCGCAGCGCGTCGTCGGTTTTGCCCTGGTTCCGGAAAATACTGGCGCGCAGCAAATAGAGCTCAATTTCGCCGGGATTCCGGGCGATCGCCTGGGCAGCATAGTCAAGCGCCTCGTCCGAATGTCCCGCGCCATAATCGATTCGGGCCAGGCGTGAGAGTGCGAAGACGTTGGCCGGCTCGGATCGGAGCGATGCGACATAGGCGGCGGCGGCATCCTTTACCGCTCCGCTCGCCTCGGCAAGCAAGCCCTGCGTGCGGAGCGCCACCGCATTATGCGGGTCGATCGCGATCGCCGCATCCGCATCTGCACGCGCCAGCGCCTCGTCACCCTCGTGTTGATACGCCACCGCACGATCGGCGATCGCCAGCGCGCTTTTCGGGTTCAGGGCGATCGCCCTGGTCAAGGTCTTGACCGCCTCGCCATAGCGCATGTGATTGATAAGCTCGTTGCCGAGATCGATCAGCGCGGACTCGCTTGCCGGGGCTGCCGCCAGGGCCGAGTCGAGTTCCTGGTCAGTCGACTTGTAATTGGCGGGCTTGCCGATGTACACTGTCCTGTCGGACAGCGCGCGCAGGGTTGTCGCAGCGGCGGCAGCCTCCGCGGCGGGAAATTCGCGCGCGACGCTGCGATCCGTCTCTTCGACGAAAAAACTATTGCCGGTGAGCGTCGCGGCTCGATGATAGGCGATACCGGCGACCGTCGTGTCGACGGCATCGGCATGATCGAGCGTGAACGCGCCCGGCGGCAGCAGCACCGTCTCCTGCGTGCGCGTGAAACTCGGATAAGCGACGGCGAACGGCGCATCGTGGTCCGGTCCCGGATCGCGGCTGAAGTCGGGCTTGTAGCCAACGCCGACGCCGTCACTTTCGTACCAGCCATTGTTCCAGTCCATCCGCGCTGTCCCGTCGACGACGAACCGCTCCTCGCGCGTCACCGGATCGAAGGTCGCACCGACGGTGACCGGATCGACGAAGTTGAACTGTTCGCGCCAATAGCTCTTGAGGCCGCTGTCGCGCAGCTCGGGAGTCAGGTTAGTGAGCCGCTGGTTGAATACGACCGCCAGGTCGTCACGCCAGATCTTCTCGATATGGACCGGCGCCGGCAACGAGAGGCCACCCGTCGCGTCGATGCGGATCACGGTCTCGACCTGCGGCTTGTCGAGCGGCGGCTGGTCCATTGCGATCAGGGTCGCGCCGGGGACGAGCGGCAGCCCCCAGCGGAAATCGGGCGTCCTGATAGCGTCGATATCGGCATCGCCCTGCCGCGTGCCGTCGAGCCAGTAAGTCCGCCCGCCGATTATCGCCCGGACCAGGACATGATTGAACAACGCGACCATCGGCAGATGCTGGTCGAGCCCGTCGCCCATCTGCGCGTTGACGATCACCGGCCGCGCCGTGATGCCGAGACCCTTGAGCAACGCGATCAACAGCACGGTCTTGCCCTTGCAGTCGCCGAAGCGCCGCGACCAGGTGGTATCGGCATCGGCGGGGACCAGCCCGCCGTCGTTCATGCCGAGGAAAACGTAGCGCACGCGATCCTGGACCAATGCCAGCGCCGCCTGCGCGCGCCGTTTCTGGTCGGCCGACTGAGCCGCGATCGCCGCAATCTCGGCTTGCAGCGGGCTCTTGGGCGGCAGCACCGCCGCCTTGTCGTACAAGGGCGCCATCAGCGCGGCAAGATCGGACCAGGCGGCAAAATCGCTCAGCTCGACGAGACGGAGCTGAGCGTAGCGCGACGGCGCACCCTTGGGCGGAATGATGGGCTGGAGGTTGGGCAATGTCTGCTCGACGCTGGACAGGCCGCCGGCATGGATGATCTTGAGCGGCGGCAACCCCGCAGTCTGGCGCTGACGGATCGCCACCGCCGACGGCCATTGGACGCGGAGATGCGCAAGGTCGACCAGCATACCGTTCCAACCGGCGCCGATCATCTCGACATGCGATTGCAGCGCGGGGTCGCGATCGGTGATCGACACCGCGAAATCGATGACGTCGCCAACCTGCACGCCCTCCGGCTGGATTGTCGCGGTCAGGATGCCGTCAAGCGTCGCCGCCTCGAGATTGGTCTCGCGCCGGACGACGGTGAAGCTTTGCGACGCGAGTACGTCGATGATCTTGTCCCCGCGCCGAATCTGGAGCTTATGGACGGTCACGGTGCTGGTGTCGGGGTTCCAGGCGAACGAGACGTTGGCGCCCGACAACCCCTGAGGGGTCTGGATGCGCACGACATTCTCGTTGTACCGAGTTACCGCGTGGGGCTGGAGATCGACCTGCTGGTCCGCCAGGATGATATGTGCCGCCATCCCATCGGGCTTGCTTGCCGCCGGCAGCGGCACCGGCTTGACCCAGGCAGCCGGCGGCGCCAGAATCGGCTTGTCCGCCGCCGACGCGTGGCCAGCCGCCAAACCCGCCGCCATCACGGCAAGCGCCGTCATTCCCCAGTTCATCGCGCGCCCCCAAGTCAAGCACCGAGCTTAAGCGTCTGCGCGCTGACTGCAATCGCTTCCTGGCGTCACGCCGCATTCTAACTGTCGATCGCGCTTCTTTCCCATTGGCTTGAGGAACATCTAAAGTAGAGATTATGTAGATTATTTTGGGACGGTTGAAGCCTTCGATGAATGTTCCTCGTTCATCCATAAAGCTGCGCCAACCCCAATTCTTTCTCGCGGTTGAGCGGGACGCGGCGCGATGGCGCTATCTGCATATGCTTGAACGCGAGATATCTCGCGCAGCGTCTTCCTGCGTTTCATTGATGGCGGCGCCGCGCCCGTTGCCAGCGGCTGTAGCCGACCATCGCCAGGGCGACCATGGCCGCATAAAGGCCAGCGGTCAGCCACAGGCCTTTGAAGACGAACATCCCGACGTAAAGAATATCCACCACGATCCACAACAGCCAGCTGGCCGGGTGCCGCCGTGCCGTCCAGTATTGGGCGACCAGGCTGAAACTGCTCAGCGCCGAATCGATCCATGGCAGCGCGGCGTTGGTATAGTGGCTGGTGAACCAGCCGATGGCGGCAGCGCCGACCGCGCCAGCCGCCAGCCCGGTCCACGCCCGGACCGGCGCTAGCGGCTCGATGGCGATGTCCCCGGTATCGGCCCTGCCCCGTGCCCAAACGATCCAGCCGTACAGGACCGCTATCCCGAACAGGGCCTGCAGGATCATGTCGGCATAGAGCCGCACGTCGAGAAACAGCTTGAAATAGAGCGCGCACCCCAGCAGGTTTATCGGCCAGCACAGCATCCAGCGTCTTGTGGTCAGCCAGATTCCCAGGAAGCTGACGGCGACGGCGAAAATCTCCAGCAGCGACATTACCCGGTCACCCCGCGCGCGATCTGCCGCAGGAAGGTCTGTCCGGGCAGGGACAGAAACCATTCGGCGTGATCGATCAGATAGGTTTTCCACGCCAGCATCGCCTGGTCGTCGTCACCCACGACACCGGCAAAATAATCGATCTCGGACAGGGCGAACTCGACATGAACCAGCGGCAGGAGCCGGATTATGGTCTCGATATCGCCGCTGCCGATCGGGAGCACCGTGCGGTACCCGGCCAGCATCGCCAGCGCAGCCCCGGCATCGGCGACCGGCTCCGGCGTGCCGTCCGCCAGCTCCAGCCAGGGAATGGCGGTTCGCTCGATCGCGGTGGCAAGATCATGGAGCGCACAGGTCCGCGTCGCCAGCCCGAAGTCGAAGACGGTATGCACGGCGCCATCCGGCGACCACAGCAGGTTGGACGGATGCCAGTCGTTATGCGTCCACAGCGGCGGCTGGCCC
>CAZZYX010000149.1:0-7159 GCA_964658485.1 uncultured Acetobacteraceae bacterium | reverse complement strand
GAAGCGCTGGATAAAGCGGCCCTTATTATTCAGGGCAAACAGCCAGTTGAACAGGGCTGTGCGCGCACCGCCAATATGGAGATAGCCGGTGGGCGAGGGTGCAAAGCGCGTGACGACGGGGCGGGGAACCGCCACCTGGCCATCTTTAGCGCCCGCGCTTGCCATACCTCGCTCATTCCTGTCCTATGCGGGGCATGGCGATTGGGGCCGATACCTCCGGGGGCACGCGCAGCGGGATTTCGCCGATTCCGGCAAGCAACAACGCTGCACTGCAACATGGACCTTGGCGCAGGTTTACGGCCTTGTCCAGCCGGTTGGCGGGCGAAATAACGGGTTTGGCCGGTGTTGCCGACAGGATGGAGCGATTTCTCGACCAGGCCGGGTTCGACCGGGCGCCATGGCTTGCGGTGGGGTTTGGTACCGGTGTCGGCTTGTGGTTTGGGCTGGCTGGTCCGTGGCAGTGGCTGGGGCTGATCGCGCTGGCGCTTGGTATCGCGCTGGCCGCGGCGGTGAGCCTGGGCACGCACGGCCGGTTCCCCTTCACGCGGGTTGCGATCATCACGATGGCGCTGATGGTGGCGGCTGGCTGCGTCACGGTTTGGGCCAAGTCCACCATGGTGGGTACCCCGCCGATTGCCCATGCGATGGTGCCGGTGATAACCGGTCGGGTGCTCGGTCGCGCCGACGAGCCGGCGGAGCATCGGCTGCGATTGGTGCTCGCCACGCGTGAGCCGCGCACAGGCCGGGTCATCCGCATTCGGCTGAGCTTGCCGGACACCGCCGATCGACCGGGGCTGGCGGAGGGCGCCATCGTGCGGCTACGAGCGCGGCTGATGCCGCCGGCCGCTCCCAAATTGCCGGGCAGCTTTGATTTCGCCCGCGCCGCCTGGTTCGACGGGATTTCTGCAACCGGCAGCGTCATCGGCTTGCCGGAGATCGTGACCCCGGCATCGGGTGGGTACTTCGTAGCGCGTGCCCAACATGCCCTGGCGGCGCATATCCGGGCCCGGATCGCGGGGTCGGCAGGGGGAATCGCCGCCGTCCTGGCCACTGGTGAACGCGGCGGCATCGGCGTTGCGGACGCGCAAGCCATGCGCGATGCCGGGCTGGCGCATTTGCTGGCGGTCAGCGGCCTTCACGTCAGCGCGGTCGTGGGGCTGGCTTATGCGCTGACCTTCCGCTTGCTGGCGCTGTGGCCGGCGATCGCGTTGCGGGTGCGATTGCCGTTGCTCGCGGCGGGCACGGGCGCTGTCGCCGGCGTAGCCTATACTCTGTTGACCGGCGCGCAGGTGGGCACCGTGCGATCTTGCCTGGGAGCGTTGCTGGTCCTGGCCGCGCTGGCGCTGGGGCGACAACCGCTCAGCCTGCGCCTGCTCGGCACGGCGGCACTGGTGATGATGCTGCTCTGGCCCGAAGCGGTCGCCAGCCCCGGCTTCCAGATGAGCTTCGGCTCGGTGCTGGCGATCATCGCGCTGCATAATGCCCAGCCGGTTCGCGACTTCCTGGCGCATCGCGGCGAGGGCTGGCCGCTGCGCATGGGACGCGGACTGGTGATGCTGCTGCTCGGCGGCATGGTCATCGATCTGGCGCTGATGCCGATCGCACTGTTCCACTTCCATCGCGCCGGGCTGTACGGAGCACTGGCGAACCTGGTGGCGATCCCGCTCACCACCTTCGTGTGCATGCCGTTGATTGCTCTTGGGTTGACTTTGGACATTGTCGGGCTGGGCGGGCCGGTGTGGTGGCTGGCCGGTAAATCGCTGTTATTCCTGTTGGCGATTGCCCATAACACGGCGGATCTGCCGGGATCGGTGACTTTGCTGCCGGTGCTGGGAACCGCGCGTTATGTCGTTTTCGTTGCCGCCATGCTGTGGTTGGGTCTGTGGCGCGGCAGGGTCCGGTTGCTGGCGCTGATCCCGGCATTGCTGGCCACGGCGTCGATGGCGTGGCTGCGGCCGCCCGATGTCCTGATTACCGGCGATGGCCGTAATCTCGGTATCGTTTCGGAAAACGGCGATCGCCTGATGATCCTGCGCGAGGGGCGCAGCAGCTTCAACCGCGACCAGATGCTTGAAGTCGCGGGCATGTCAGGCACCGTGGCGCCGCTGGACAAGTGGCCGGGCGCACGATGCAATCATGATTTTTGCCTGGTCGAAATCAGCCGGGACAGTCGCATCTGGCGTTTGCTGATCGAACGGACCAAAGCCCATGTCGCAGATGACGAACTGGCGCGGGCTTGTGCGGCCGTGGATATCGTGATTGCCGAGCAAAAGCTGTATGGGCCATGCCACCCCGCGCTAATCAAGGCAGACCGCACTTTACTGATGCGCACCGGGGGTCTGGCGCTCGATCTCGTCAGTCGCCAGGTCACTACCGTAGTCGCCGGTGAGGGAGATCACCCCTGGTGGCGCGCGCCGCACCGCCTGCAAACCGAATATGATGACGCGCAGAGCAATCCGGCTGGCGTAGACCCGGTGGTCGATATCGTTAAGGGATTACCTGAATAAGCGGCTTAAAAATTAATGGTAGCGCCTGAGCAAGCCTGCCAGCTTACCCTGGACCTGCACTTCGTTCGCCCGATAAAACTGCGGGTCATAAGCGGCATTGGCAGGGTCGAGCCGGACCATGCCGTTTTCACGGTGCAGATATTTCAGCGTGGCTTCTTCGCCGTGCACCAGGGCTACGACTATTTCACCGTCGCGCGCTGAATCGGTCCGGCGAATCAAGGCAAAGTCACCATCGAGGATACCTGCTTCGACCATCGAGTCGCCTGACACCTCCAGCGCATAATGCTCGCCGGGGCCAAGCAGCGCGGCGGGCACCGGCAACATCGCGTGACTTTCAAACGCCTCGATCGGCGCGCCCGCGGCGATACGTCCGTGAAACGGGATTTCGATCACGTCATTGGCCGGGATCGGCGTCGATTTTGCTACTGTCGGACGCACGGCAGGCGGAGTGAGGGCAGGTCGCGGACTGACCGCAGTGCGGGTCACATCCTCGGGCTGCCGCAGCACTTCCAGTGCACGCGCGCGGTTAGGCAGGCGGCGAATGAAACCCCGTTCTTCCAGCGCGGAAATCAGCCGGTGCACCCCTGATTTCGACTTCAGGTCGAGCGCGTCCTTCATTTCCTCGAAGGAGGGAGATACGCCGGTATCCTCCAGACGAGTCTGGATGAAGCTGATAAGCTCGTGCTGCTTACGGGTCAGCATGGTGGCGTTGCTCCTCGATGTTCCATGGCGGATCGAACGAATGCGGAACAATTAAGCAACAATTTGCCACTCGTCAAGCAATTCCGCCACTTTCAAGAAGATAGGCCGGAACAAAGCTGCCCGCCGGCAATGCCGGGCTGTACGGTGGCCGATCGATTAACGCATTGCAAACTGCCAGCGACGCCAGCGCGCCGCTGTCGTGGCTTTCCCCGACCGCAATGTCGCTACCGTCCCAGCGCGCTCGCAGGAATTCGTGGCGGTTGCCGCTCGCCGGCAGGGGCGTGGCCGAACGCGCGGTGATCGCCCTGGGCAGAGACTGGCTGGCGCCAAGCAATTTACGGAGCAAAGGTAGCAGAAACAGATAGGCAGTCACCAGGCTGGACACCGGATTGCCCGGCAGTCCCAGCACGATTTGCGATCCCCGCCGGGCGACGAGCAGCGGTTTGCCGGGCTTGATCGCGACTTTCCAGAAATCGATAGCCGCACCCCATTCGCGCAGCGCGGGACCGATCAAGTCGTGATCGCCAACCGATGCCCCGCCGCTGGTGACGATGACATCCGCGCCATGCGCCTGGTCAAGCGCCGCGAGTAGCGCCGGCAGGTCGTCGGTGACCGGCCCGAACCGCGTGATCGCGCATGGTAACGATCGGGCCATGGCGGCCACCATCGCGCCATTGCTGGCGGGAATGCGGTGCGGCGGGCAGGGTCGGCCAGGCGGTGCCAATTCGTCGCCGCTGTCGATGATGACGATGCGTGGCAGGCGGCGGACCGGCAATTGATGATGGCCGGCGGTGATGGCGAGCGCAATCTGCGCCGCGCCGATGCGCGTGCCGCCGGGCAGCAATTCCTGACCCTCGATAAAGTCTTGCCCCTGGCGGCGGATATGGCGATCGGCGGGATGGCGCGCACCGTCGGCCAGGGTCAGGCGGTTCCCATCCCGCACGCAATTTTCCTGCAGGAGCACCGCCTCGGCGCCATCGGGCAACAATGCGCCGGTTGAAATCCGCACCGCCGTGCCGCGCTGAACCGCGCCATCGTACGGATGTCCCGCCGCGCTTTCCCCGACCACTTGCCATGGTCCGGCCGGTTCATCATCGGCAACGGCATAGCCATCCATAGCGGACAGGTCTGCGGCCGGCTGCGTCCGGTAAGCGCATAACGGCTCGGTCAGATAGCGACCCTGGGCCTGGTCGATGGCCAGATGCTCGATCGGCAACGGCTGGGCCAGCGCCAGCAATTGCGCCTGTGCCTGCGCCAGGGGCATCAATGCTGCCATCAGCCGGCAGGTCCGGACCCGCTGGTTGCCGATGGCGCGCTCCAGTCGCCGGACTTGCCGCCGCGCTTTTCAAGCAGCCGCACTTCGCCGATGACCATTGCCTTATCGATCGCTTTGGCCATGTCGTAGATTGTCAATAGGGCGATGCAAGTCGCTGTCATCGCTTCCATTTCTACACCGGTCCTGCCGGTCAAGGAGGTGGCGGCGGTGGCGCGGATCGCGCCGATTTCCCAAGCGAAATCGATGGTGACGGCATCCAGGCCGAGCGGGTGGCACAATGGGATCAGGTCGGAGGTTTTTTTAGCGGCCATTATGCCGGCGATCCGGGCAGTCGCCAGCACGTCGCCCTTGGGCACACCGCCATTGCGGATGGCATCCAGCGCGTTAGCACTCATGCGGATCAGGCCGGTGGCGATGGCGATGCGGGCGGTTTGCGGCTTGCCGCCGACATCGACCATGCGGGCGCGACCGTGTTCGTCGAGGTGAGTCAGTTCAGCCATGCAATAACGTCCGTGTCGCCGACGCGACATCGGCGCGCCGCATCAGGCTTTCGCCAACCAGAAAGCTGCGCAGCCCGCATCGTTCCAGGCGGAGCAGGTCGGCATGGCTGTCGATGCCGCTTTCGCTTACCAATAAAGCGCCCGGCGGTGCCAGCGGGGCGAGATTTTCGGAGATGGCGAGATCGGTGACGAAGCGTTTGAGATCACGATTATTGACCCCGATCAGTCGCGATCCCAGCCGCTCGGCGCGCGCCATTTCCGCTTGGTCATGGACTTCGACCAGCACATCCATGCCCCGTTCCCGCGCGGCTGCCTCGATTTCGGCCATCAGCCCGTCATCCAGCGCGGCGACGATAATCAATATGGCATCCGCGCCGATCGCCCGAGCCTCGGCGACCTGCCACGGATCGACCATGAAATCCTTGCGCAACACGGGCAGTTCGCAGGCCGCGCGAGCGGCGATCAGGTAATCCTCGTGCCCCTGGAAATACGGCGCGTCGGTCAACACCGACAGGCATGCCGCACCGCCTTCGGCATAAGCGCGCGCATGATCCGCTGGATTGAAATCATCGCGAATCAATCCTTTGGACGGCGAAGCTTTCTTGATTTCTGCGACCAGGGCAAAACCACTTGCCGCCTTGGTCGCCAATGCCCGCTGAAAGCCGCGCGGCGCCGATTGGGCACCAGCGCGAAGGTCCAGATCGCCGAGCGAGGCCTGTAACTTGCGGGCGGCAACCTCCTGGCGCTTGGTCACGCATATTTCGGTAAGCTTGTCGGTCATGCCGGACCTTGTTTAACCGTTGCGATCCAGCAGTCGAGCAAGGCTTTCGCCAGCCCTTTGTCGATCGCTTCGGCGGCTTCTTCGACACCGTGCCGCCAGTCGCGCACTTCGCCCGCGACGATCAGTGCGGCGGCGGTGTTCAGCAGTACCGCGTCACGATAGGCGCCGTGCTCGCCCATCAGCAGGCGGCGCAGGGCCGCCGCATTGCAGGCCGCATCGCCGCCGCGCAGTTCGGCCAGCGGGTGACGCGGCAGGCCTGCGTCTTCGGGAGTGACGGTCGCAGCCATGGCCGGCAGGCCAAAGGCGAAGACATGCGAGGGGCCGGAGATCGACAATTCATCCAGGCCCTCTTCGCCGCAGACGACCATGACCCGCGTCATGCCCAGCTGCGACCATGGCACCTGGGCGAACGCGTCGAAAATCGTCTTGTTGGCGACGCCGATCAACTGACGCGTCACGCTGGCGGGGTTGCACAGCGGCCCCGTCAGATTCAGGATCGTGCGCCTGCCGATCGCCTTGCGCAGGGGCGCCAGGCGAGCGAGCGCGGGATGATGATGCTGGGCGAACAGGAACGCGATGCCCAGTTCAGCCAGGGTAAAACCGGCGCGGGCGGAGGCATTTTCAAGGTTCAGGCCCAGCGCCTCCAGCGTGTCGGCGCCCCCGGCCAGCGAAGACGCTGCGCGATTGCCATGCTTGGCGACGGGGACATCGCAGGCGGCGACGACGATCGCGACCGCGGTCGAGACATTCAGCGTGTGGTGGCCGTCGCCGCCGGTGCCACAGACATCGATGGCGTCCCATGGTGCTTCGACCGGGACCATATAACGCCGCAGCGCCAGCACCGCGTCGGCGATGTTCTGTCCATCATTGTCCAGACCTTCCAGGAAGCTCCGCGATGCGGCCGTGGACATCCGCCCCTCGAACAGTTGGGTGAACTGGTTCGCCGCTTCGACCATAACTATGCCACGCGGTCGGCGGGGGTCATCCCGCAGGCCCGCAGGAAATTGGCCAGCAAGGCATGGCCATGCTCGGTAGCGATGCTTTCCGGGTGGAACTGGACGCCGTGGATCGGCAAGCTCCGGTGGCGGAAGCCCATGACGTGACCCCCATCGGGACCATCGTCGCTGCGCCCGTTGACCGCGAGGCTGTCGGGAATATCCTCCACTATCAGCGAATGATAGCGCGTCGCGGTGAAGGGCGAGGGCAGTCCGGCAAAAACACCGCTGCCGTCATGGCTTACGGGCGATGTCTTGCCATGCATCAGGCCGCCCCGCACGACATTGCCGCCGAAATATTGCCCGATCGACTGATGACCCAGGCAAACGCCCAGCAATGGCCGCCCCGCATCTGCCGCGGCGCCGACCAGGTCGAGGCTGATCCCGGCTTCGTTCGG
>CAZZYX010000148.1:0-7167 GCA_964658485.1 uncultured Acetobacteraceae bacterium | reverse complement strand
ATCCTTTAGTGCTTGGCCAAGCCGGCAGCCAGCACGCGCGCGGCGGCTTGAGGTGAGAATTTTTCCCGGTCGCGATCGACGAGGTAATTGGCGCGCTGCATCGCGGCGACCGGGATCGCCCCGATCAGCGGGGCAAGCGCGGCGATGAAGCGCTGGTCATGGGCGTGCGCCGGGGACACCAGCAACAGCGCGTCATAGCCGGGGGCCGCACCCTTGGGATCGGTCAGTACCGCCAGCCGGTCGGCGGCGATCCGGCCATCGGAAGAAAACGCCGAAATCAGGTCGACATCGCCGCTTTCCAGCGCGCGATACATGAAGGTGGGGCTGTAGGAGCGGCTTGACGCGAAGCGCAGCCCATAAGCGGTACGCACCGCCTGCCATTCCGGCCGGCGCAGGAATTCCAGGTCGGAGCCGAGCCGCAGCCCCGGCGCCTGTCGGGCGAGGTCGGTAAGCGAGGCGATGCCGCGGGAGCGCGCCGCGTCGCCGCGCATGGCGAAGACATAGGCGTTTTCGAAGCCGAGCGGACCCAGTATCCGCACCCCGCTGGTCGCATGAGTCCAGGCGCCGATCGCGGCAATCATCGCCGGGTGCGCGGGATTGTCACGTCGCGCCATCTGGTTGGTCCATAGCGTGCCGGCATATTCGACATAGACGTCGATATCCCCGGTGGCCAACGCACGATAGATCACGGCTGAACCCAGCCCCTGCGAATAGCGCACGGTATAGCCCGCCGCCTCCAGCCGGTCGCCGATCAGGGCGGCGAGAATATATTGTTCGGAGAAGTTTTTCGCACCGATGGTGACTGTCTTCCGGCCATTGCCGGCTGAACTGCCAGCACCCGACAGGGTAACCGCGGCAGCGGCGAGGCCGACGGCCAGCAGCGCCACCCCGGCCCAGATCGCCAGGCGCTGCCGGCTGGCCACGCCCCATTCGATCAGCGCCAGCACGCCATCGACCAGCATCGCCAGCGCGGCGGCGGCCAGACATCCTGCCAGCACCAGCGTCCAGTTCTGGATCTGCAGGCCGGCGAAGATCGGATCGCCCAGGCTGGGCTGTCCGACCGTGGTCGAGAGCGTTGCTGCACCGATCGTCCATACCGCTGCGGTGCGTACTCCGGCCATCATGATCGGAGCGACCAGCGGTGCCTCTATCCACCACAGTTTTTGGCTGGCGGTCATGCCCAGGCCATCCGCTGCCTCGCGCATGGCCGGATCGAGCTGGGCCAGGCCGGTCACGCCGTTACGCAGGATCGGCAGCACCGCATAAAGCGCCAGCGCCAGCAGCGACGGCAGAAAGCCCAGCGCCGGGATGCCGCCGCCGACGACCGCCGACAGTGACAGCAGGATCGGATAGAACAGCGCCAGCAGGGCCAGCGCGGGGATGGTCTGGATCAGGCTGGCGACCACCAGCGTGACTCGCCTGGCTGCGGGGTAGGCGCGCGTCCATACGATCAGCGGCAGGGCGATGGCCAGGCCGAGTGCCAGCGCCGACGCCGCCAGGACGACATGCGCGGCCAACGGGTGGCCCAGCGTGGCCAAAGTCGCGAGGAGCGCATTCATGGCGCGGCGGTGCCACTCAGTTGCGTCAGCCGGAGCGCCTGCTCGCGCGGCACTGCGACCAGCGCCTGCGCCTCCGGACCCCCTGCCCCCTTCAGCAGATCGCCAGGCAGGGCGTCGCAGACGATCCGCCCGCCGGCCATCACGATGACGCGATCAGCCAGCAGCAGCGCCTCCGCCATGTCGTGGGTAACCATGATCGTGGTCAGGCCGAGGCGGTCGTGGAGCGCCCTGGTTTCGCGTCCGAGAATGTCACGGGTGACCGGGTCGAGCGCGCCGAACGGTTCGTCCATCAACAGCAGCCCGGAAGCGGGGGCCAGCGCCCGTGCCACGCCGACGCGCTGGCGCTGCCCGCCCGACAGTTCATCGGGCATGCGCGCGGCTATCGCCGGGTCCAGGCCGACGAGTGCGAGCATTTCGGCGATCCGCTCGGTCCGGGCGGATACCCCCCGCAGTCTGAGGCCGATACCGATGTTGTCGGCCACGGTCATATGTGGAAACAGGCCGACGTTCTGAAAGACATAGCCGATCTGTCGACGCAGCTCGTAGTCAGGTCGCGCGTCGGTGCGCTCTCCGCCGATAGCGATCGTGCCGCGGTCCGGGATGACCAGGCGATTGATCGTCTTGAGCAGGGTCGATTTGCCTGACCCCGATGCGCCCACCAAAGCCAGGAAGCTGCCCGCCGCGATTGTCAGGCTGACATCGGCGACGGCGGCCACGGCGCCATAGCTGCGGCTGATCTCGACCAGATCGAGTGCTGGCCCGGATTGTGCCGGGCTCAAGGTGGGGCCGCGCTCAAGGTGGGGCTGCCGGTAGCGCGGCCAGGGCCTGTGCCAGCGGCGCCACGTCCTGTGCGGAGTGATGCCAGCCGGTGACCAGCCGGCGGATGCCGATCCCGGCTTCAACCTCCCAGTCGTGGAACGAATAGCCCAGGTTGCGTAGCGCCGTCGCCTCGTCCTGGTTCAGGGTCAGGAAAACTTCGTTGGCTTCGACCGGGTAGGCCAGGCGGGAACCCGCCCCTTCACCCAGCAGTTGCGCGGCGCGGTTGGAAGCCTGCGCGTTAGCCAGCCACAGATCGTCCTCGACCAGCGCCAGCAATTGGGCGGCGATCACCCGGCCGCGCGCCGGCAGGTGACCGGCCCGCTTGCGGCGATACCGCAGTTCCTGCGCCAGCGACGGATCGAAAATCACCAGCGCCTCGCCCATCAGCGCCCCGTTCTTGGAAAATCCGAAGGATAACAGGTCGACACCGGCTCGCCAGCTGAGATCGGCCGCGGAGCAGCCCGAGAACGCCACGGCATTGGCAAAACGCGCGCCATCGACATGGAAGCGCAGCCCGAATTCGCCGCACACCGCGCCCAGCGCCGCGGTTTCGGCCGGGGTATAGATGAGGCCCCATTCGGTGGCGTTCGTGATCGACAGGCAGCGGGCGGGCAGGGTGTGCTGATCGACATCCCGGTCCGCCAGTCCCGCGCGAACATCCGCAGCGGCAAGCTTGGCGCCCGGCCCCCGGCCCGGCAACAGCGTCGCCCCGCCGGTAAAAAAACCGGCGGCGCCACATTCGTCGGCAATGATATGGCTCTCTTCATGGCAGACGATGCCGCCATATGGAGGGCATAGCACGCCGAGCGCGAGTGCGTTTGCTGCGGTGCCGGTCGCCGCCCAGATCACCGCCACCTCGCGCTCGAAAATGCGCGAGAATGCCGGGTCGAGCTGCGCGCTCCAGGCGTCGCCATCATAGGTGCCCCGCGCATCGGCCGCCGCGACGATGGCACGCATCGCGGCGGGGTGGACCCGGGCGGCGTTATCCGATTCAAAATGCATCGTTCAAGCTATGCGGCATATCTGACGATTTCAACCCATTCCCGACTACAATCGTCTGACGTGCCCTTTGAAATCGCTGCCGGAATGGGCAGGACAATAGTAGTGAAACGAATTGCCGGCTGGGGAGTTGATTGCCCGACCAGCGGCCTGGGCATTCGTCTAGCTGTGGCATAGAGGAATAACGCATGGCAGCAGTGACTATGGAACGGCAGATCGCCGATGCCGATGCCTTCGCGCAGGCGGTGATCCAGGGTTTGTCACAGCCCCGGAAAACCATTCCGGCAAGATATTTTTACGACAATATCGGCTCGAAACTGTTCGAGGAAATCACCCGCCTGCCTGAATATTATCCGACCCGCACCGAGATCGCGTTGCTGACGGAACACGCCGCCGATATCGCCAATCTCACCGGCACCGGCAAGACCGTGGTCGAGTTCGGGGCCGGGTCTGCGACGAAGACGCCGTTGTTGCTGGCGGCGGTAAAGCCCGATGCTTATGTTCCGATCGATATTTCCGGCCAGTTTCTGGAAATGTCGGCGCAGGCCCTGGCACGGGCGCATGCCGATATCGCGGTGCTGCCGATCGCCGCCGATTTCACCCAGCCGGTGCGGTTGCCCGCTGCCGTCAAGGCGCCGTTGATAGGGTTTTTTCCAGGTTCGACGATCGGTAACTTTGGGCATGCCGCTGCCGTGGATCTGTTGCGCTCGTTTCGCGATACGCTGGGGGCTGGCGCGCGGCTGGTCATGGGCATAGATATTCGCAAGAATGTCCGCATGCTGGAAGCCGCTTATGACGATGCCGCAGGAGTGACCGCGCAGTTCAACCTCAACGTGCTGGCCCGGATCAACCGTGAACTGGGCGGGACCATACCGCTCGACAGCTTTGTCCATCGCGCGATCTGGCACGACGGGCGGGGCCGCATTGAAATGCATCTGGAAGCGCAGCACGATTTGCAGTTCCAGGCTGCAGGGCAAGATTTCCAAATGCGCCAAATGGAAACCATCCACACCGAAAACAGCCATAAATATTCTCCCGAAGAAATTCGCCTGCTGGCCCGAGCATCGGGTTGGGAGCCGATGGCGGCGTGGTTCGATGCCGACCGGATGTTTTCGATTCATGTCTGGGCCGCGGACGAGGGTCGGCTTGAGCCATGAAGATGGATCGGGCCATGAATATCGCCGCTGCCGTGCCGCCGCTGGCCGATCTATCGCTGGCGGATCGTTATCGCCAGGTTCGTGCGCTCAGCGAGACGATCACGGCGACGCTGAGCGACGAGGATTGCCAGCTGCAATCCATGCCGGATGCCAGTCCGGCAAAATGGCATCTCGCGCATACCAGCTGGTTTTTCGAAACGTTTCTGCTGGCGCCCAGCCTGCCCGGTTATGTCTGCTTCGATCCGGCGTTCGCGGTGCTGTTCAATTCATATTACGTGACCGTAGGCGACCGCTATCCCCGGCCCGAACGAGGGTTGTTGTCGCGTCCGAGCCGCCGCGAAGTAATTGCCTATCGTCGCCATGTCGATGCCGCGATGGTGCGGTTGATTGCCATCGCCGCGGAGGCATGCCGCGAGCTGATCGAATTGGGGCTGCATCACGAGCAGCAGCACCAGGAATTGCTGCGCATGGATATCCTGCATGCCTTTTCGCGCAACCCCATGGCTCCGGCCTGCGATCCGCAGTGGCAGCCGCCGTCGCGTGCGGCGCCGAATCTGCGCTGGCATACGATTGCGGCGGGGCTGTACCGGATCGGCCATGAGGGAGCCAAATCTTGCGGAGGCGGGGACTTTTCGTTCGATAACGAACTGCCCGCGCACCGCGTCTGGCTGGAAGACTATCGGATCGCCGACCGGCTGGTCAGTGCCGGGGCGTATCAGGATTTCATCGCCGACGGCGGTTATCGCCGGCCTGAATTGTGGCTGTCGGACGGTTGGGCCGCCGTGGCCGGCGAAGGCTGGGATGCGCCGCTGTACTGGCAACGGGGCGCGGGTGGCTGGACCGGCTTCGGCCCAGCTGGACGACGCTCGATCGACCCGGATGAGGCCGTTATGCATGTCAGCTATTACGAGGCGGATGCCTTCGCGCGGTGGGCCGATGCGCGGTTGCCGACCGAGGCCGAATGGGAAGTCGCCGCGCGGCGCGTGACCCAGGCACATGGCGTTGGCTGGCAATGGACCAGTTCGGCGTATGCCGCCTACCCCGGATTCCAGCCAGAGACCGGTGCGGTGGGCGAATACAACGGCAAATTCATGATAAATCAGCAGGTTTTGCGCGGCAGCTCGTGGGCGACTCCGCCGGGCCATTCGCGCGCGACCTACCGCAATTTCTTCCCGCCGGCCGCGCGCTGGATGGTATCGGCGATACGGTTAGCGGATCGGGCCTGAGCTGTCCGGCAGATAACCCGTCAGCCGCAGGCCTGCAGCAGCGCGGTTGCTTTCAGGCCGGGAATCAGGATCATCTTCAGCGGTAGTTCCGATCATCTTGTCGTGGCGAAAGCCGCTCAGATCGCCGCGTGGAAGCGTAGCGCAAAGACGTGTGCCGGGCCACGGTCGCGGTTATAGCCGGGGTTGGCGACGAACTGGTAATCGGCGGTAAGATTGACGTGGGCGGCAACTTCCCAGTCGTAGAATGTCTCGATGATGCGTTCGTCGCCGGGGTGGGGCAATAGTCCGTCGCCAACCAGGATGCCCAGCCCGCCATCGGCGAAGTAGCGCTGGCGTTCTTTCGAGATGCCGTTGTCGACGAAGGCAATGCCGACGCCATCGGCGGCGCGGCCCCAGCCCTGGCCCTTGAGCCTGCCGCCCACCGCAACCGTGCGATCGATGTCGGTGAATTCGTCGACTTCCAGCCCGCCGCCGCCGAGTCCCGCGCGCAGGAATACGCCCAATGCGCTGCTGACTTCCTGCTCCGCATTGAGTTGTCCGCCCCAGCGCGTGGCGGGGTGGCGCAGGGTGACCGGATCGGGGATGATGCCGGTCAGGTCGTAGGCAGCAATCGCATCGGCCAGCTTTACATAGCGGCCATGGTTGCGGAAAAAGGCCAGCCGGATGGCACCGGGATGACCATGCAGCCTGTGACGATGCTCGATCTCGCCGTCGATTTCGAATTGCGACAGATTGCTTTCCAGCGTTTCGCCATTGGGTATTTTCGACAGGTTGAACAGGCCGGCGCGCAGCGTCCAGTCGCCTTGGTACCATTCGGCAGCCGCGCCCAGCGAATAGCCCCAGGCGTCGGCGGCGTAATCGAAACTGCCGGTGTCGATGATCGACCAGTTGAGGAAATCGCCGCGTGGATCATGGGCATAGGCGTTGGTATCGAAGACATCGCCGACGCCGAATTTGCCCACGGTGATGACCAGCCGATTGGCGGCCTGCGTGCCGGCCATGATGTTGGCATCGGCGGCAACCGCGCTGGTTGCCCCGCCCAGTTTCACGGTCTGGCGGAGGAAAGCGCGTTGCAGGCGGAAGTAGGGGTTGGTCTTGCCGACCTTGTATGCCTCGCCGCTGGGGAAGCCGGCAACGCCAAGCGTGTCGGACAGGCCGAAGCCCTGGTCGATCTCGGGATCGACCCAGAGTTCCGCGCCCGGCCACAGCCGCGCGCCGATAAACAGCGTGGCGTCGAAGGTTTCCTTGACCTGGCTGGGGGTGAGGCTGTTGGGGCCGGCATAAGGTGAGGAAAAGCCCGGCGTGCCCTGCGCGGTGAAGGTGGTCTGGGCGTGGATGGCGAAGGGTTCGGCGGCAGGGGTGGCGTTGCCCTGATCGAGACCGATATCCGGGGCGGCGGGGGTTGGG
>CAZZYX010000147.1:0-7270 GCA_964658485.1 uncultured Acetobacteraceae bacterium | reverse complement strand
TGCGGCAAATTCCTCGAATGCGAATGCTGGGGCCACCTTACGCCGGCACGGCGATACGGTGGTCGCGGCCAAAGTTCAATCCCGCGAACCGCAGTGCGAGTCAGGCAGCCGCTTTAGCCAGAAACGGCAACGCCATGCGGGCGCGCCGTTCGTGCGCGGTGATCGCACTATCCTGGGCCAGGGTCAGGCCTACTTCGTCCAGGCCTTCCAGCAGGCAATGCTTGCGAAACGGATCGATGTCGAAGGTAAACCGGTCCTGGTAACGCGTCGTCACGCTCTGCGTCTGGAGATCGATATCGATGGGATCGGTCTTTGCCACCTCCATCAGGCGGTCGATAGCCACCTGCGGCAAGGCCACCGGCAGAATGCCGTTCTTGAAGGCATTGCTGGAAAAGATGTCGGAAAAGCTCGGCGCGATGACGCAGGTGATGCCCATGTCCAGCAGCGCCCAGGCGGCATGCTCGCGGCTCGACCCGCAGCCGAAATTATCCCCCGCGATCAGAATCGGTGCACCCGCGTATTCAGGGTTGTCGAAGACATTGCCCGGTTCCTTGCGCACCGCTTCGAATGCGCCCCGGCCCAATCCCTCCCGGCTGACCGTCTTCAGCCAGTGTGCGGGGATAACCACGTCGGTATCGACGTTTTTCCGTCCGAACGGGATGGCGCGTCCGGCGACATGGTCGATAGCTTTCATCGTTCAATCGGTCTCGGGGGCGGTTTCGGGATGGAGCGGGTCAAGCTTGCCCTTGCCGGGATCGCGGCGGCGAGAGGCAAAGAGCAACGCCGCGGCAAGCGCAGCCGAGCCGATCGCAGCGCCGGCGATGGCGGTGTTGCTCCAGCCCGATTTCTGGTCGGGGCCGGGGGATGTCGGGTCAGTGGTATCGGTCATGGCGTCCTTATGAACTTTAGCCGCACGGGATTCAAGGCCGAGGTCAGGTCAATTCCCGCACGTCGGTCAAGTGACCGGTCACCGCCGCCGCCGCCGCCATTGCCGGCGACAGCAGGTGAGTACGCGCGCCCGGTCCCTGGCGACCAACGAAATTGCGGTTGCTGGTGGACGCACAGCGCTCGCCGGCGGGTACCTTGTCAGGGTTCATGGCCAGGCACGCCGAACATCCCGGCTCGCGCCATTCGAGACCGGCATCGGTGAATATTCGGTCCAGCCCCTCCGCTTCGGCCTGGGCCTTGACCAGCCCGGAACCGGGCACCACGATCGCCCATTTGACGTTCGCGGCCTTGTGCCGACCCTTGAGTACGGCGGCAGCGGCGCGCAGATCCTCGATCCGGCTGTTGGTGCAACTGCCGATGAAGATATTCTGGACCGCGATGGTGTCGATGCGCTGGCCCGCTTCAAGCCCCATGTAAGCCAGGCTTTTGCGCGCGGCTTCCTGCTTGGACGGATCGGCAAAGCTTTCCGGAGCGGGCACGACCCCGCCAATCGCGATGGTGTCTTCGGGGCTGGTGCCCCAGGTGACGGTCGGCTGGATATCGGCGGCATCGATCACTACGGTCTTGTCGAAGTGCGCGTCGGGATCGGTCGCCAGGCTGCTCCACCACACCACCGCCCGGTCCCATTCGGCGCCTTTGGGCGCATATGGGCGGCCCTTGAGATAGGCAAAAGTGGTGGCATCGGGCGCGATCAGGCCCGACCGCGCGCCGCCCTCGATCGCCATGTTGCAGACGGTAAGCCGGCCCTCGATCGACATCTGCTCGAATACCCGGCCGCTAAACTCCATGACATGCCCGGTGCCGCCAGCGGTGCCGATGACGCCGATGATGTGCAGGATCAGGTCCTTGGCGCCAACACCGGCGGGCAGGTCGCCATCGACGCGGATCTGCATGGTCTTTGACTGCTTGAGCAACAATGTCTGCGTTGCCAGCACATGCTCGACTTCGGAAGTGCCGATGCCGAAGGCCAGCGCGCCCAGCCCGCCGTGGCTCGAGGTGTGGCTGTCTCCACAGACGATCGTCGCGCCGGGCAGCGAGAAGCCCTGTTCGGGTCCGACGACATGGACGATGCCCTGCTCGACATCGGCGTCGCCGATGAGGTGGATACCGAACTGCGCGGTATTCGCGGTCAGTGCCGCCAGTTGTGCCGCGCTTTCGATGTCGGCAATGGCGATGGGATTACCCGCCGCATCGCGCCGCGCGGTAGTGGGCAGATTGTGATCGGGGACGGCCAGTGTCAGGTCGGGCCGACGCACCTTGCGCCCGGCGACCCGCAGCGCTTCGAACGCCTGCGGGCTGGTGACCTCATGGATCAGGTGCCGGTCGATATAGATCAGGCAGGTACCATCATCGCGCCGTTCGACGACATGGGCGTCCCAGATTTTCTCGTAAAGCGTGCGTGGGGTGCTGGACATGATGATGTGCAATTAGACGCAGGCGCAGGTTTTGCAAGTCAGTGGTAAAGGCTGACGCTGGCCGATGTCGGTTCGGTCCATTGCGATCATGTTGACTCAGAAGGTCCAAAATTGATGGTCAGCGATCGGACCGCTTTCAGTCAGCTGCATTGTAAAGTCGCCCTTTCTCCGATACTATCGGTCTCGTGGGCGCTCGTCGCCTCGGGATGTCGGAGTGCAGGCGATGGTTAGATTAAAAACGATCGCAGCGTTTGGTATCGCAGCCTTGGTTCTCGGCACGTCTACTGCGACGGTCGCCGGTTCGATTGTGGCAAATGGCAACCAAGCCGATCGAAGCGCGATTACTCACATCCTTGATGACGAAGGGGCGGCGTGGGCAGCGGGCGATGCAGCTGCGTTCGCAGCGCATGTTCTCCCCGACATCTCATTCGCCAACACGGTCGGCATGTTCTCTGTTGGCAAAGCGCCGTTCGTCGCTCAGCACCGGGCAATATTTTCGACGATCTACAAAGGTAGCCAGATGCGCCAGTTCGTCGCGGCGATGACATTCGTGAAGCCCGATGTTGCCGTTGTCGATACAATCTCGAAACTGTCAGGAGCCCTACAGCTTCCGACAGGCTTGGCCGCAGTCGACGGCGTGCTCTACACCCGCCTCGAACAGGTGATGGTGAAACGAGGCGAGATTTGGTCCGTGGCGGCATTCCATAATGTGCCGATCCAGCCGAAGTTCGTTACCGATGAAGTGCGCGCAGTCACGTCTGGCCCTCCTCACTGATCGCCTGCAAAGGGCCCCCTTCTAGGTTTTACGTGAGGCCACAGGGTTTCCTGCCAGTGGGCGTAAACCGCCGTTTATTATAGTCGAAACCTGGACCTTATTGCGGTAGTTCCGCCAGCCGCGCTGCATGCTCGCGGATCAGCGCGATCATGTTGGGCACCCCTTGAGTGCGGTTCGAAGAGAGCTGGTTCTTCAAATCGAAGGGGGCCAATTCTGCAGCAACGTCCATCGCGGCGACCTCCGCGGCGGGCTGGTCCTGCACCGCCGTCAGCACCAGCGCGATGATCCCCTTGGTGATCGCGGCGTTGCTGTCGGCCATGAAATGCAGATTGCCGTCCGGCGCGGCGGTCGGATAGACCCAAACGCTGGCCGAACAGCCCATCACCCGCGTCGCATCGGTCTTCAGCGCATCGGGCATCGGCTCGAGCTCCCGCCCCAACTCGATCAGCAGCCGATAGCGCTCGTCGGCGTCGAGGAATTCGTATTCGTCGAGAATGTCTGGTAAACTGCGCATCGTTTGGCCTCTAGCGGGGAAAAGTGGCCGAATCCATGCCGATCTTGTTAGCGTTGCGCGTAGACGTCGGCCCTTGCATTTCCCGGCAAGTTGGCGTAACCAACGCAAATCCCGACATTGTGACGCAACGTCCGGGCTGGCGCCGACAGGGGCCGGCGCGATACGCTGTTGGCATGATCGACATTTGGGGGCCGGCGCGGGACGGTTCTGGAGTTTGCATTGGCGGATATCGCGCGCATCGTTGAAATCGTCGAGCCGGAGGCGAAGGCCCTGGGGCTGGATCTCGTGCGCGTGATATTCTTCGGCAAGAGCGAAGTCGGCGATGAGGAGCATACTTTGCAGATCATGGCCGAGCGCGCCGATACCGGTCAACTGGTGCTGGAGGATTGCGCGGCGTTGTCGCATCGTGTTTCCGATCGCATCGATGAGCTGGAAGAGGCTGGCGAGGTGCTGATCGAAGAGACTTATCGGCTGGAGGTCAGTTCGCCGGGGATCGACCGGCCGTTGACTCGCCGGCAGGATTTCAGCAGATGGGCGGGCCACGAGGCGCGCGTGCAACTGGAAAAGCCGGTTGATGGCAACCGCAAGTCGCTGCATGGCGATCTGCTCGGGATCGAGGGTGAAATGGTCACGCTTGACGACCGCAAATCGGGACGGATCACCTTTCCGATCGATGACATCCAATCAGCCAAGCTGGTTCTTACCGACCGATTGATTGCAGCAAGCCGCCCGCTGGATACCAGCGGTGCTGACGAATTCGTAGAAGCACAGGAAGACTGATTATGGCCAGTGCAATGAACGCCAACCGCGCCGAACTGCTCGCAATCGCTACGGCGGTCGCTACCGAAAAGATGATCGACAAGTCGATCGTTATCGAAGCGATGGAAGAAGCGATCCAGAAATCGGCGCGCAATCGTTACGGCGCCGAAAACGATATCCGCGCCAAGCTCGATCCACGCACCGGCGATCTGCGGCTGTGGCGGGTGGTCGAAGTGGTCGAGGAGGTTGAGGATTACTTCAAGCAGGTAGACCTGACCGCAGCGAAGAAGCTCGATCCTAACGCGGTAATCGGCGATTTTATTGTCGATCCATTGCCGCCGGTCGATCTGGGCCGCATCGATGCCCAATCGGCCAAGCAGGTCATCTTTCAGAAGGTGCGCGATGCCGAGCGTGACCGCCAGTACGAAGAATTCAAGGACCGCGCCGGCGAGATCATCACCGGCGTGATCAAATCGGTCGAGTTCGGCCATGTCATCGTCAATCTCGGCCGCGCCGAGGGCGTCATCCGCCGCGACCAGCAGATCCCGCGCGAAGCCGCGCGCATCGGCGAGCGCGTCCGGGCGTGGATCATGAAGGTGGAGCGCCAGAATCGCGGTCCGCAGATTTTCCTGTCGCGCGCGCATCCCGAATTCATGAAGAAGCTGTTCGCGCAGGAAGTGCCGGAGATCTACGACAATATCATCGAGATCAAGGCGGCTGCCCGTGACCCCGGATCGCGCGCGAAAATCGGCGTGATCAGCCGCGACAGCTCGATCGACCCGGTCGGCGCGTGCGTCGGCATGAAGGGCAGCAGGGTTCAGGCCGTAGTGCAGGAATTGCAGGGCGAAAAGATCGACATCATCCCGTGGAGCGAGGACACCGCGACCTTCGTGGTCAATGCGCTGCAACCGGCAACGGTTTCGCGCGTGGTCATCGACGAGGATGAAAGCCGTATCGAGGTGGTGGTCCCCGACGATCAGCTCAGCCTGGCGATCGGTCGGCGTGGGCAGAATGTCCGGCTCGCTTCGGCGCTGACCAATTCGGCGATCGATATTCTGACCGAGGCCGAATCCTCCGAAAAGCGCCAGCGTGAATTCGCCGAGCGCTCCAAGATGTTTGAGGAAGAGCTGGACGTCGACGAGACATTGTCGCAGTTGCTGGTGGCGGAAGGCTTCACCGAGCTGGAAGAAGTCGCTTACATCGATCTTGCCGAACTGGCGCAGATCGAAGGGTTCGACGACGAACTTGGCGAAGAATTGCAGAGCCGCGCGCAGGAAGCACTGGATCGCCGTGAGGAAGCCGCTCGTGAAGAACGGCGCGGGCTGGGCGTCGAGGATGCGCTGGCTGAAATCCCGCACCTGACCGAAGCCATGCTGGTGGTGCTGGGCAAAGCCGGGATCAAGACGCTCGACGACCTTGCCGATCTGGCCACCGATGAGTTGATCGCCAAGAAGCGCGTCGAACAGCGCCGCCGCGAATCGAGCAATTCACCGCCGCGCCGTGACCGCGATCGCGCAGAACGCGACGACAAGGGCGGTGTGCTGGGCACATATGGATTGACCGAAGAACAGGGCAACGAGATTATCATGGCCGCGCGCGCGCATTGGTTTGCGGACGAAGAAGAAGCGCCAAGCGCGGAGGCCGCCCATGCGGACTCCTCACAATGAGCGCCTGACGTCCGACATTGCTGACGCTCGGGTTGCCGGGCAGGGTCCGGAGCGGAAATGCATCCTCTCCGGCCGTAACGACACGCGTGACTCGCTGATCCGGCTGGCGATTGCGCCGCCCGATAGCGAAGGCAAATGCCTGGTCCTGCCCGATGTCATGGCGCGGGCGCCGGGGCGGGGTGCCTGGATCGGAGTGACCCGCATCGAACTCGACGCAGCTTTGGCGAAGGGCAAGCTGCGTGGCGCGTTGGCGCGAGCCTTTCACGGTACCCCGATGATCGTACCCGACGATCTTTCCTATCGCATCGAAGCGGCTTTGCTGCGGGTCATTTCCGACCGGCTGGGGTTGGAATTGCGTGCCGGCAGGCTCATATTGGGGTCTGATCGTATTGCCGAACAAGCCCGGATGGGTCGCGTCGCGTTGCTGGCGCATGCCACCGACGCCAGCAACGACGGGTCGCGCAAGCTCGACCAGGCCTGGCGGGTTGGCCAGGATGCCGAGGGTAGCGGGCAGCGAGGTATTATCTTGCCGCTGGACCGGGCGGCGCTGTCTGTGGCATTGGGCCGCGATAACGTCGTCCATCTGGCGCTTAACGACCGGGCTGCGGCCGAAAGGCTGGGCGGGCCACTGCGACGCCTGAACCATTTCATGGGTCGGCTTGAAGCCGACCCTGAAGGACGCGGGGATTTTGACCAACAGGATGATGGGGCGGCCACCGCTGCGCCATTGCCCTGCTGATTACCGATTGAACGATATTATCGATGCCGGGCGGGCATCGAAATTCAGGAAAAATTGATGCCGGTACAGGCATCAGGACCTAAGGACTGTTTGACGACATGAGCGAGACCGACAACAAACCGACACTGGGCAGGAAGCCACTGGGGCTGAAGCTTTCGGTCCAGGCGGGCGAAGTCAAGCAGACGTTCAGCCATGGCCGCACGAACAAGGTGGTCGTGGAGGTGAAGCGCCGCAAGATCCTGGGCAAGCCGGGTGAAGCTGCGCTGGTGCCGGAACCGGTCGTCGCACCCGAGCCCGCCCCGGCGCAAACCAACAAGCCGAACGACTATCCCGACATCGACGCCCTGCGCGAGCCGGGTTCCAGCGCGAAGTTCCTGCCGCCGGACACGACCCCGGCTCCGACATCCGCTACCGGCGGAGGGCAAGGGACGGGCGTCGGTGGTGGGACCGGCG
>CAZZYX010000146.1:0-7367 GCA_964658485.1 uncultured Acetobacteraceae bacterium | reverse complement strand
TATTGCCTTCCGCCTAAGTCCGGCGCGCGGCAGCAATCTTTGCGAAAGAGGCCCGCGGCCGAGGGATCACGCTGAAGGAGGATGTTGCCGATCTCATCAGACCGTGTAATCAGGTCGTCAGTGAACCGCGTACTACATCTCCTTCTCCTGCTTGGAGCCATGATCGGCCTGTTTGGCCAAGCGGCTGCCTATGCGTCCGGACCATCGACAAAGTCCACGCCGATGGCCATGTCAGGCATGGGCGCCGATTGCATGAAGATGATGGCACAGCACGAGCAGCCTGGGCAAAAACCCTGCGAGGGCATGACGCTGGACTGCATTGCCGCGATGGGTTGTGTGGTGCCGATTATTCTAGGTGACGCACCACCTATGCCTGCATCATTGGCACCTGTAAAAGTTGCGGCCTTCTGGCCCAGCTCCACTGTCCTGCGCGGCAGTGAGCTTACTCCCGAACCGGAACCACCGACCCTCCTTGGCTGATCGAACCCGGCTGCAAGGCTGACAGGTTTCGTGCGTCATTTGCGCATCGGAAAATCCTGTCTGACCTTTGGCCACGCGATTATTTGCCAAAGGATTCATCTCATGAAGACGTTCGAAATTGTCGCCGCATTCGCTATGACTACCCTGTCTGCACTCACCATCGCTCCCGCTTTTGCAAGCGGCGATGCCACCAGCTCGGGCCACTATGAGTGGCAACAGGCACCGCAACACGGACCCCGCGCACCGCTGCAAGGATCTACGCGCCGCTGGGTGCCGGCTCCGCCGCAAGTGGCAAACAGCGATTGCGGCATGATGAAGATGGCTAGCGCTGAAGCCGCCGATTGCATGAAGACCATGCATGGCGCGATGACGGCCTCTGGTCCCTCAGCCAGCTAGGACAAGGTCCTGGCTGGGCGACTCATTTTGGCAGTCAGGCCTGCGATGCCAGCGGAGTGTAACTCTCACTCCACTGGCATCGCCATGGCTCAACCCACCTGATCCGCTCCGGCCTGATCTTCAGATTGGGAGATTTTCATGCGACTATTGCTTTGCGCGCCCCTGCTTGCGCTCACCCCTGGCATTGCCTTTGCCGAACCGTTGACTTTCGAGGCCGCGCTGAGCCAAGCGCAACGCGATGCGCCGTCGATCCGCGCAAAGACGCTTGGCGTTGACGCTGCACATTCAGCGCGCGGCGCGGCGGGTGCGCTCCCTGATCCAACGCTTGCAGTCGGTATCGACAGCTTTCCGATCTCTGGACCGCTGGCGTTCAAACCGGGGCAGGACAACTTCACGATGGCGCGGGTGGGTGTTACTCAGAACATTCCCAATCTCGCCAAGCGTCATGCCCAGCAGGCCCGCGCCGACAGCAACATCAAGGCGGCTGAGGCCGATACCATTGTCGAGGTTCGCACAGTCGAGGTTGGCACTGCGCTGGCGTGGATCAACCTTGCCTATGCGACGCGCAGGCTCGCCGCGCTCGATGATGTCCTGTCCCGCCTGGAGCGCGTGGTAGGAACCATGAGCAGCGCGGTCATCTCGGGCAATGTCCGGCCAGCGCAGACACTCGCGGGACAGCAAGCGGTGGCTACGCTCCAGGATCGCCGTAGCGAGCTGGTCTCGGACATGGCGCGGGCCCGCGCAACGTTGATCCGCTGGACCGGAGATTCCGCGCCTGAGATCGCTGGCCCCATGCCGGACTTTGCGATCGATGCCGCAGCGATTCGCGCTGGTCTTGACCAGCACCCCACCATCCGCATGATCAGCGCCCAGATTGGGCAAGCGGATGCCGATGTGCAGGTGGCTGATGCCGGTCGGCGGTCCGACTTCGGGGTGAACGTCGCCTACCAACGCCGCGATCCCCGTTTCGGCGATTATGTCTCGGCCGGCGTCACGATCGGCTTGCCGATGTTTACCCGGCATCGCCAGAATGCCGAGATCGGCGCGGCAGAAGCGAATGCGGGGCGGGTGCTGGCCGAGCGCGAGGCGGCGAGGAGGGCGCTGGCCGCCGACCTCGATGCCGATCTTGCCGATCATGTTATGCACCATGAGCAATGGCTGCGGGCGCGGGACACCTTGCAACCGCTCGCCGAGCAACGGGTGAAGCTGGAGACGGCGAGCTACGGCGCCGGGCGCGCCAGCCTCGTCGATATCGCCGATGCCTATGGCGCGCTGGCCGATGCCACCCTGACCTCCATCGAGCGCGAGGCACTGGTCGCCGCCGATGGCGCCCGGCTGTCCCTTTCCTATCGGAGCGACGACCAATGACTGAAACCGCCTCCGTAATCCGCCCGCGCCTTTTGGGCACTGGTCTTGCCATCGCCTTGTTCGCCGGTGCCGGCGGCTACGGCATCGCCCGCTGGACGAGCCGTCCGGCGGATGCAAGTGCCCCCGCTCAGGGCGCCGGCCCCGCCGGCAAGCCGCTATACTGGTACGATCCAATGGTGCCTTCCCAGCATTTCGACAAACCGGGCAAGTCACCCTTCATGGATATGCAGATGGTTCCCAAGTATGGCGGAGAAGGCGGAGGCGATGCGCCCGAAGTACGGATTGATCCAGCGACCTCGCAAACGCTGGGGATGCGCATCGTCGCTGTTCGCAGGGGTGATCTGGCCAGCAGCCTCACCGCCGCTGGCACGATCGATTTCAACCAGCGCGAAATTGCAGTCGTCCAGGCGCGCGCGGCCGGATTCGTGCAACGGGTCTATGGCCGTGCACCGGGCGATGTGATCGGCGCGGGTGCTCCGCTTGCCGATCTACTCGTACCCGAGTGGGGCGGCGCACAGGCCGAGTTTCTGGCTGTCCGCCGCACCGGCAACGCCGCGTTGGCGCAGGCGGCACGGCAACGGCTGCTGCTGCTCGGCATGCCGGCGGGCACGGTCGCAGAGGTGGAACGATCGGGGCGACCGCACAATGTCATCACGATTTCCACGCCCACCGGCGGCCTGATCAAGACATTGGATGTCCGCTCCGGAATGACCATGGCGGCAGGCCAAACGCTCGCCGAGATCAACGGCTTGGGCACGGTCTGGCTCAACGCCGCCGTGCCCGAGGCGATCGCCGGACCGATCAAACCGGGCCAGACCGTGCAGGCGAGCCTCACCGCTTTCCCCGGTCAAACCATTTCCGGGCGGGTCACCGCGATCCTGCCCGAGACGCAGGCCGAGAGCCATACGCTCACCGTTCGTATCGAACTGCCCAACCGCGGAGGGCGCCTGCGACCCGGCATGTTCGCTACCGTTTCGTTCGGCGGCAGTGCGCGACCAGCGCTACTGGTGCCATCGGAGGCGCTGATCCACACCGGTACACGAACGCTGGTGATGCTGGCGCTCGACAAGGGCCGCTATCAGCCCGCAGAGGTCCGGACCGGGAGGGAGGCCGGCGACAGCACAGAGATTCTTGCAGGCCTCAGCGAGGGCGAGAGGATCATCGCCTCGGGCCAGTTCTTGATCGATTCCGAGGCGAGCCTGTCAGGCATCGAAGCGCGCCCAATCGGCGGCACGGTGTCGGCCGCTCCCACCAAACCCACGCCGGCGGCCAAACTCTATGAAACGACGGGCAAGATCGAACAGATCACCGCCAGTTCGGTAACGCTCAGCCACGAGCCGGTGCCGGCCCTGGGTTGGCCGGCGATGACGATGACCTTCGCACTTCCCAATGCCGGGATCGCGCGGGGCTTCAAGATCGGCGACCGCGTGCGCTTCGGTTTCGATCAGCCGCCAGCTGGCCCGACCATGCGGCGCATGACCAGGGTGGCTGGCCAGTGATCGCCCATCTCATTCGCTGGTCGGTCCGTAACCGCTTCTTTGTCCTCATCGGCGTGCTGGCGCTCGTCGGCATCGGCATCTGGGCGGTGCGCTCGACGCCGATCGATGCGCTGCCCGACCTCTCCGACGTGCAAGTTGTAATCCGCACCTCCTATCCTGGACAGGCGCCGCAGATCGTCGAGAACCAGGTCACCTATCCGCTGACCACCACTATGCTCTCAGTGCCCGGTGCCAAGACCGTGCGCGGCTATTCCTTCTTCGGCGACAGCTTTGTCTATGTGATCTTCGAGGATGGTACTGATCTCTACTGGGCGCGCAGCCGTGTGCTCGAATATCTCAACCAGGTGCAGGGGCGCTTGCCGCCCAGCGCCCGCAGCGCGCTTGGCCCCGATGCTACCGGGGTGGGGTGGGTCTATGAATATGCGCTGGTCGACCGGACCGGCCAGCACGATCTGGCGCAGCTGCGATCCTTGCAGGACTGGTTCCTGCGCTATGAGCTGAAGACCGTTCCCGGCGTGGCCGAAGTCGCCAGCATCGGCGGCATGGTCAAGCAGTACCAGGTGGTGCTCGATCCGGTGAAACTCGCCGCTTACGGCGTCACCCATACCCAGGTCGTCGATGCCATTCAAAAGGCCAATCAGGAATCGGGCGGCTCGGTGCTGGAAATAGGCGAGGCAGAATATATGGTCCGCGCCTCGGGCTATCTCAAATCGCTCGATGACTTCCGCGCCATTCCCCTGCGGACCGCTGCTGGCGGCGTGCCGATAACCCTTGGCAGTGTCGCCACCATCCAGATCGGCCCCGAGATGCGGCGTGGCATCGCCGAACTGAACGGCGAGGGCGAAGTTGCCGGCGGTGTGGTCATCCTGCGTTCGGGCAAGAATGCGCGTGAGATCATCGCGGCGGTCAAGGACAAGCTCGCCACGTTGAAGGCAGGCCTGCCGCCGGGGGTTCAACTGGTGACGGTCTATGACCGCTCGCAGCTCATCGACCGCGCAGCGGACAACCTTACCCACAAGCTGATCGAGGAGTTTATCGTCGTCGCCTTGGTCTGCGGATTGTTCCTCTGGCACGTCCGCTCGGCGCTGGTCGCGATCCTGACGCTGCCGATCGGCGTGCTGTCCGCCTTCATCATCATGCGGTTCCAGGGAGTGAACGCCAACATCATGTCGCTGGGCGGCATCGCCATCGCCATCGGTGCGATGGTCGATGCCGCTGTCGTGATGATCGAGAATGCCCACAAGAAGATCGAGCGCTGGGAGCAGGATCATCCAGATCAGCAGCTGGAGGGTGAGATACGCTGGACCGTCATCACCGACGCTGCCGCCGAAGTTGGGCCGGCGCTATTTTTCAGTCTGCTGATCATCACGCTGTCGTTCATCCCGGTGTTCACGCTGGAGGCGCAGGAAGGCCGGCTGTTCGCGCCGCTGGCGTTTACCAAGACCTATGCGATGGCATCCGCCGCGATCCTGTCGGTGACGCTGGTGCCGGTGCTGATGGGGCTGCTGATCCGGGGCAAGATTCCGCCCGAGCAGTCCAATCCGGTCAACCGCTGGCTGACCAATCTCTACCGGCCGGCGCTCGACTGGACGATGCGCAAACCCAAGGCGGTGCTGCTGATCGCCGCGCTGCTCTTTGCCACTACGGCCTGGCCGCTCTCACAGCTGGGCGGTGAGTTCATGCCGACCATGAACGAGGGCGATCTGCTCTACATGCCTTCGGCGCTGCCGGGATTGTCGGCAGCCAAGGCGTCCGAACTGCTCCAGCAGACCGACCGGCTGATCAAGACCGTGCCCGAGGTCGAAAGCGTGTTCGGCAAGGCCGGTCGCGCTGAAACCGCCACCGATCCAGCGCCAATGGAAATGTTCGAGACGACGATCCAGTTCAAGCCGCAGGACCAGTGGCGCCCCGGCATGACGCCCGACAAGCTGGTCGATGAACTTGACCGGACGGTGAAGCTGCCCGGCCTCGCCAATGTCTGGGTGCCACCGATCCGCAACCGCATCGACATGCTGGCGACCGGCATCAAGAGTCCGATCGGGGTCAAGGTGTCAGGTTCCGATCTCGCCCAGCTCGACCGTATCGCCCATGATGTCGAAACGGTGGCCAAGACCGTGCCCGGCGTCAGCTCGGCACTGGCCGAACGTTTGACCGGCGGACGCTATGTCGATGTCGATATCGACCGCGCCGCAGCGGCGCGGTTCGGGCTCAACATCGCGGACGTGCAGCAGATCGTCTCGGGCGCGATCGGCGGCGAGACCATCGGCGAGACGGTCGAGGGGCTGGCGCGCTATCCAATCAGCGTGCGCTATCCACGAGAGTTGCGCGACAGTCTCGAAGGGCTGCGTAACCTGCCCGTCCTGACCCCCTCCGGCCAACAGATCACGCTCGGCACCGTCGCGAATATTGTGATCGCCGAGGGCCCGCCGATGCTCAAGACCGAAAATGCGCGGCCCTCCACATGGGTCTATGTCGATGTGCGGGGCCGCGACCTGACATCGGTGGTCGGCGATCTGCAACGCGCGGTGGCCAGCCATGTGAAGCTCTCGCCCGGCATCAGCATCGCCTACTCGGGCCAGTTCGAATATCTCCAGCGCGCGGTGGACAAGCTTAAGCTGGTGGTACCGGCAACGCTGCTGATCATCTTCGTGCTGCTATTCATGATTTTCGGCCGGTTCGATGAGGCGGCGCTGATCATGGGCACGCTGCCATTCGCGCTAACCGGCGGCATCTGGACGCTGTACCTGCTGGGCTTCAACCAGTCGGTCGCCACCGGGGTCGGGTTTATCGCGCTCGCCGGCGTGTCGGCCGAGTTTGGCGTGGTAATGCTGATCTACCTGAAAAATGCGCTTGAGGAACGAGGCGATGACCCGGACGCTGCCCAGATAGAGGCGGCGGTGCGTGAGGGCGCGTTGCTGCGCGTCCGGCCCAAGGCAATGACCGTGGCCGTGATCCTGGCCGGCCTGCTGCCGATCCTGCTCGGGACGGGCGCGGGCTCGGAGGTCATGAGCCGTATCGCCGCGCCCATGATCGGCGGCATGCTCACCGCGCCGCTTCTCTCGATGTTCGTCCTCCCCGCCGCCTATCTGCTGCTGCGGCGGCGCAGACACCCCCATTCCGAAGTTACCCCACCCTCTCAGCAAAGGAGTTTTCCATGAGAGCACACCACACTGCATTGATTGTTGCTGCCATCCTCAGTGCCGGTCCGGCATTGGCTCAAGGCATGAGCGGAGATATGAAGGGCATGGCAGGCATGGACCACCCGGCCCAGGGCATGAAAATGGGCCATGGCGTCGGTGTCATTACGGCGATCGATGCCAAGACGGCCAAAATCACCATCAAGCACGGGCCGATTCCGGCAGTGAGTTGGCCTGCCATGACCATGACCTTCAAGGCCACTCCGCCGGCGCTGCTCCGCGGCCTTCACGTCGGTCAGCGCGTCGGGTTCGACCTTTCGACCCAGGGGATGACCGCTGAGGTTACCGCGATCAAGCCACAATAAGTGATCGAGAAGGACCAGGTAGCTCAGGCTATCCGGTCCTTCTCGCATTATAGCAAAGGGAATTCACAGCTTCACGCTGTTCAGGCGCAGTGCGTTCACCACGACCGTGAAAGACGACAGCG
>CAZZYX010000145.1:0-7638 GCA_964658485.1 uncultured Acetobacteraceae bacterium | reverse complement strand
TACGCGCCGGAAATGGCCTATTTCGAATGCCTGCACGAGACCAAGCTGATCGTCGACCTGCTGTATGAAGGCGGCATCGCCAACATGCGCTATTCGATCAGCAACACCGCCGAATATGGCGACATCACCAGCGGGCCGCGCATCATCACGTCCGAAACCAAGGCCGAGATGAAGCGCATTTTGGCGGACATCACTTCGGGGCGGTTCGTGAAGAGCTTCGTGCTCGACAACCGCGCCGGCCAGCCCGAACTGAAGGCCGCGCGCAAGGCTGCTGCCGCGCATCCGATAGAGGAAACCGGTGCCAAGCTGCGCGCGATGATGCCATGGATCGGAGCGAATGCGCTGGTCGACAAGAGCCGCAACTAAGGTTGCTGCGCTGACAGCGACTCTTCCCCTCCTCTTCAGAGGGGGGCTGGGGGTGGTGCCTTCCTTTCTGGTCGAAGGCGTAGCGCCTGGGGAGAGACACCACCTCCGACCCTCTCCTCTGAAGAGGAGGAGGCGATAGGTTGCCATCGACGCAGTTTGGGATGAGTTCGGGCGCCGCACTGTTCAGGTTTTCCTTTACAGCGCGGCGCGCGATCAGCATAGACTTGCGCCATGACCGCCGCTTCTCATCTTGGCCTTGTTGGCAATGCGCTAACCCTGCGACTTATCCGCCCTTTGGCGTGATCCGGCGTGCCTGCGAGCGCGCTTGAGGCGCCAGGGGGCACTTAGCCGGCGTTGCAACCTTCAAGTTCGAGACCTGTCATGACCATGCTCAAAGACCCCTCGGTCAAATACCGAGCTTTTCCCCAGATCGACCTGCCCGATCGCCAATGGCCGGGCCGCACCATCACCCGTGCGCCACGCTGGCTTTCCACCGACCTGCGCGACGGCAACCAGTCGCTGATCGACCCGATGGGCGCCGAGAAAAAGACCCGCTTCTTCGACCTGCTGGTCAAGGTCGGGCTGAAGGAGATCGAGGTCGGTTTCCCGGGGGCGGGCGCGACCGAATATGATTTCATTCGCGAGCTGGTCGATGGTGGCCGGGTGCCCGAGGACGTGCTGATCCAGGTACTGACGCAATCGCGCGAGGATCTCATCCAGACCTCGTTCGAGAGCCTGGCCGGGGTTCATGCCGCGATCGTGCATCTGTATAACGCGGTGTCGCCACTGTGGCGGCAAGTGGTGTTCGGGCTGGAACGACCGCAGATCAAGGAGATCGCGGTCAACGGCGCCAAGGCGCTGCGCGACCAGGCGGCACGTTTCCCGCAGACGAAATGGCACTTTGAATATAGCCCCGAGACGTTTTCCACCGCCGAACTCGATTTCAGCCTCGAATGTTGCGAGGCCGTGATGGACGTGCTGCGCCCGACCCCCGATCATCCGATCATCCTCAATCTGCCGGCAACCGTCGAGGCGGCGACGCCGAATATCTACGCCGATCAGATCGAATATTTCTGCCGCAACCTGCCCAACCGCGATGCGGCGGTGATCAGCCTGCACACCCATAACGATCGTGGCACTGGCGTCGCCGCGGCGGAACTGGGATTGATGGCCGGCGCCGACCGCGTCGAAGGCTGCCTGTTTGGCAATGGCGAGCGCACCGGCAATTGCTGCCTGGTAACGCTGGGCCTTAACCTGTACACGCAAGGCGTTGATCCACTGCTGGATTTCTCCAATATCGACGATGTCATCCAGACCGTGGAATATTGCAACCAACTGCCGGTACCGGCGCGCCACCCCTATGGCGGGGAATTGGTGTTCACCGCCTTTTCCGGCAGCCATCAGGACGCGATCAAGAAGGGTTTCGCCGCCCAGCAGACGCGCAACGACCAATTCTGGGCAGTGCCGTACCTCCCGATCGATCCCGCCGATCTTGGCCGGTCCTACGAGGCGGTGATCCGGGTCAATTCGCAAAGCGGCAAGGGCGGCTTTGCCTGGGTCCTGGAACAGGACCAGGGGCTGAAGCTGCCCAAGCGCATGCAGCCGCATTTCTCGCGTCATGTCCAGGAACTGGCCGATGCTGCGGGCCGCGAATTGCATGCCGGTGACATCTGGGATGTTTTCCAGCGCGTGTATCACCTGGCCTCTCCGCAGCACTTCCAGCTTGTCGATTATGAGGAAAGCCGCAGCGCCGATGGCACCCGGCTGTTCGTCGGCAAGATCGGCGTGGGCGGCCGGGAGCAGTCTGTCTCCGGGCGCGGCAATGGCTTGATTTCGTCGGTAGTGGCGACGCTGGCAGCCAGCTTTGGGGTGACCCTGGAAGTGCGCGATTATCTCGAACACGCAATGAGCGCGGGATCTGAAGCGCGCGCGGCGGCGTATGTCGAATGCACGGGCCCGAATGGCCAGACTGTCTGGGGCGTAGGGATCGACGAGGATATCGCCACCGCCAGCGTCCGCGCCGTACTCAGCGCCGCCAATTCGGTCGCGGTATTGGCGTAACCCGGTTCCCCGCCCGCTTGCGGAGAAGAGACTCTTTGCGGGATCACGCCATGCCCTTTGCCATCTTTTCCAAGCTCCGCCTGCCGGTAATTGCCGCGCCGATGTTCATCGTGTCGGGGCCGGAACTGGTCATCGCGCAGTGCAAGGCCGGCATCGTCGGCAGCTTCCCCGCATTGAACGCTCGTCCTTCTGCGCAACTCGACGAATGGTTGCACCGCATCGCCGAGGAACTGACCGCACATGATCGCCGGCATCCCGAAGCACCCGCCGCGCCGTTTGCGGTCAATCTGATCGTCCATCGCACCAACAACCGGCTGCAGGATGATCTCGCGTGGTGCGAACGCCACAAGGTGCCGCTAGTCATCACTTCGCTCGGCGCGCAGGCGGAGGTCAACGCGGCGGTGCACGGCTGGGGCGGGCTGGTGCTGCACGATGTCATCAATGACAAATTCGCACGCAAGGCGATCGACAAGGGCGCCGATGGCCTGATCGCGGTGGCCGCAGGCGCAGGTGGGCACGCCGGGGTACAATCGCCGTTCGCGCTGATGCAGGAAATCCGCGCCTGGTTCGACGGGCCGGTAGCGCTATCGGGGGCAATCGCCTGCGGTCGCTCGATCCTGGCGGCGCAGGCGCTGGGCGCCGATTTCGCCTATATCGGCAGCGCTTGGATTGCCACGATCGAAGCCAACGCCGCGCCGGCCTACAAGCAGGCGATCACCGACAACGGCGCGTCCGATATCGTCTACAGCAATTTGTTCACCGGGGTGCATGGCAATTACCTGCGCCCTTCGATCGTCGCTGCAGGTTTCGATCCTGACCACTTGCCGCAGGGCGACCTGACCAAGATGGATTTTGGCGGGGGCGGCAACTCCGCTGCCAAGGCCTGGAAGGACGTCTGGGGTGCAGGCCAGGGCATCGGCGCCGTGCACGAGGTAGTGAAGGTGGCGGAGCGGATCGCTCACCTGACCGCCGAGTATCAGCAGGCCCAGGCGGAATTGCGGGCGACACTGGCGACGCTCGCCTGATCGATCTCGACTTGCGGCGATTCGGCCCAATCGCTGGCCGGCCACAGGACATCGACCATCGCGTCGATCTGGGTAAAATCCGTATCCCGGCCAAGCGGATCGAAGCGATTCAGCGCCAGCCGCTTGCAGCCCGCTTCCAGCAAGCGCCGGCGCAACGCCTGCTGCAACAGCCGCAACCCCCACACCGCGTCGCCCAACGCCACCTGGGGTGACCGCAGCCGCACGCTCGACCAATGCGCTTCTACCTGCCCGACGCGCTCGATCACCATGGCATTGTAATCGCGATGCGGCCCGCGATGCAGCGGCAGGCCGATACGCAGTACGGCGGCATCGCTGGCGGGTAGCAACATGCCGTTGCTGCGGAAATCGTCGAAGCCGAAACGATGCCTGCCAACCCCCTCGAACATTGCGCCAAAACAGCGTCTGGACAACAATTGGCGCGGGAGCAGATGGTGGCGCTGCAATCCGGGGTCATAACCGGGCGTGTCGGGCAGGTTGATGGCACGGAAAGACAGCGCCGGCCGGTATAACGGTCCCGTTCTTTTTGGTTCCGCGCGGCAGTCGGATGATTTCCGCATTCCCGCAAATATTCGGGCGACATCGGCGCGATCGCCGTGCGTTGTTATAGAGACTGTCGCCATACCCTCAAAACCCGATCGTTGCCCGATGGCTCGACGGAGATATGTTCGCCGCTCGGCCCGAGAAATTCTAACCGCTGGTGTATCGCGTCACTTCCTACCAATTGGTTAATTAATCGCGCTGCCAGCTTGGCATCTTGCGCAGTAGTTGTACTGGGATCGGGCTCGATCAGCAGTTCCTGCCCGATAAAGAACGCCAGGCCCTCGCTCCGGATGGCGCCGTCGTTGTCGCTATACAAAGCGGTCAATCCCAGCGCGGGAAAAACCCCGCCCGGCAGCCAGCCGCCGATTGCGGCGGCAAATGCCGCTGGCGCCATGACGCTGCGCGCGGGATGCCATACCACGGCCTGGACCAGGGCAAGCCCGGTAAGCCGGGCCGCTAATCCCGCCATGGCGCGGATGACCGGGAGCGAATTTCCTGCCATGCGCCAATGCTCGCCGGGCCGAAGACTGACGACTTCGGCTCGTTCCATCGATGGCTTTTCGTGAAATCCGTACCAATGCGCCATGCCCGGCAATGGCGCAGGCATAGCCGGGGCCAGCCCGGAAAGTTCCAGCATCAGCCCTCCGGCAAATATTTCAAGCCAACCTGCCGCTGGCTGGAGGTAGTGGCTTACGGTGGACCCGGTGGGATGCCAGTCGCCCACCAATCCTTCGCCCGCGGACCCTTCGCCCATTTGCAACAGACTCAGGACATCATCGGCCGACGGACGTTCACCCGGCCTGAACACCAGCGACAGGGCGGCGCCTGCCTGTGCTATCCGAGGTTCCATTAATTGGCGCTCAAATCGTGCTCATGATTCAAAATTGCCAAAAATATTGATACAATACTATCCGCTTTTCTAAAACGTTCGCCCCGGATTGGATCAACAAGGCTAAAATATCCATAACGCCGGACCGGTCATCAGCGAGGCACCCGGTCATTCGCAGCTTTGCCGGGGCGCGCCAATCGGCTAGTCAGCGGCATGGCATCATCCTCCGCATCAATCCTTGGCATAGACCAGTCGCTGTCGGGTAAAAGCTGGCGGTGGCGTGGGGGCAACATGGATCTCGGTGCCCAGAACACCCAATCCGGCCCCGGCCTGGAAAACGACCTCGTCACGCAATTGTTCCTTTCGCGCGGGGTCGCCCATGCCGATCTGGAACGGCATCGCAATCCATCGTTGCGCGCCTTCCTGCCCGATCCATCCGCATTCCGCGACATGGATGCCGCCGCCGAGCGGCTGGCCCAAGCCGTCCTCGCCGGTGAAGCCATCACCATATTCGGCGATTACGATGTCGATGGCGCGACCAGTGCCGCCTTGCTGATCCGCCTGCTGCGCATGCTCGATCATGACGCGCAACATTATATCCCGGATCGTCTGCTCGAAGGTTACGGTCCCAGCGGCCGGGCCCTGGTGCGCATTGCCGAGGCCGGCAGCAGCCTGATCGTCACCGTCGATTGCGGAGCGATGGCGCATGAAGCTCTGGCGATGGCACACGCTGCCGGAGTTGACGTGATCGTGGTCGATCATCACAAATGTTCCGCCGAACTGCCGCTGGCGGCGGCGCTGGTCAATCCCAACCGCCTCGATGAAAGCGATATCGGCGCCGCGCATGGCCATCTCGCCGCGGTGGGCGTGGCTTTCCTGCTGGCGGTGGCCACGGTCCGCACGCTGCGCCGCAATGGCTGGTTCGATGCCCGGCCAGAGCCGGACCTGTTCACCCTGCTCGACCTGGTGGCGCTGGGCACGGTCGCCGATGTCGCGGCGCTGCACGGGCTTAACCGCGCGCTGGTGGCCCAGGGGCTGAAAGTAATGGCGCGGCGCGGCAATATCGGCATGGCGGCGCTGATCGATGCCAGCCGCTTGAGCCGTGCACCCACCTGCAGCGACCTGGGCTTTGCCCTGGGTCCCCGCGTCAATGCCGGCGGCCGCGTCGGCGAGGCGAACCTTGGCGTGCGCCTGCTGACTACCACCGACATCGATGAAGCGCGCGACATTGCCGAGCAGTTGTCGCGCCTCAACGAGGAACGGCGCGCGATCGAAGCCATCGTGCAAGCCTCGGCGGAAGCGCAGATCGCCGGACAGCATAATCGCGCAGCGCTGGTGCTGGCGGGCAATGGCTGGCACCCCGGCGTAATCGGCATCGTCGCCGGCCGTATCAAGGAACAGACCGGCAAGCCCACCGTGATCATCGCACTTGATGCCGACGAGCATGGTCATGGCAAAGGCTCGGGCCGGTCTATCTCGGGCGTCGATCTCGGCTCGGCGATCATTGCCGCCTGCGCCGAGGGCCTGCTGGTGGCCGGCGGCGGGCATGCCATGGCGGCGGGATTGACGATTGTCCCCGGCCAGATCGCCGCGCTGGGGGAATGGCTCGACACGCGATTGAGCGCCGACATCGCGTCGGCCCGAATCGGCCAGGCAATGGTACTCGATCTTGCCGTGGCGCCGGGCGGGCTCAACCCCGATCTGGTAGAGCTGCTGGATAGCGCCGGTCCGTTTGGGGTCGGCTGGCCGGCGCCGCGCCTGGCGGTCGGTCCGCTCCGGCTGGTGAAGGCCGATCTGGTCGGCACCGATCATGTCCGCCTGATCGTGCGTGGCAATGACGGCGCCAGCTTCAAGGCGATTGCCTTTCGTGCGGCGCAGACACCGCTGGGACAGGCGCTGCTGCATGGCGCACGTGACCGCCGGTTCTGGCTGGCGGGGCGCGCCAAGATCGACGATTGGTCGTCGCGCCGAGTCGCTGAACTCCATATCGAGGATGCCGCCTTCGTGGACTAGGCGATTGCCGCGGGCAAAATCGCCTGCAGGGCTTGACCCCCCGGCCCGGCTTGCCTAGATGCGCGGCCTTGCCAACGGCGCCAGCCGGCTTGGCCCCATCGTCTAGCGGTTAGGACGCGGCCCTTTCACGGCTGAAGCACGGGTTCGATTCCCGTTGGGGTCACCATTTTTGCTTCTCTTGCAGAAGCAAGATGATAAGCAAACTGGCGTCGCGATCATGGTCTCACGGCCCCTTCGTCTAGCGGTTAGGACGCGGCCCTCTCACGGCTGAAGCACGGGTTCGATTCCCGTAGGGGTCACCAGGGTTCAGGCGTTACGCGCCACCGGCTCGAACACCGACCAGCCCGTCCGTTGCACCAGCCGCTCCAGCGCCAGGCTGCCCAGTTGCGAATTGCCGCGCTCGTTAAGGCCGGGCGACCATGCTGCGATCGAGGCGACGCCGGGGGCGATGGCGAGGATGCCGCCGCCGACACCGGACTTGCCCGGCAGGCCCACGCGGTAGGCGACCATCCCGCCGGCCGCCTCGAACTGGTCGGTGAGAATCATATCGACGGACAGACCGCGGAACGCGCGCGGTAACTCGTCGCACAGCATGGCGGTGAGACTGGCGAAGTCGCGCATCACCGGGCGAAGGCGGAAGGCGCCCCTCACTCGTCCGAGGTTGCGTGTCGCGCCGTCGAGCCAGCCCGGTTCATGTGTCGACGTTCCGACCGGCACGAAATCCACGCCGAAACGCGCCAGGAGCGGGGCGACATCGGGAATGTGAAGAAACGTCGCGGTATG
>CAZZYX010000144.1:0-7640 GCA_964658485.1 uncultured Acetobacteraceae bacterium | reverse complement strand
GCAGCAGCGTGCAGGCGAACTTCACCGATGGTCATGGCTGGCTGACCCGTCACCCGACGCTGAGCGGTGGCGATGGGCTGGACGACGCCGCGCGCATCCGGGCGGCTGCGGCGGTCGCGGCGCTACCCGGCGTCGGCGGCATCGGTTGGGCGCCGCGCGCTCGCCGTGCAGCCCGATCGCCGGGGGCCGACGCGCCCGCGGCGCAGTGCCAGCGCACGATCGAAGCCATCCTTCGCGCACGCTCGATCCGCTTTGCCGAAGGTAGCGCCGCCATCGATCCGGACAGCCGCGAACTGCTGGATGAGGTAGCGGCGGCGCTGCGCCCCTGCACGGGCAGTGTGATAGCGATAACCGGGCATACCGATACCGGGGGCGACGTTGCGGCTAACTTCGCCTTGTCACAGGCACGCGCCGATGCGGTACGGCAGGCGCTGGGCGAACGCGGCATTCCGCTGGCCGGGCTGCACGCGCGGGGTATGGGGGACCGCATGCCATTGCCGGGGCTGGACCGCAGCGACGCCGCCAATCGCCGCATCGAATTCGCCGTGATCGCGCCGATGGTGCTGGTGCCGACCCCGGTCGATACGCCGGGGCCGGGGTAGGGAGAACTTATGCCGCTGTGGCTGGAAATCGAGATCCTGCTGATGTTGACCTATAGCGCGGGGCTTGGCATCGGCTGGCTGCTGTGGGGCCGATCGGGATTGGCGCGATGATGAAAGAGCAGGCGATGATCGCTATCATACAGGAAAACTGGCCGGCCTTCGTGCTGGTGCTGTTGATCGGCCTGCTGGTCGCGTGGTGGCTTTGGGGCCGCAGTAGCGCCGACCGCCGGGTTCGCCATCACGCACCCGATGCGCTCGACGAAGGCGCGATTCCAGCCGCGCGCAACCAGGCCTTCATCGATGCCCCCAGCGCCGCCGCCGCGGTTACCGCGCCGCTGGCGGCCACCGGTCCCGACATACTGGGCGGAATCGGCGAGATCGCGGCTTGGGGTGCCGCGCAGGAAGTCGACAACCTCCAGCCCCCCCACGCCGAGCCGGTCCCCTTTGCCATACCGCCCGTCGAGCCCGCCGACCCGCTTGCCCCACATGACGACTTGACCCGGATCAAGGGCGTCGGATCGAAACTATCGGCTCGTCTTGCGGAACTGGGAATAACCCGTTTCGCCCAGATCGCGGCGTGGCGGGACGCCGATCTTGCCCGCATCGACAGCGCGCTGGGCGCCTTTGCCGGACGACCGCAGCGCGACGATTGGGTGACGCAATGCCGCTATCTGGCGGCAGGCGACGTGGCCGGATACGAAGCGCAATTCGGCAAGTTGTAGTTGTTGGCGAAAGGTTGGTCAGGCCATGCACAGGCGTCAATTGTTAGCCGGTTTGCTCGCGACCGCCGGCCTGAATGCAGTGATGGTGCCGCCGGGCCGGTCGGGCACGGTTAGCGGCAATGTCCTGCCGCTCAAGCGCGGGCGCGTCGGCAATCTGCCGCCGGTCGATCGAGACCAGGGCATGGGCGCCACCGACGGCGCCGGGTTCGTGGCGCATTTTCCGTTGCGCGCGATCGGCGCCCTGCAGGTCTGGGTCGATACCGTCGGCGGCATGCCGTCCTATAACGGACTGAGTCCATATCCGGGCTATCAGATGAACGGCAGCGGGCCGAACCATCAGCTTGGCGCGACCGGCCGGGGCGCGCCGAACCACGGCTTCGGGCCAAGGAATAATTTTGCCGATGCCCTGAATGGCGTGGTTCCGGCACCCCATGGCGAAGGGAACCAGTTTTTCTTCGCCGAGGGGCAAAAATTCATCATCGATGCATTGCACCGGGGCATGTTGTATTATCACGGTATCGGCGCGCGGTACCCGGCATGCTTTCAGTCCTACGATCCCAAGGATCCGCTGAACGTCGCGCGGCATGGTCGGGCAGGTACCGGGTCGCAGGGCGCCCGGCCCATCTGGCAACTGGGGACTGGCACCTGGCCCGGTAACTCGCGCGGCGATGCGGTCGATTACGGCGGCTGGGTCTTCCGCGGGCTGGAATGGCGGAGCGAGGGCAATGGCCAGGCTTCGCAGTGGGTCTATTGCCAGCACGATATGCTGTTCGAAAATATCGTGTTCGACAATGTCGCGCTGGTATTATCCAATAATGACCCGCAACCGGGTTTCGGCATCGGCGAAAACAACATAGTGCGTTTATGTGCCAGCTATGGCCAGTACGACACGCACGGCTCGCATATCTGCGGGATCTATTCCGAAAACTCCAATTTGACGGTCGAGGACAGTATATTCTGGCATTGTGGCTGGAAAGTCGGAGTGTCGCGCGATGCCCCCGTCTCTGCCGGCGGACCGGATATCTTCAAGCATTGCCTGTATCTGCATAACGGCAAGGGGACATCATCGCTGCTCCGCAGAAATGTGCTGATCGACGGGTCGGCATCCGGCTTGTCGCTGCGCGGAAGCCATTTGTGCCACCACAACGTCATCATCGACTGTCCGACTCCGGATTTCGTGAGCGGCGGTTCCGGTTCGGATGCCGAGTCACCGAACGGCGTCGTTCAACAGACTTATTGCCAACTGGTGATCGGCGGCGCCGATATAAACAGCAGCCTGCCGCGCATGCAGGGTTTCGCCAGCGGCGATGGTACCCCGGACAGCTTTTACGCATATTGCCTGTATGCCAACAATCCCGGTTACGGCCGGGTCAATAACTGCTGGCTCCAGGTGCAAAACGGGATTCCGGGCCAGATCAGCCACATGGGCTTCTATCACAACCGCGCCTATGCCTTCGCGCCGCCGCCACGACGGCTGATGTTGTCGGCGCACGACAGGGGTAGCGTGTCATCGATCCGGATCACCGGCGACATCGATAATGTCCTGGCGACGACCAGTCCGATGACGAACGCCCAGCTTTACGCGGCGGTCGGATTTCGGGGCAAGGCGGCGATGGTGGCGGCCATGATCGCGGACCCGTCGCAGAAATGGGCATACCGGCTGTTGGCCGCGGCAGCGACCGGGTTCAATTTCAACTTCAATTATACCATGGCATGATGGCTTATGCCCCGGTGCGACGTGTTCGCGAACGGCGGGGGCGCGAACGCCAAGTCACTCCGACCCGTACTGCGAAAGCCACCCGATAATATCCCAATCACGCCAATGCGCCGTGGGATTTACAACCGAAAACAGCGCATCGGGGTTACTTCCCCCACTTCTTCTGCGTCTTGCCATACCGCATCTTCCGCGTCCCCGGCTTGCCCTCGTTGCTGCGCCCGACCACCGCCGCCTTTTGCTGGCTGGGCGGCAATCCGAGTTCGTTCGCCTCCAGCCGCCGGATCTCATCGCGCAATCTTCCGGCTTCCTCGAACTCCAGGTCACCCGCTGCCGCGCGCATGCGCTTTTCCAGATCCTCGATGTAGCCGCGCAGATTATGGCCGACGAGGTTGTTGATGCCGTCATCTTCCAGCTCGACGATCACGCCGTCGCGGCTGGCGGTGTCGGCGATGATGTCGGCGATGCCGCGCTTGATCGTGGTCGGGGTGATGCCGTTCGCCACATTGAAGGCATGCTGGCGTTCACGGCGGCGGTCGGTTTCGGCGATGGCTCGTTCCATGCTGCCGGTCATGCGATCGGCGTACAGGATAACCCGGCCATCGACATTGCGCGCGGCGCGACCGATGGTCTGGATCAGCGAGGTTTCGCTGCGCAGGAAACCTTCCTTGTCGGCATCCAGGATCGCCACCAGCCCGCATTCGGGGATATCCAGCCCTTCGCGCAGCAGGTTGATCCCGACCAGCACGTCATAGACCCCGCGCCGCAAGTCGCGGATCAGTTCGATGCGCTCCAGCGTCTCGACGTCACTATGCATGTAGCGCACGCGCAGGCCGGCTTCATGCATGAACTCGGTCAGGTCCTCGGCCATGCGCTTGGTCAGCGTGGTGACCAGCGTGCGATAGCCGGCGGCGGCGGTCAGGCGGCATTCGTGGATGCAATCCTGGACCTGGTCCTCGACCGGGCGGATTTCCACCGGTGGGTCGATCAATCCGGTCGGGCGGATCACCTGCTCCGCAAAGACCCCGCCCGATTGTTCCATTTCCCAATGGCCGGGGGTGGCGGACACCGCCACCGTCTGTGGGCGCATCGCGTCCCATTCATTATAGCGCAACGGGCGGTTGTCGATGCAGCTCGGCAGGCGAAAACCATATTCGGCCAGGGTGATCTTGCGGCGGTGATCGCCCTTGGCCATCGCGCCGATCTGCGGCACGGTCTGGTGGCTTTCATCGACGAACAGCAGCGCGTTCTCGGGTAGATATTCGAACAATGTCGGCGGCGGCTCGCCCGGCAGGCGTCCGGTCAGGAAGCGGCTGTAATTCTCGATTCCCGCACAACTGCCGGTGGCGTGGATCATTTCCAGGTCGAAATTGGTACGCTGTTCGAGCCGCTGCGCTTCGAGCAGCTTGCCCTCGCCGACCAGTTCCTCCAGCCGCACGGTCAATTCGAAGCGGATCGCATCGGCAGCCTGTTTCATCGTCGGACCGGGGGTGACATAATGCGAATTGGCGTAAATCCGCACCTTGTCGAGCACCGCGCCGCTTCGGCCGGTCAGCGGATCGAATTCGGCGATGGTCTCGATCTCATCGCCGAAAAAGCTGATGCGCCAGGCCATGTCTTCGTAATGGCTGGGAAATATCTCCAGATTATCGCCACGTACGCGAAACATGCCGCGCTGGAACGCGACATCGTTGCGCTTGTATTGCAGCGCCACCAGCTTGCGGATAATCTCGCGCTGGTCTTCGGTGCTGCCCGTCTTGAGGTCGAAGATCATCGCCGAATAGGTCTCGACCGAACCGATGCCGTACAGGCACGAAACCGAGGCGACGATGATGACATCGTCGCGCTCGAGCAGCGAGCGCGTCGCGGAATGGCGCATGCGGTCGATCGCCTCGTTTACGCTGCTTTCCTTTTCGATGTAGGTATCGCTGCGCGGGACATAGGCTTCGGGCTGGTAGTAATCGTAATAGCTGACGAAATATTCGACGGCGTTGTCGGGGAAAAAGCTGCGGAATTCGCCATAAAGCTGCGCGGCGAGAATTTTGTTCGGGGCCAGGATCAGCGCCGGGCGCTGCAGTTCCTCTATGACCTTGGCCATGGTGAAGGTCTTGCCGCTGCCGGTCACGCCCAGCAGGACCTGGGTGCGGTCGCCGTCGCGCGCGCTGGCGACCAGATCGGCGATCGCGGTCGGCTGATCGCCGGCTGGCTGATATTCCGAAACGATGGTGAAACGCTTGCCGCCATCGGGCTTGTCCGGGCGCATCGGCTTGTGCGGCACGAACTGGCCGGAGGTGTCGGGCTCGGCGAGTCCGCGGCGGATGATCAGTTCGGCCATCCGGCACATATGGCGAACGCGGTGGGGATTGCAATGCGGGCGGTTGGGCCAAATCCACTTGAAGATCACCGACATCGGCGCATATGGGGACTGTGGCGTTACCCACATTGCTGATGGAAATGCCGACCTGTCCGATAATAGATCACGATTCGATGCGCCGGCGGTTCAGCGCGGATCGGGCGTAGCCGCGCTGGCTCGTCGGGCTGTATTGGCTCGCCAGCCTCGCCCGCAAGGGGTTGCCGGCCCGAAAATCCATTTGTTGCTGGCCGAGTTGCGAGCGCTTGCGCCCCGGCGCGGTTCCGGCGAAACCGTCGTGGCGGCGGCGATCCAGCCCCAGCCGGTGATGCTATTACCCGGCTTTGGCGCGCATCCGTTGCGAATGCGGCCGATGCTGCGGGCGCTGGCTGCGGCCGGTCACCGGACGCATGAGTGGGGGTTGGGTTTCAACTTTGGCCCGACGCCGGAAAACTTTGCCTACCTGATGCGTCGCGTCACCAACCTTGCCCGCACCGAGGGTCAGCCGGTCGCGCTGGTGGGCTGGAGCCTGGGTGGCCTGTTCGCGCGTGAGATCGCCAAGAACCGTCCCGACGCGGTCGGCCGGGTGATTACGATGGGTACGCCCTTTTCCGGCGATCGGCGCAATAACAACGCTTGGCGCGCCTATGAACTGGTCACCGGCCATGCTGTCGACCGCCCGCCGATCCCCGGCGATTTCGCGGTCAAGCCACCCGTTCCGACCATCGCGCTGTGGAGCCCGCGTGACGGCATCGTCAGCCCCAGATCGGCCTGCGGCTGGCCATCCGAGCGCGACCGCGCCGTAGCCGTGCGGTGCAATCACCTGGGTTTCGCTAACGATCCGCGAGCGATCGCCGAAGTGCTGCGGCAGTTGGACGCCGTGTTTTAAGATCTCCTGTTCTCCCCTGCCGCCAACGAGCGGGGACAAGCTTGGCCAGGACCTCGACCTCCGGCGTCACCGATAAGCACAAATAACTTCGCACGCGCAGCAGGATCGCTTGGCAAAGGCGGAATAGTGTTGCAGGCTTGTCGGCCAAGAGGGGTTTGCCGATGCCATCAATGACCCGTGTCTGTTTCGATGAAATGATTGATGAAGATGGCGGGGTCCGTCCGGCTTACCAGGCTTACCGGGAATGGTTCGACAGGCAGGAACGTGGCTGGCTGCTGCGCCAGGGCAAGGAAGCGGAAACCAGCTTTCGCCGCACCGGGATTACTTTCAACGTCTATGGCGACGATGCCGGACAGGAACGACTGATCCCTTTCGACATGATTCCACGCATCGTCACCAGCGATGAATGGCAAAAGCTTTCCAAAGGCATCGAGCAACGGGTCCGCGCGCTGAACGCTTTTCTGCACGATCTCTATCACAAGCGTGAAATCGTCAGCGCTGGACTGCTGCCCGAGCGGCTGCTCCGCAATAACGTCGCCTTCCTGCCGCAGATGGCCGGTTTCACCCCACCCGGCGGGATCTATACCCATATCGTCGGGGTCGACCTGGTCCGCACCGGGCCGGACGATTTCATGGTGTTGGAAGACAATGCGCGCACGCCCAGCGGCGTTTCATACATGCTGGAAAACCGCGAAACGATGATGGCGATGTTCCCCGAGCTGTTCAACAGCGTGCGGGTGCAGCCGGTATCGGATTATCCGCGCGAACTGGCGCGCAGCCTGGCCGCGTGTGCCCCACCGGCGACCGGAATCGGCGACCGTCCGGTGGTCGCGGTGCTGACCCCGGGGATCTACAACTCGGCTTATTTCGAGCATGCCTTCCTGGCCGACCAGATGGGCGCCGAACTGGTCGAGGGCAGCGATTTGCGCGTTGTCGATGGCCGCATCGCGATGCGCACGACGCGCGGCTGGCGCGCGATCGATGTGCTGTATCGCCGGGTCGATGATAACTATCTCGATCCGCTGTCGTTCAATCCGGACAGCATGCTGGGCGTTGCCGGGATCATGGATGTCTATCGCGCCGGGGGCATCACCATCGCCAATGCGCCGGGCACGGGCATTGCCGACGACAAGGCGATCTACAGCTTCATGCCCGAGATCGTCGAATTCTACACCGGCGAGAAACCGCTGCTCCAGAATGTCCCCACCTGGCGTTGCGCCGAGGCGGATTCGCTGGGTCATGTGCTGGATAATCTGGCGGATCTGGTGGTCAAGGAAGTGCACGGCTCGGGCGGCTACGGCATGCTTATCGGGCCGACCGCAACCAAAAGCGAACTGGCCGACTTCGAGAAGAAATTGCGCGG
>CAZZYX010000143.1:0-7653 GCA_964658485.1 uncultured Acetobacteraceae bacterium | reverse complement strand
TGGGCTCGATGAAAAGGCTGGACCGGTGAAACTGCGCTGGCTGGCGCCACTTGTGCCGACCCTGATCGTGCCGACCCCGCGCGCCGTGCTGTTGCTGGCATTGACCGCACCAGTGGGGTTGCTGGTCGCCGCGCTGGCCCCGGCACTGTGGAGCATAGCACCGGCGCTGGCCGGCACGCTGCTGGGGCTGATCCTGATCGACGGGTTGTCGGCGGGGCGGCTGCTCGACGCGCGGGTAATCGCCCCGCGCGAAATTGCGGTCGGCGCTCCCGGCCATATCGCGGTACTCGCCGATTTCACCCGCGACCCGCTAGCGGTGGCAGCATCGCTCGCGCTGGACTCACGCCTGGCCCCTGGCGGCAGGCTCGATCTGGCGTTGACCCGCGATCCCGCCGGCAGCGCGCATGATAGCACGGCAGCCTTTACCCCCGCCCGGCGTGGTAACGGTACGATAACCCGGCTGGCACTGCGCTGGCCTGGCCCGCTGGGCCTGGGCGCGCGCCAGACCGGCCGCGTGCTGTCGCACGAGGTGCGGGTGATGCCCGATATCGGCCCGGTGCGCTCGCCGGCGTTGCAGGCCTTCCTGCGTGATTCGCAGTTCGGTATCGTCGCGCGGCGCCTGCGCGGACAGGGCAGCATGTTCGAGGCGATGGCCGAGTTTCAGCCGGGCATGGATCGCCGCCGCATCGACTGGAAAGCCTCGGCCCGCCACGGGCTGCTGTACGCCCGCGAATACGAGACCGAGCGCGATAACCAGATCGTCTTTGCGCTGGATTGCGGGCAGGCGATGTGCGAGCCGATCGCCGGGTTGCCGCGCATCGACCGTGCGGTGACCGCCGCGCTGACTACCGCCTGGGTGGCGCTGAAGGGCGGCGATCGCGTCGCCCTGTTTGGTTTTGCCGCGCAAGTCACTCTGGCCACGCCATTCGTGCCGGATGCACGGGGCTTTCATCGCCTGCAGGAAGCTGCAGCCAGCCTCGATTACCGCGCGGAAGAGCCCAATTTTACCCTGGCCATGGCCAGGCTGACCGCGCGGCTGCAACGCCGGTCGCTGGTCGTCGTGTTCAGCGAATTCACCGATCCCGCCGGCGCGGAACTGATGATCGAGAGCGTCGGTCGGCTGGTGGCGCGCCACCGCGTCGTGTTCGTGACGCTTGCCGACGAAGAACTGGAAGCCATCGCCGAAGCTGCGCCCGATACCGCGCAGGCGCTGGCTATGGCCGTCACCGCCGACAGCCTGCTGCGCCAGCGTGCGCTGGTGGTGCAGCGCCTGCGTCAATTGGGAGTGGAGGTGATCGCAGCGCCGCACCGCCTGATCGGCACGCGGCTGCTCGATGCCTATCTGGCGATCAAGCGGGTGGAGGGGATCGGCTAAAAAGCATCGTGCGCTGAATCCGAAACGCCCGCGGGGTTAGTTGATGATGCGGATTTACGGCTCGACGCTCTAGACTAGCGCCTGTGCGGCGGCGCGACTGCCAGCGGTGGCAATTCGGCGCCATCCAGCTTTACGCCCAGCATAGCCGCTAAAGTCGGCGCGATCGACCGCATGTCGATCACGCCCAGGCCGTTGGCTTTGGGAATACCCTCGCCCATCACCAGGAACGTCGAGCGCATGCGCTGATCCTCGGGGAAATAGCCATGCATGCCCTTGTAAGGCGCCGGGTCGATGACCAAAGGCAGCTCCGGCCCGCGCCATGGCAGCGCCATTACCCCATCGGCAAGGTTGAGGTAAAAATCAGCTTGCGGATTGCCGCCCGCTTTCGCGATCGCGTCGCGGGTAATGATGCCGGCAATGCCATTGGCAGGATCGGCCTTGAGCCGCGCCAGCAGGTCGGCGACTTTGGTCTTCAGCGCGGCATCCTCTGGCCGCGCCAGCACTACCGCGATCGAGCCGCCTGAAACCCACGGCACCGCGTCCCAGCCGGTGATCTTCCACCCGCCGCGACCCGGCCCGGCATCGGCGCCGCGCACCAGCCCGGCATCAACGAACGCCCGCCACAGATTCAGCGCCTTCGTCACATGGGCAAAGCCATGATCGCTGACCACCGCTACCACGCTGTCGGGATGAGCGACCTGCTCGGCCGCAACCAGCGTGCCGACGATCTTGTCCAGCCGCTCCAGCACGGCATGCGCCTCGCGCGTATCGGGACCGGCGTGGTGCTGCATGGTGTCCAGCCCGGTCAGGTAGACGGTCAGAAAATCGGGATGGTGCAGCGCGATCAGCCGGGTCGCGAAGCGCCCGCGAATCTCGTCGCCGGCGATACTGTCGTCGATGCCATCGGCGTACTTCCCCTCGCTCGCCTCCAGCTCGGGCAGCAGGCCGGGGGTGGCGAGCGCGGCCAGCAGCTTGGCATCGTCGGGATGACCGGTGATCCAGATCTGCGGCAGGTTCCAGTCGATCGCGCGCGCGCCCACGCTGACCGGCCAGTGGATATTGCCGGTGGTCAGGTGCGCGGCATGCGCGGCATCCCATAACGTCGGCACCTTGATGTCACTGGCATACCAGTACCAGCCTTCGCGGTTGATCTGGGTCGGATCGAAGGTCAGATTGTTGACAATTCCGTGACGCGCCGGCGCCGCTCCGGTGATCAAGGTGGTGTGGCTGGGGTAAGTCACCGTGGGCAGAATGCCGATCACGCCATCGGCATAGCTGCCCTGGGCCAGGAAACGGCGCAGATTGGGCAGTTTAAGTCCGCGCGCCGCCGCATCCGAGACATCGCCCGGTCGCAGCCCGTCCAGCGAGATCAGTAGCACGGGCCGTGCCGAGGCGACCGCAGCGAGGCCAGCCAGCGCCAGCGCCACTAATACCATGCGCGTCAACCGTGTGAACAAAGTCATCTCCAAAGGTATCAGCGGGGTGCAGCAACGGTCGCGCCGGGCTTGCTGCCCAGCAGTTCGAGCGGAATCGGGCTCAGCAGCTCCAGCGATTCGGCGGCCTGGAATACGCGGCGCATCAGCAGCGACCTGCGGTGTTCCACGCAGGAGACGACATAGCCGGTCAGCAGCGAAGCATCCGGCTGAAACTCCGGCTCCAGGACTGCCATCCGTGAATCGAATGGGCATTCGGCGGAAAAGAACAGGCTGATGCCCATGCCCAGCGCCACTGCTTCGCGGATTGCTTCGCGGCTGTGCAGTTCGATGGTGCGCGGGGGATGTAAATCATGCGCCCGCAGCAGCGAGTCGGTTGCCCCGCGCGTCTTGGAAGATGGCTCGCGGATCAACAGGCAATCGTTGGCCAAGGCGGCCAGCGGATAGACCGCCGCGCCGGCCAGTCTGTGGCCCGCCGGCACCAATACCTTGAGATAATCGACGAACAGCGGCTTGTAGGCGAAGCGCGGATCGATCTGCGGATCGCTGACGATGGCGACATTGGCGCGGGCATCGAGCAACCGGCCCAGCGTCTGTTGCGAATTCTCGATCTGGACGACGACGTCGAGAGCCGGTTCTACGCGCAGCATCTCCTGGACCAGCCGCGCCGCATAAATCGGCGAATCGGCGGCCAGGCGCAGGGCTAGCTTGTCGCCCGAGGGATTCTTGCCCAGCAGATTATCTATTTCTTCCGCAGTTGCGAACATTCGCTGGGTCAAGGCGAGTAATTCGCAGCCCATTGCGGTAAGTAATAACGGCCGCCGTCTCCCCTCGAACAGCGGAGTACCGTGACGTTGTTCCAGCGCTTTGATTTGTTGCGAAAGTGTTGGTTGGGATATATTCAAGCGACGCGCGGCACGACTGAAGCTGCCGTCAGTAGCAACGCTATGAAAAGCGCGTAGATGTTGATGGTTTAGCGCCACAATGTACTTTTCGACGGCATGTGTTTGAAAACCCCTGTGGCAGATTTGGCAAGTCTTTGTGTCAGTGTTGTGACAAGCGCCCACTATTATAGGTCTTGTCTATGAGCTTGATGGAGCATTGCTATTGGCCGGGCGCCGTCGGGTTTGCCAGAATCGCCTCGCAATTGCAGCATCGGTTCGGCGAATCGAGGGGCCGTTGGTGCTGCGCCAACATAATCGATTCAGGACCTGCAGGGGGCGACAATGATACGCAGACAAGTTTCCATGAAGAGCAGATTGTTGCTGTCGGCGGCGGCGCTGGCAAGTATCGGCGGCGGGCAGGCCCTGGCAGCGGACGCAGCTGCCCAGCCGGCGCCCACCGCGCCGGTGCAGGTCGCGGATGCCGATACCGGGTCGGCCGCCGCAGCCGGCGAAATCATCGTCACCGCGCAACGTCGCAATGAATCGATCCAGGATGTGCCGTTCACGCTCCAGGCGTTGAGCGGGGCAACATTGTCGCAGCTCAATGTCACCAACTTCAATGATCTGCTGAAATACACGCCTAACGTCACCTTCGCCAGCAACGGTCCGGGCCAGGGCGCGATCTTCATGCGCGGGCTATCGACCGGTTTTGCCGGCAACCAGTCATCGGGCACGATTGCGCCGTTCCCGAACGTGGCGCTGTATCTCGACGATCAGTCGATGCAGTTCCCGGCGCGCAACGCCGACGTTTATGTCGCCGACCTGGAGCGCATCGAGGTGCTCGAAGGGCCGCAGGGCACCTTGTTCGGGGGCGGCGCGGAAGCGGGTGCGGTGCGCTACATCACTAACAAGCCCAAGATGAACGTGTTCGCGGGTCACTTCGAAGGCAGCGTCGGCGGCACCGCCGGTGGCGCGGCCAACGGCTCGTTCCAGGCCACCGTCAATATCCCGATCGTCCAAGACAAGCTGGCCATTCGCGCGGTCATCTATGACGATCATCACGGCGGCTATATCGATAACGAACGCAGCACATTTACCCGCCGCGCCACCGACTCCGGCAGCGTAGCCTATAATTTCACCCCGACCGCCAGCAACCAGTCGAACGCCGGCCAGTACAACAATTACGCGCTGGCCAAGAACAACTACAACCCGATCGATTACACCGGCGGCCGCGTCGAGGCACTATGGGATATCACCCCGGACTGGAACCTGCTGGTTACCGAAAGCTATCAGCACATCGACGCCGAGGGCACCTTCGCGACCTATTCGACCGGTTCGGACTTTCAGAAGCTCGGCACGTTGCAGACGACGACTTTTGCGCCTTCGTATAACAAGGACACCTACTGGAACAGCGCCTGGACCGTGAATGGCAAGATCGGCGACTGGAAGCTCGTTTACACCGGCGCCTACATGACTCGCCATATCGAGGATCAACAGGATTACTCGAACTATTCGCGGACCGGCGGCGGCATGTACTACCAGTGCACCGGCAGTGCTACCGGCTTTGGCAAGGGCGCGACCACTTGCTACTCACCGGTAGCCTACTGGCATGACAATATCCGCAACACGCATCACACCGAGGAGCTGCGCCTCTCCTCGCCCGAGAACAAGCGGTTCCGCGTGATCGCCGGCGGCTATTACGAGAAGTTCAAGATCGAAGACGTGATGCGGTTCAATTATGAAACCGTGCCGAGCTGCACCACCGCCCTTATCACCGCGGGCACCGGCTGCTCCGGCGTTGTCCAGACCTATCCCGGCTCCACCGCCAACCAGCCCGGCACGCAACCTGCGGGCACCGCCTTTGGCGAGGATACGCAGCGCGGCTATCGCCAGTTTGCCTTTTTCGGCTCGGCGGATTTCGACATCCTGCCAAACCTGACCGTGACCGGCGGCACCCGCTATTATAATTACAAGGAGTACGAGGTCGGCTCGCAATTTGAAACCAGCGCCGGCGGCCCCGATGCCTGCGCCAATGTGCTGGTCTGCTCCTTGTCCGGGAACACCGCCATCGATGCTTCGCATGGCAACGTCGATATCGACGCAAATAACGATCACGTCACCTATCACGGCTTCAAGAGCAAGGGCTCGATCACCTGGAAGCCGCAGGCCGGCACCATGGTCTATGCGCTGTTCAGCCAGGGTTTTCGTCCCGGCGGCTTCAACCGCGCCACCAAGCTAATTCTGCCCGACTCGAAAGGTGTTGCCCAGTTGATCCGGCCCAATGGTTACAAGCCCGACACGCTGACCAACTGGGAAGCCGGCATCAAGACCGATCTGTTCGATCACAAGGTCACGTTCAACCTCTCAGCCTATTACATGATATGGGAAAACGTCCAGATCGGCTTCTTCAATCCGGCCGGCGGCTTCGGCAACACCAGCTTTGTCACCAACGGCGCCAATTTCCACGTCAAGGGCCTGGAAGCCCAGATCGCGGCGCGCCCGATCGATGGCTTGTCGTTACAGGTTGGCGCCACCTACAACGACAGCAAGCAGGTGTCGGCGCCGTGCCTGGTCGCCAACAATCCGGGAACGAACACGTTGGGCCAATGCATCACCACCTATTATAGTTTCCCGGCCGGACAGCCACCCGTACAACACAACGTGCAAAGCCCGTTCGGCGCGCTCGGCAGCAGCCTTCCCTACAGCCCGCATTTTCAGGGCAATGTGCGGGGCCGCTACGAATGGGCCGGCATGGCCGATCTCAAGTGGTTCGTTTCGGGCGGCGTGTCCTACACCGGCGGGATGTACAACCAGCCCTCGACTTATCCCTCGGGCGACGGCGTGGCGATTCCGGGCACCACCCTGCTCCGCTATCACATGTCCGGTTATGCGCTGGTCGACGCTTCGATCGGCTTCAAGCATGACAATTGGAACGTCTCGATCTTCGGTGAAAACCTGACCAACTCGCACGCCAGCACGTTCACTTCTTCGGCCCAGTTCATCAAGTCCGAAGTGCCGGTGAGGCCGCTGACCTATGGCCTGAAGATCGCCACCGACTTTTGATCGGGAGCCGAACCAGCGTCTGTTCGTCGACGACGCAAGACTGTAACAGGCGGTGGGTCCGCCACCGCCTTTCTGCGGCCTCGCCAATTCTCATGAGAGCTGGCGAGGCCGACCCCGACTTCCGGAAATTTCCGCGCTGATGACTACATCCGCCCCACTTTCCTTCCCGTCGCCGCCCGGCCCACCTGCGGGATTCCCGCTGGAGGCCGGGGTATCGCGGTTGCGGGCGCAACAGCATGATGGCGATCACCAAGCCGCGCTGGCCGGCGCGCGTGCCAGCCTTGCCAGCAATCCGGAAAATCGCGACCTGCTCCTGATCGAAGCAAGCGCGCTGCGCCACCTGGGTCGCATCGACGAGGCGTTGGCCAGTCTCGACCGGCTCGCCGCGCTGCACCCGAGCTACAGCCTGATGCACCAGGAGCGCGGGCTGTGCCATGTCGCGCGCAAGGATGCAGCGGCGGCGATCGCCGCCCTGTTGGCAGCGGTGAACCTCAATCATGCCTTGCCGGTCAGTTGGCGGATGCTCGAAGGGGTCTATCGGCTGGTCGGTGACGGTTACAACGCCGCCACCGCCGCTGCCCATGTCGCGACTTTGCGCCAGTTGCCGCCCGAGGTGGTCCATGCGACCGCATTGTTCGCCGATGGCGAACCGGCACAGGCCGAGGCGATCACCCGGCGCTTTCTCTTGACGAACGGCGATCATCCCGAAGCGATGCGTATCCTCGCCCGCATCGGCTTTGCGCAAGGCGTGCTGGACGATGCCGAAACGCTGTACGCCGGCGTCTTGACGCTGGCGCCGGGGTATGACGCGGCGCGCCTGGAATATGTCCAGACGCTGGTTGCCCGGCATAAATTCGCCGAAGCCCGGGCGGCGCTGGCACCGCTGCTGGCGCATGAC
>CAZZYX010000142.1:0-7718 GCA_964658485.1 uncultured Acetobacteraceae bacterium | reverse complement strand
CACCCTGCGCGTCGGCGTGAAGGTCGTCGAAGGCGAACGCAGCCGCGTTCAGGCCTACGAAGGCGTGTGCATCGCCCGTTCGAACAAGGGCTTCGGCTCGAACTTCACCGTGCGCAAGATGAGCTTCGGCGAAGGCGTGGAGCGCGTATTCCCGCTTTATTCGCCGAACATCGACAGCATCGTCGTGGTCCGTCGCGGTGTCGTGCGGCGCGCCAAGCTCTATTACCTGCGTGGCCGCACCGGCAAGCGCGCTCGTATTGCGGAACGCCGCGATCCGCGCACCACCCAGGGCAGCTAACCGCTTCCACGAAACAGAATTCGTGAAAGGGCGTCCTGGCAGAACCGCCGGGGCGCCCTTTTGCCATGCCTTTTCAGAATGCCCGGAGTAGCTGTTTTGTCATGCGTATATTGGGGAAATTTCTGGCCGCGGCAGCTTTCGCGATGCTCGGTCACCCGGCGCTGGCCGGAGAGGCTCCGTTGACCAGCCCGCAACTCACCTTCGAGCGCGTCTTCGCCAGCCCCGGTCTCAATGGTCCGGCGCCGCGCGGGGTCAAGCTGTCGCCAGATGGCCGCTGGCTGACGCTGCTGCGCAACCGCGCCGAAGATCGTGAGCGCTATGACCTGTGGGGCTACGAACGCAGTTCCGGGCAATGGCGGATGCTGGTCGATTCGCTTAAGCTGTCGCCGGGGCGCACATTGTCCGAAGCCGAGAAGATGCAGCGCGAGCGCCTGCGTATCGGCGATCTCAAGGGCATCGTCAGCTATGACTGGAGCGCAGACGGCAAGGCGCTGCTGGTGCCGCTCGATGGCGAGCTTTATCTGGCAAGGCTCGACGGCACGACCACGCATATCCCCGGCGTCGGCGCCAATCCGCTGAACGCGCGGCTCAGCGAAAAGGGGCATTACCTGTCTTTCGTGCGCGACCGGCGACTATGGGTAGCGCCGTTGACGGGCAGCGATCCACACGCGATCACGCCTGGCGAAACCGCAGATACCGTTCACTGGGGCGAGGCGGAATTTGTCGCCCAGGAAGAAATGGCGCGCTTTGACGGCGCGTGGTGGGCACCTGACGACAGCCGCATCGCGGTTGAACGCTTCGACGAGGCCAAGGTCGCGGTAGTAACGCGGGCCGCAATCGGCGCGAGCGGCACCACTACTTTCCAGCAGCGCTATCCGGCGGCAGGTACGGCCAACGCCGAGGTCAGCCTATGGTTGATGCAACCCGGTGGTGACAGCCGGGTGCAGGTCGATCTGGGGCCGGACAAGGACATCTATCTCGCCCGCGTCGATTGGGCAAAGGATGGCAGGACGCTCTATGTCCAACGCCAAAATCGCACGCAGACGCGGCTCGATATGTTGGCGGTCGATCCGGCAACCGGCACCGCGCGGGTGCTATTCAGCGAGGACGCGGCGCTCAAAAGCTGGATCAACCTGTCCGACAATTACCGCTTCCTGAAAGATGGCAGCCTGATCTGGTGGTCCGAACGCGACGGATTTGGCCACCTCTATCGTTTCGCGCACGGCACCTGGCAGCAATTGACGCGCGGCCCCTGGGTGGTGACGTCGCTGGTTGGCGTCGATGAGCCGCATGGCCGGGTATTCTTCACCGCGACCACGGACGATGTGCTGGCCCCGCAAGTCTATGCGCTCGATCTCGCGCATCCCGAGCATCTCAGCCGGCTGACCGAACCCGGCTGGGTCAATGGCGCGACCATGGACAAATCGGGGCAAACCCTTGTGGTCAGCCGTTCGTCCGAGGCGCAGCCCCCGCAGAGCTATATCGCCGACACCACCGGCAAGCGACTGGCATGGGTCGAGGAAAACCGCGTGGAGGGCACGCATCCCTATGCGCCTTACCTGGCGGCCCACCGCGCGCCGCAGTTCGGCACGATCACGGCGGCGGACGGCTCGCTGCTGCATTGGCGGATGATCACCCCGGTCATGCAGCCGGGCAAGCGCTATCCGGTGTTCTTTTCACACTACGGCGGGCCGCATGCCCAGGTCGTCACGCGCGGCTGGACCGGGGCGCTGGCGCAGGCGATCGTGGCACAGGGCTATATCTGGTTCGAGCTGGACAACCGGGGCAGCGCCGATCGCGGTGTCGCCTTCGAAAGCCAGATCTGGCACGCAATGGGATCGGTCGAGGTCGCGGATCAGCTTGCCGGGGCGTCCTACCTCAAGACTTTGCCCTTCGTCGATCCAGGCAAGATCGCAACCTACGGCTGGTCTTACGGCGGCTATATGTCGCTGAAATTGCTGGAAGCGCAGCCGGGGACCTTCGCCGCCGCGATCGCCGGAGCCCCGGTGACCAAGTGGGAGTTGTACGACACCCATTATACCGAGCGCTATCTCGGCGATCCGCGCGAGTTCGGCCAGGTGTATGCGACATCCGATGCGCTGAACGCGGCCACGAAAATTGCCGATCCGCTGCTGCTGATCCACGGCATGTCCGACGATAACGTGGTGTTCGACAACAGTTCCGAACTGATCGCGCGGCTGCAGGCGAACGCGGTGCAGTTCGAGATGATGCTCTATCCCGGCTACACTCACAGCGTCACCGGCCCGAAAATCGGCAAGCATCTGTGGGAGACGATTTTCGCCTTCCTGCACCGCCACGGGGTGACGCCGCCGAATTGAACGACTTTGCAGCTTGCGCCTGGTTTAGGGCGCGCTAACGACGGCGCTCGGCTGAGCCGGGCCAATGGAGACTGAAATGGGTTATCGGGTAGTGGTGGTCGGTGCGACCGGAAATGTCGGTCGCGAAATGCTCAACATCCTGGCGGAGCGCGAATTTCCCTGCGACGAAATCGCTGCGGTGGCATCGCCGCGCTCGACCGGCACCGAGATCGAATACGGCGACACCGGCCGCATCCTCAAGGTGAAGAACATCGAGCATTTCGATTTCACCGGCTGGGATATCGCGCTGTTCGCCGCGGGCTCGGGCGCTGCCAAGACCTTCGGCGCCAAGGCTGCCAGCCAGGGCTGCGTGGTCATCGACAATTCGTCGCATTACCGCATGGACCCCGACGTGCCGCTGATCGTGCCCGAAGTAAACGCGGACGCCATCGACGGCTACAAGCGCAAGAACATCATCGCCAACCCCAACTGCTCGACCGCCCAGCTGGTGGTGGTGCTGAAGCCATTGCATGACGCGGCCAAGATCACCCGCGTCGTCGTCTCGACCTATCAATCGACCAGCGGCGCCGGCAAGGCGGGCATGGACGAGCTGTTCGAGCAGACCCGCAGCGTGTTCATGCCGATCGGCGAGATGAACCCGCCGACCGTCTTCCCCAAGCAGATCGCCTTCAACGTCATCCCTCACATCGATGTCTTCCTGGACGACGGCTATACCAAGGAAGAGTGGAAGATGGTGGTGGAAACCAAGAAGATCCTCGATCCGAAGATCAAGCTGAGCGCGACCTGCGTCCGCGTGCCGGTGTTTATCGGCCATTCGGAAGCGGTCAGCATCGAGTTCGAAAACGAAATCTCGGCACAGGAAGCCCAGGATATCCTGCGCGAATCGCCCGGCATCATGCTGATCGACAAGCGCGAGGACGGCGGTTACGCCACCCCGATCGAATGCGCCGGCGAAAGCGCCACCTACGTCAGCCGCGTCCGCGAAGACCCCACCGTGGATAACGGGTTGGTGCTGTGGTGCGTGTCGGACAACCTCCGCAAGGGTGCAGCGCTGAACGCGGTGCAGATTGCGGAATTGCTGGGGCGGCGGCATCTGAAGAAGGGCTGAGACGGAAACGACTAACCCTGGATTTTTATCGTCGTTATCGGCACTCTCCCGTAATAGCGACCAACTAGAGTTATCGACATGACCCCCAGCCCGCCCGAACTCAACTATCTGTCGCATGAAAGCTTCCTCGACGATGTGCTGACGGTAGCCAGCCAGATCCGTGAGAGCGACTGGAAACCGGATTTCGTCGTCGGCATCGGGCGCGGCGGGCTGGTGCCGGCGGTTTACATATCGCACCAACTCGACGTGCCGATGCTGTCGATCGACCATTCCTCTAAAGTTCCCGGCTTTGCCGAGGAGCTGCTTGGGAAAGTCGCGGCCAGGAGCGTGGCCGGGGACAGATTGCTGTTCGTCGACGATATCAACGATAGTGGCGGCACCATCGCCACCATCCGCCGTGTCCTCGCCAGCCATGGTTGCCGCAGCGACAACATGCATTTCGCGGTGTTGATCAGCAATATCCGGTCGGTTATCGAAGTCGATCACTGGGCATGCAAGATCGACCGCGAGACCGACAAGCGCTGGTTCGTCTTTCCATGGGAAGCCGTCGGCACCCGCGCCACCATCGAGGCCGAGGCCCTGTCCGTTCCCGAACGGCTCGGCCTGAGCACCTGATCCGGGACAACGCGCCACTCCCGGCTTGCAGGCAGGGGGGCGCTTTGCTAAGGGCGCGCTCCTACCCCGGGGGCGGCACATTTCGCCCTGTTGATTTAGCGGTCATGGCGGAACTGGTAGACGCGCAACGTTGAGGTCGTTGTGGGCGAAAGCCCGTGGAAGTTCGAGTCTTCTTGGCCGCACCAAACATTCCGGAGTAATTACCCCCATAAAGGGGCATCGGCCGGCGCCTATTGCTGCAAAAACCTCGCAATCACCTCCCCGAACTCGGGTTTGGTTACCGAAGTCATGTGCGTACCCGGCACCTCTTCGTAGCGCGCATGGGGCAACGCTGCGGCCAAGGCGGGGGCGGACCCGTTATCCTGGTCATCTTTTCCGCACACGACCAGTGTCGGCATGGCAATGGCTGCCAGCGCCACGGCCGGCGTATCGTCCACCGATTGCAGCAGCAGCCGCGCGGCGGCGCGGTCGATGTTCATGGTCTTCATGAATGCCTGCGCGAAATAAGCGGGTTCACCGCGCGCGATGGTCCCGAAACGGTCGATTGCGTCCACGAAGTGCGCGCTGCGCCGCGCCCATCCGGCAAGACCTTCCAGGCCCATCCCGCCCAGCATCAGGCGGCGCGGGGTCAGGCCGGCCAGGACTGCGCCAACGGCGGTTCGCGCGCCGAGCGAAAAGCCGCCGAGATCGTAATCTTCCAGCCCCAGTTCGCTCACCAACGCCACCGCGTCCTTGACCAGCACGTCCGCCGGGTATGCTGCGGGATCGTGCGGCGCGGCGCTGTGGCCGTGAGCGCGCAGATCGGGCATGATCGCCTCGAAGCCGGCTGCCGCCAGTTGTGCGGCGGTGCCGAACTTGATCCAGTTGACCTCCGCGCTGGAGAACAGACCGTGCAGCAGCAACACCGGGCGCCCGGCTCCCAGCCGATGCACGGCCAGTCGCGCTCCGCCCTCGCCGGCGAAAAACTCCGGCGTCATGCTCAATTGTCGCCCAGCAGGCTGCCCAATATCCCGCCGACTGCCGCGCCGCCGACACCCATGCCCAGCATGCCGCCGCCTTCCCCGCGCGGTTGCGGCAGATAGCGGGCGACTTCTTCCGCCAGGTTGATGATCGGCATGGATTGCAGCCAGATGCGCCCCGGCCCGGTCAGCGTCGCCAAAAACAGGCCCTCGCCGCCGAACAGGATGTTGCGAAAGCCGCGCAGCATCTGGATATCGATCGCGATGCTGGGATCCTGCATGCCGATATGCCCGGCATGGACCAGCAGGCGCTCGCCCGGCGCCAGGGTTTTTTCAACCACCTCGCCCGACAGGTCGAGGAACACCGTTCCCGGCCCGGTGACCTTCTGCATGATGAAGCCTTCGCCGGCGAAGAAGCCCGCGCCCAGCCGCTGCTGGAAGAATATATCGAGATGAACCGACATTTCGGCGCAGAGGAAGGTTTCCTTGCGGCAGATCATCGACTGGCCTGCTTCCAGTTCGACCGGCACGATCTGCCCCGGAAAGCGCGGGGCAAAGGCGACATGGCCGGTGCCCTGCGCGGTGAATTCGGTGATGAACAGCCCGCCGCCCGAGAACGCGCGCTTCAGCCCGGCGAACAGGCCGCCGCCGGTATGGGTGTTCATGGCGATGTTATCGGACATCCACGCCATCGTCGCGGTCTGGCTATACAGCGATTCGCCCGGTGCCAGATCGATCGATACGGTCTGCATGGTGGTGCCGGAGATGTCATAACGCATGCCGAATTCCTCCTGATGAGTTGGCTTTGCGGATAGCAGATGTCGGGACCATTTACATACGCAGCAATCCCCGACATCGTCGCAAATGCAACAAGCTCGACAGGGAACCGGCTACGCCACACGACTGGGACAAGGCCGGGAACGCGGCGGGGGCGGTGGTGGGGTCGCCGTTGCAGGGCCTGATCCGGGCGGCGGCCTTCGTCTGCACGATCTACCTGCTGGCGGTGATCGGCTTCGTGGCGTCCGGCTGGAGCCTGGGCGACGCCGCCTACATGGTGATGCTGACCGTATTTTCGGTGGGCTTCAACGAGGTTCATCCAATCGACACGCCCTGGCTGCGGGGACTGACGATGGCTACGATCCTACTGGGTTGCACCGGCATGATCGTCCTGACTGGCGCGCTGGTCCAGTTTCTCGCACATATGCAGCTTCGTCGCCTGCTGGGGGTAGATCGCATGAACGAGCAGATTGCAAAGCTGTCGAACCACATCATCATCTGCGGTTATGGTCGGATCGGCCAGCAGCTTGCGCATGAATTGAACGTGGCGCGCGAGGCCTTCGTCATCGTCGAGCGCGATCCGACCAAGTTCGCCATGGCGCAAGCCTCGGGCTTCGCCTGCCTGACCGCCGATGCCACCGATGAATCGGCGCTGCTGGCTGCTGGAATAGATCGCGCGCGGGTGTTGGCGACGGTGCTGCCGAACGATGCCACCAATGTCTTCATCACGCTATCGGCGCGCAGCCTCAATCCGGGGTTGGAGATCATCGCGCGGGGCGAAATCCCCTCTACCGAACGCAAGCTGATTCATGCCGGCGCCGACAAGGTGGTGCTGCCGATGCATATCGGTGCGGAACGGATCGCCGAGATGATCCTCTATCCGTCGACCGCGCAATTGCTTGAAGTATCTGCCGACATGCGCGACCTCAAGCGCGGCCTGCATGAAGTGGGCCTTGGGCTGGAATCGCTGACGGTGCCGCAGCACAGCGCGCTGACCGGGGCCACCGTGGCCGAGGCGGAACGCCGGGGCAACGGCGGGTTCTTCATCGTCCAGATCGAACGGCCGGGCGCCCAGGTCTTTGCGCGGCCGGGCAAGCATTTCATCATCGAGGCGGGGGATACGGTCATCCTGGTCATGCACGGCAACAATGTCGCGGCCGGGGCGATTTTCAATGCGCCGAAGCAGCCGGTCAGGATGGGACGTGGCTTCAGTAAAGTGCCGAATGGATGATGGTTGATCTTACCCCAGCTTCTCCAGGGTTTGCGCTTCCATCTGGCGCAATTCCCGCAAGGTCTTTTCGATTTCCTCGCGCTGTTTTTCCAGCAACCCGATCCGCTGTCGGACGCGGTTGATCAACAGCCGCATTTGCTCGGCGTGCGTGGGATCGGCATCGTAGAGGTCGAGGAATTCCTTGATCTCACGGATCGAAAAGCCAAGCCGCTTGCCACGCAGGATCAATTGCATCCGAGCCACTTCCCGCCGCGCATAGATACGGGTGTTACCGACCCGAGCCGGCTCGATCAGCCCCTGGTCCTCGTAGAAACGCAGGGTGCGGTGGCTGATACCGAGTTGCGCGGCGATATCCTGGATGCCCCTGAGCCTGGCACCGGACTCCGGCTCC
>CAZZYX010000141.1:0-7788 GCA_964658485.1 uncultured Acetobacteraceae bacterium | reverse complement strand
GACAGCGGACCGCTCGCGCTGCCGACCTTTCTGCCGATCCCGATGGGCGATCCGAACATCGGCGGCTCGGTGGCGACGGCGAGCGGACTGGTCTTCATCGGCGCGACGCAGGAACATGCCTTCCGCGCCTATGACGTGACGACGGGCCGCGAGGTGTGGAAGGGCCGCCTGCCCGCCGGCGGTAATGCCTCGCCCGCGACCTACTGGTCGCCGAAGAGCGGACGGCAGTTCGTCGTCATCGCGGCCGGGGGCCATGGCGCGATGCTGTCGGGCTATAGCGACGCGCTCGTCGCCTATGCGCTGACCATTACCGACCTCGATCCGATGCGGCTGGGCCTGCTGTTCGAGCGTTTCCTCAACCCGGAACGCGTGTCGATGCCGGATTTCGACATCGATTTCTGCGAAACCCGGCGTGGCGAGGTGATCCGCTATGTCCAGACCAAGTATGGCCGCGATCACGTCGCCCAGATCATCACCTTCGGCAGGTTGAAGGCCCGCGCGGTGCTGCGCGATACCGGGCGCATCCTGCAGATGAGCTATGGCCAGGTCGACCGGCTGACCAAGCTGATTCCCAACCATCCGACCGATCCGTGGTCGCTGCCGCGCGCATTGAACGGCGTCGCCGAGTTGCGGCGCGAGTATGACACCAGTCCCGAGGTCAAGCGGCTGATCGATCTGGCGATGCAGCTGGAGGGACTGCCGCGCAACAGTTCCACTCATGCCGCCGGCGTCGTGATCGGCGACCGTCCGTTGGCGCAATTGGTGCCGCTGTATCGCGATCCGCGTTCGGACATGCCGGTGACGCAATTCGACATGAAATATGTCGAGGATACCGGGCTGATAAAATTCGATTTCCTTGGGCTGAAAACGCTGTCGGTGTTGCGCAAGGCGCTGGATCTGATGGCTCGGCGCGGGATTTCCATCGATCTCGACACGCTGCCGTGGGACGATGCCGAGGTCTATACCATGCTGCAAACGGGCGAAACGGTCGGCGTGTTCCAGCTTGAATCGGAAGGCATGCGCCGGACGCTGGCGGCCGTCAAACCGACCAATTTTGGCGACATCATCGCGCTGGTGTCGTTGTACCGGCCCGGTCCGATGGATAATATTCCGTTGTTCGGGCGGCGCAAGAATGGCCTTGAAGCCATTGTGTTTCCGCACGAAAAGCTTTCCGTCATACTCTCCGAAACATATGGCGTGTTCGTCTATCAGGAACAGGTGATGCAGGCCGCGCAAATCCTCGCCGGCTATTCACTGGGCGATGCCGATCTGTTGCGCCGGGCGATGGGCAAAAAGGTGCAGGCCGAGATGGACGCGCAACGCCAGCGTTTCGTTGAAGGTTGCCTGGAGATATCGGGCATCGAAAGGGGCAAGGCCAACGAGTTGTTCGACCTGATCGACAAATTCGCGGGCTATGGCTTCAACAAGAGCCACGCGGCCGCCTACGCCCTGCTTGCGTATCATACCGCTTGGCTGAAAACCCATTACCCTCATGAATTTTTCGCAGCATCGATGTGCTTCGACATGCATCAGTCTGAAAAATTGACTATTTTCGTCGATGACATGCGGCGCCGGGGGGTGGCGCTGGCTGGTCCCGACCTCAACTTTTCCGAAGCCGAATTCACCGTCGAGCAGACCGATGAGGGCTATGCGGTGCGCTATGCGCTGGCCGGCATCCGCAATGTCGGCGAAAAAGCGATGGCAGGCGTGGTCGCCGAGCGCGAGGCGAACGGGCATTTCACCAGCCTGGAGGATTTGTTCAAACGGATACCCACTGGCGCGCTCAACCGCCGGGCGCTGGAGGGGCTGGCGGCAGCGGGGGCATTCGACAGCCTGGAACCCAATCGCGCCAAGGTGCTGGCAAACGCCGACATGCTGCTGGCGGTAACCGACGAGGCTGAGCGGACCCGCATCAGCGGTCAGCATGGCTTGTTCGGCGGCGACGATCATGCCGCCCCCGCGCTGCGGCTGGTCGATGCCCCGGCATGGTCGCGGACCGAGCAGATGGCGAAGGAACGCGAGAACTTCGGCTTTTATTTCGCCTCGCATCCGGTCGAGCAATACCGCGCTGTGGCCAAGGCCAACGGCGCGCGCAGCTATTCCAGCCTGATGACCTCGGGCGTGTCGGCCGGCAGCGGAGGACGCCGCGAAATGGCGGTGATCGCGGCGATGGTCGAAGGGGTCCAGCGCCGCAAGACCAAGCGCGGCAAGGATTTCGTCATCGCCGAACTGTCGGACGCGTCCGGCCAGTTTTCGGCAAGCTGCTTCGAGGAAGCGCTGGTCGAGCCAATGCTGAAATGGGCCGCTGCGGGGACTTGCCTGTTGCTGACCGTCGAACTGGACGCGCCCAGCGCCGACGAACCGCCGCGCGTAACGGTGCGCGGCGGGCAGCCACTGGCCGAGGTCAGAAGCGCCGCGCGGATGGTGCTGGAACTGGAAGTGGTATCCGCCGAAGCCTTTGCCGAACTGGCGCTCCTGCTGACCCCCGGCGCGCCCGGTCGGGGCGAGGTGATTGCCAATCTGAACGCCGGACCCGGCCAATCGGTGCGAGTGCTGCTGGGCCGGGATTTCGTGCTGGACGGCGAGCTGGCCGATCTGATCGGGACACTAGCGGGGGTGCGGCACGTCGCGCTGAGCGCAAAGCGGATAGGCGCGAATTTGCGGCTGGTGGCGTGAGCGCGAACCGGCCACTCGCCGCTCTAAAATGCCGGAACCAGTACTTCCAGCCCGCCGGTATAGGACCGCAGCACATCCGGCACGATTACCGAGCCATCGGCCTGCTGGTAATTTTCCAGCACCGCAACCAGCGTGCGACCTACCGCCAGCCCAGAGCCATTGAGGGTATGGACGAATTCGGGCGTCGGTTTGGGCCGGTCCGGCGTTGCCTCGGGCCGATACCGCGTGTTCATCCGCCGCGCCTGGAATGCGCCGCAGTCGGAAACGGACGAAATTTCGCGATAGGCGCCTTGCCCGGGCAGCCAGACCTCCAGATCGTAGGTCTTGCACGCGGTGAAGCCCATGTCGCCGGTGCATAGCAGCATCCGGCGATAGGGCAGGTCCAGCGCCTGCAGGATCGCTTCGGCATTGCCGGTCATGCGCTCGTGCTCGCCGGCGGAGTCCTCGGGCCGGCAAATCGAGACCAGTTCGACCTTCTCGAACTGGTGCTGGCGGATGTAACCGCGTGTGTCCCGGCCTGCGGCGCCGGCTTCCGAACGAAAACAGGGGGTCAGGGCGGCCATCCGCAAGGGCAATACGCTGGCCGCCAAAATTTGTTCGCGCACCGAATTCGTCAGTGAAACCTCGGCGGTGGGGATCAGCCAGCGCCCGTCGGTGGTACGAAACAGGTCTTCGCTGAACTTGGGCAATTGTCCGGTGCCGAACGCCGCCTCGTCCTTGACCAGCAGCGGCGGCGCGCATTCGACATAGCCGTTGTCGATAGTCTGGCGGTCGAGCATGAACTGCCCGAGCGCGCGTTGCAGGCGGGCCATCCGGCCGCGCAAAAAGGTAAAGCGTGCCCCCGAGATCGCCGCGCCGGTCTCGAAATCCAGTCCCAGCGCCGGACCGATATCGGCATGCTCGCGGGCCGGAAAATCGAATAGGCGCGGGACACCCCAGCGCGACACTTCCACATTGTCCGCCTCATCAATGCCATCGGGCACATCGCGGTCGGGCAGGTTGGGAAACCGCGCCAGTTCGTCATGAAGCCGAGCGGTCAACGCTTTTTCCGCGGTTTCCAGACCGGGGAGAGTCTGCTTCAACCCGGTCACCTCGGCCATCAGCGCGGCGGCTTCGTCGTCGGCCTTGCGGGCCTTGGCCGCGCCGATCGCCTTGGATGCTTCGTTACGGCGATTCTGTACTTCCTGCATCCGCGTCGCCACGGCCCGGCGTTCCGCATCGAGCGCCAGGATGGCGTTCGCTGCCGGCTGCAGGGCACGACGCTGCAACCCGGCATCGAAACCATCCCGATTTTCGCGAATAAATTTTATATCATGCATGGCTGCGCCGAGTATTGGCCTCGCCCAGCGCGGTCAAGTGAACGACGCCGAAATTGCGCGCAGCGATCGCAACCTGGCGATCCTCTTTTAAATCGACGGTTTCATTTGACCATGTGCGGACCGGCTATCGAATACGGCTAACCGGGCGACCTGGGCTTCCAGTTGCATGATCCGGGCAGCTTGCGCATCCAGCTCGTCGCACAAGGCTTCGCATAATTCCGGGTCTATTCGATAGAGCGGTATGTCGCTGTCCTGGCGCTTGAACTGGGTCACGGCATCGGCGCGCCAGTCATCGCGGCGATCGCTTCTGGCCCATTCATTATTGTTTAACGCCCATAGTCGCATCCATGCCTGCGGGCGTTCCAGGCTTTTGCGCAGCGTCGCACTTGTCTCGGATCGATAATTACAGGGCATGATCTCTCCCCCCCCTCCAATAGCTACGCCAAATAATGCAATCGGTCTATCGATCCGTCGGAGTACTTACGAACGCAGGAAATCTGCTCGGACATGGCGATTTTCTCCGCGTATTTTGTTTTTACAATTTGCCGCGCGGCTTGCAAAGACGCCTCAATTTGCCGCCAATATGCTTTCTTCCGCAGGCGCGACATCCACGGACACCTTCATCTTTTGAGTGCCGCCGCCGCGAAACACGCCGTCCAGTGGCGCGACATCGGCATAATCCCGGCCCATCGCGGTAAAGATATGATCGCTGCGGACGATGATATTGTTCGTCGGGTCGAATCCGATCCAACCCAGTTCGGCGCCGCACCACAGGTTTACCCAGGCATGCATCGCGTCGGCGCCGACCAGCCGCGCCTTGCCCGGCGGCGGCAGGGTGCGCAGGTAGCCGCTGACATAGGCTGCCGGAATGCCCTGCGCCCGGGCGGCGATGATCATGATATGGGCGAAATCCTGGCATACCCCGTGGCGCGCGCGGAACGCCGCCAGCGGCGGGGTATAACTGTTGGTGGCGCCGGATTCATAGCGAAAGCCGGTGTAGATGGCTGCCATCAACGCCTTGCCGCCGGCGATTACGGATATGCCGTCCGGCAGCAGCGGCCGCGCCCATGCCGATATCTCCTCGGCCGGGGCGGCGATCGGCGAGGCGAACAGGTACGAACACGGACTGCTGGCGTGTAATTCGCAATGCCCCAGCGCCGCCTCGCGGATCGCGGCGATGATGGGTGACTTCACGCCATCGGGATCGACCAGCGGCGCCAGCACCTCGGCCGTCATGTTGATTTCGATGCGCAGGGCCGGGATCGCGCCGTCCAGTACCAGCCGGCTGGTATTGACGACATAGGGGCCCTGTTCCTCGCGGATCGCCGAGGGGTGCGGATCGATCGTGGCAGTATAGCTTAACAGCCGCTGGTTCGGCCAGTCTGCCGGGCGCAGTCGCAGGTTGAACCGAGCCAGGCTGACCGCCGGCACGTAAGCGATTTCGGTCAGATTGCGGATGCGGTAGATCATCCCAGCAGATTACCCGATAACTGGCTGTCCAGGCGTTCCATCGGCAGGAAATAGCGCATCGAGACCCCTTCGGAAAGGTCCCCCAGCTGGGCCTCGACCTGCGCCAGTGCGGCATTGTCGAGGCCGTCGATGGTCAGCCCTTCGAGCGGCGCCAGCAGCCCGCGTATCTGTCGCAGGGGCGTTTCGGGCATGCCGTCGTCCACCAGCGTCGGCAGCGCGGCGATATGGCGGTGTAGTTCCTGCAGTTGAAAGATCAGCGAGCGCGGATTGTCGGGATCGAGCAGCACCAGGTCATAGACCGGATCGCGCATCGTGCCGCTCAGATAGCGTGAGCGATAGATGATCTGGCTGTCGCACAGGTCGAGCAGCAGGCTCAGCCCGTCGGACCCATCCGGCGATTGTTCCAGATGTTCGACGATGCGGCAAGTCAACAGCGAGCGTTCGATCCTGCGGCCCATTTCCAGGAAGCGAAAGGCATCGTCGCGGACCATGTTCTCGGCGATCAGCCCGGACAGCGTCCCGAACCGTTCCAGCAATTCCTTGATCGCGTCGCGGACGGTATCGGGCGCGTCGGCGTCGAAATGCGGCGGCGCACGGCGGGCGATCCGCCAGAAATCGCGCGCCAGTCGGTCGCGCAGGCTGAGCCCCACGCGCTGCATGTTGCGGATCAATGTAGCGACGCCGCCCGGCAGATCATGTTCCCCCAGTGCATCGCTGCAGATCTGGTTCAGCGTGCCATCGACGTCGTCATCGGGGATCGCGCCCCATTTTTCCAGCAGTTGCGCCAGGAAACGGCGCAAGTGGGCATCGCGCGCGGCCCCCGCGTCAGCCTCGATCGAGCTGCCCAGGATGCTGCGCAAGATGCGCAGGGTCGCTTCTGCGCGCTCGCAGTAGCGACCGAACCAATAGAGGTTGTCGGCGGCCTGGCTCGCCAGAATGCCGCCGCCCCGGCGCACTGCCGGAGCAGTTCCAAGATTGGGCCCAAGGTTGGGGCCGAGATTGCTCCCGGGGATGGCGCTTTGCGGATCGGTCGCGGCGCTATCATCGACGATGCAGACATCGGCGGACAGATCGCCTTCGCCCATCAGCGAGGTGAGCAGCTCGCCCGACGACGACAGCCGCGCGAAGCCGCCGGGCATCACTGTCCATTGGCCATTGCCGTCGCGCGCCACGAATGCGCGCAGCGTGAACGGTCGCGCCGCCAGCCGCCAATTATTTTTGGCGGCATCTATCAGCACCGGCGATGTCGAAAGATGAACGATTTCCTGTCCGCAATAATCCATGGGGCGGCGCTTGATCGCTTCGGCCAGAGCGGCGCGCTGCGCGCCTGACAAGGCCGCGCCCGACTGCATGGCGCCGTCGGGGAGAACCTCGACTTCCTGGCCGAATGCCGGCCCGACCACCAATTCATCGAGCCGGGCCAGCACTTGCGCGGCTTCACCGGGCTGGCCACACCACCACGTCGCGACATTGGGCAGCAGCAGGCTTTCGCCTAGCAGCGCCTGGCACAGACGTGGCATGAATGCGGCGAAAGCGCGGGATTCCAGCACTTCCACGCCGGGCCAATTCGCCATTTCCAGCCCGCCATGCGCCCACGCCTCGAACAGGTCGGGGACGCCGATGGCCGAGCGAGAATCGAAGCTCAACGGGTCCAGCGCATTGGTATCGATCCAGCGCCACAGCGCATCGATGCGGCGTGGCCCGGCGATGGTGCGTACATACAGCCGCTCGTTCGCTACGATCAGGTCGCGGCCCTCGACGAGCGGCAGCCCGAGATACCGCGCCAGATGCGCCTGTTCGGGATAGGATTGGTTGAACCGGCCCGGCGTCAGCAGGGCGATGCGCGGACGCTCGCGCGGGCAATTGCGGGCGATCCCGCCGCGCAGCGCGGCAAAGAAACCGGCGATGCGGCGAGTATTGATCGTGCTCAACAGCGATCCGGTGCTGCGCGTCAGCGCCAGCCGGTTTTCCAGTGCATAGCCGATCCCGGTCGCCAGCCGCAGCCGATCCGCCAACACGCGCCACTGTCCGTCCGGCCCGCGCGCGAGATCGAAGGCGCAAATCTGGAGATAATCGCTGCCCTGCGGTTTCAGCCCGACCATCTTGCGCGCAAAATAGCGGCTGCCGGCGATCACCGCCGCGGGCAGGCGACCGTCGAGGACCAGCGACTGCGGGCCATAGATGTCCGCGGCCAGGGTTTCGAGCAGCGTTGCGCGCTGGATCAGCCCGGCCTCGACCTTCGCCCATTCGTCGGCGCCGATGATCAACGGCATCGGGCTGAGCGGCCACGCTCGTTCCTCTTCGTCACCGGCGACGCGGAACG
>CAZZYX010000140.1:0-7830 GCA_964658485.1 uncultured Acetobacteraceae bacterium | reverse complement strand
AGCGCCAGCACCTGCCCGAGTACCGCCACGACTCGCCGATAGCATGGCATGAACCGCATTCTCCCGACATGGCGGCCATGATCGGCGCCGGCTCTTGCCTGTAGCATCCCGAAGCAACCGCGCAACATCTCGACAATGCTCGTTCGCCGAGATAGCGCTGCAACGGAAGGAACCTCGTCATGAACGCCCCGTCTGCCACCATAATCCCCGCTACCGACCGTCGCGATCTTGTCATCCTGGGGGGCGGCCTGGTCGGCATGACACTGGCGCTGGCGGCGGCGCGGACCGGGATCACCAGCCATGTCGTCGAGCGTGCCGACGCTGCCGATCTTACCGCTGACGGGGCCGATGGCCGGGCTTCGGCGATTTCCACCGCCAGCTGGAATTTGTTCACCAACATCGGCCTGGCGTCGGCATTGGCACCGCTGGGCTGCCCGATCGAGGCGATCGCGGTCACCGACGGGATGAAGCCGGGCCGTATCGATTTTCGTCCGGCGCAGGATGACGGCTCGCTGGGACGGATGTTCGCCAATCGCGATATCCGCCTTGCGCTGCATGATGCCGTGCGCGGCGAGCCGGCGATTGCCTGGCACACCGGGGTGGAACCGGTGCAGCGCGATCGCCATGGCCACGGCGTGACGGTGACACTGGACGATGGCCGGATCTTGGCTGGCAGCCTGCTGGTCGGAGCAGAAGGTCGTCGCTCGCCCACCCGGGAGGAGGGAGATATCGCGCTGGTCGCCTGGGATTATCGCCACCGCGCCATCGTCGCCGGGCTGACGCACACGCTGCCGCACGGCAATACCGCGTGGGAAATTTTCTATCCCGATGGCCCGTTCGCGCTATTGCCGCTGATCGACGACGCCCAGGGCCGCCATCGCAGCGCGCTGGTGTGGACCGTGGCCGAGCGCGACGCGAACGGCGTGCTGGGGCTGTCCGATGCCGCGTTCGTGGTCGAGGTCGCGCGGCGGATGGCAGGGTTGTTCGGCGAGATCGAGTTGAGCGCACCGCGCATGTCCTGGCCACTGAGTTTCCAGAACGCGACGCGGCTGACCGGACCACGCCTGGCGCTGGTCGGCGATGCTGCGCATGGCATGCACCCGATCGCCGGGCAGGGACTGAACCTGGGCCTGCGCGACGTCGGCGCGCTGGTGGAGGTGTTGGGCGAAGGGATGCGGCTGGGGCTGGAGCCGGGCGATGCGCAATTGCTGGCGCGCTACGAGCGCTGGCGCGCGCTCGATATCTTTACCGTGATGACGGTGATGGACGGCATCGTCCGGCTGTTCGGGGTGCCGGGTCGCCTGCCATCGGCGGTGCGGCGGCTCGGCATGGGTGCGATCCAGCGGATGCCGACGCTGAAGACCATGTTCATGACCGAGGCGCGAGGGATGAGCGGGAAACTGCCCGCGTTGTTGCAGGGTTAGGCTTTATTGGACCATGTTGGCGACCGGGTATCCCGCCGCGTTATGCAACTGATGCGGTTCCAGCAGGGCGGTGGTATCGATCAGGTCGAGGGCGCGTTCGACGTTGCGATAATGGCGCGCGGCGGCGCTCCAATTGGCTGCATCGCTGCTGGTAGACAGGTGTTGGACATCGGCGATAGCCTCGTCGATGCGGCCTGCGCTCAGCGCCCGGCGCGCCTCGTCGAAGCGGGCCTCGGCATCGGACCGTGCCGGCCGGTCGCTGCGGATAACCAGCATCTCGCGCAGTTCCCGCGTCACCCGGCGCCACACACTCTGCTGGCCGGTCGCGGTCAATTGCGGCGCCATCGCCGCCAGCCGGGCGGCCAACTGGTCCAGCGGCACCATGTCCCTGGTCTCGTTGATGATCGTGGCCACCGCATTGGGCTGGGCGTCGGCAAAGCGCAGCTTCAACTGGTCCGCCAGATAGCCCAGCGGCGCCCCACGCTCGACCACCCGCCGGACGGCAAAGGCGACCAGCAGCGCCTCGGCCCTGGCGGCATTGCCCGACGCCGCCTCGACCCGCAAGTCGAGCCGGTCGAGCCGCTGCTCCAACCCGGCAACCCGGTCGGCCAGGGCCGATTGATTTGGCGCGGCGTTGCCTGGCGCGCTGGGCAAGGGGGACGAGGCAGGCAGGCGGGCGCCGGGGTCGCGGTCGAAACGGAGGGTGCCATTGGAGAGCACGACCAGACGGCCAAAATCCGCGCCACTGCGCCACCCCAGCCAGCCCGCCGCGCCCGCTCCCAGCACGAATGCGAAGAGGGCGGCAATCCAGACCGTGTGTCCGCGCGTCACCACCGGACGCGGTAAACTGGACTCGGGCAGGTCTTCAGGCATATTCGCTTAGCGTCCCGGTTCAGGCAGGATGGAAACCTGACACATTTGTTCAGCGAGTGCCAGCAGCGCCGCATCGTCCGGTGTCCCGGCACTGGCAACCGCCATCCAGCCAGCGCCCGCCGCCGCGGCAATGCGCGGACCCAGCGCCGCCAGCCGCAATCGCGCCCGCGCCACCTGCAAGCGGTCGCATTCGGCGGCGAAGTGGCGCGCCGCCTCGGCCGAATGGAGCAGCACTACCGCTCCGGCCAGCGCCTGCGTCGCCAGCAGCCGGGCCAGGTCTGTCGGCATCGGCAGGGGGGCGCTGTCATAGACCACGCGTTCGATCACGGTAACACCCGGCGGCGGCGACAACGCCACCCGCGCCCGGCCCGACAGGCGCAACAGGTGGCGATGCTGCGGCGCGAGCCGGGCAAACAGCGGCTGCATGCCGCCGTTGCCGGTTGCCACCACCGTCAGTCCAGCCGCCGCCGCAGCCAGCGCGGTGGTGGCGCCCACGGCATAGCTAGGCTTGTCCCGGTATTGGCGCAAACCCGCGCCGCCGTGCCGCAGCGCATTGACGCTGCCGATCAGCAGCGCGTCGAAAGTCTCGGGCTCGGGAACGACCCAGCTGACCGGCTGTACCGCGAATAGCGGAAAGCTCCACGCGTCGAGCGCGCGCGCGCGGGCGGCAGTCAACGTCGCCTGGCTGCCGGGTTCCGGCCGGAGGATGACCAGCAAGGTCACCCCGGCCCCGGCATGAGCAAGGCATGATCGGGCCCGGCAAAATGCGCCGCGATGGCGGCGGGGGCCCGTGCCAGCAGCGCCGCCGCCAGGCGCGAGGGTGCCTCGGTGTCGCCGGGCGCGAATCGTACCTCGTCGGTGACGCGCGCGGTGCCGTCGGGGCTGAACAATTCGGCGCGAAGCACCAGTTCATCGCCGTCGTAACTCGTCAGTACCGCTATCGCACTGTGGCAGTTGCCGCCCAGCCCCGCCAGCAGCGCGCGTTCGGCCATCAGCGTGGCGCGGCTCGGGGCGTGGTCGATGGCTGCGAGCAGCGCGCGCGTGCGAGCATCGCCGGTCCGGCATTCGACGGCGATGGCGCCCTGGCCCGGTGCGGGCAGCCACGTCGCGGCAGCGAGCGGTGTCCCGACATCGGCCTGGCCCAGCCGTTTAAGACCGGCCATCGCCAGTAACGTGGCATCGGCCTCGCCCGCCGCCAGCTTGGCCAGCCGGGTCGCGACATTGCCGCGAATGGGTACGATCAGGCAGTCCGGCCGGGCGTGCAGCAATTGCGCGGCACGACGCGGGGCGCTGGTGCCGATCCGCGCGCCCGGCGCCAGCGCGGCGATGCTGTTCGCGCCGACCAGCGCATCGCGGACATCCTCGCGCGGCAAGATGGCGGCAATAGTGATCCCGGCGGGTCGGATCGTTTCGACGTCCTTCGCCGAATGGACGGCCAGATCGATCTCGCCATCGAGCAGCCATTGATCGAGTTCCTTGGTCCACAGCGCCTTGCCGCCGACCTCGGCCAGCGGGCGATCGAGGATCTTGTCGCCGCTGGCGGTTACCGGGATTATTTCGATGGTCAGCCCAGGGTGCGCAGCCAGCAGCCGGTCCCGCGCTTCTCCAGCCTGCACCAACGCCAGCGGCGAGCGTCGGGTGCCAAGGCGCACTCCAAGAGGGTGAGGGGAACGATCGGCGGGCATGGCGGCTTGTGCTAGGCGGGATTGGCTTTAAGGGAAAGCACAGGATGTTTGCAAGATCGTGCCAAAGATCGTGATAGTTCTCGGGATCGAATCGTCGTGTGACGAGACTGCGGCTGCGCTGGTGCGCTACGACCGGACGATCCTTGCGCAACATATTGCCTCGCAGGACGATGACCACCGCCCCTATGGGGGCGTGGTGCCGGAAATCGCCGCGCGCGCGCATGCCGAGCGGCTGGCTCCGTTGATCGCGGCGACGCTGGCCGACGCCGGGATGGTGCTGGCCGATGTCGATGCCGTTGCCGCGACCGCCGGGCCGGGGTTGATCGGCGGGGTGATGGTCGGGCTGGTCACCGCCAAGGCGCTGGCGATGGCGGCGGACAAGCCGTTGCTGGCGATCAATCACCTGGAAGGGCACGCGCTGTCGCCGCGCCTGGCCGATGCCGGGCTGGACTATCCCTATCTGCTGCTGCTCGTGTCGGGCGGGCATTGCCAATTGCTGCTGGTCGCCGGGGTGGGCCGTTATCGCCGGCTGGCGACGACGATCGACGACGCGCTGGGCGAGGCGTTCGACAAGACCGCCAAGATCCTGGGGCTGGGTTATCCCGGCGGCCCGGCGGTGGAACGGCTGGCGGCGCTAGGCAATTCGCGCGCCGTGGCGCTGCCGCGTCCGTTGCTGGGAAGCAGCGAGCCGCATTTCTCCTTTGCCGGGTTGAAAAGCGCGGTGATGCGCGCGAAACACGCGCAAACCCGTGACAATTATAGCGATGCCGATCTCGCCGCCGCCTTCCAGCAGGCCGCGATCGATTGCGTGATCGACCGGACGCGGCGGGCGCTGGTAACGGTGCGCGCGGAAAATACCCCGATCACTGCGCTGGTCGTGGCCGGCGGGGTGGCGGCGAACTCCGCGGTACGCACCGCGCTGGCCGCGCTGGCCGCAACCCATGATCTGCCGTTCGTCGCACCGCCGCTGGCACTGTGTACCGATAACGCCGCGATGATCGCCTGGGCGGGGATGGAGCGGCTGGCGCTGGGCCACAGCGATCCGCTCGATTGTCCCGCGCGTCCGCGCTGGCCGCTCGATCCCGACGCCGTTGCGGTACGTGGCGCCGGGGTTAAGGCGTGACGGTTGGCGTCATCGGCGCGGGCGCCTGGGGCACCGCATTGGCGGCGATGCTGGCCAGCGACGGCAGCGCGGTCATGCTGTGGGCGCGCGAGCCCGGATTGGCTGGCGAGATCAATACCCGCCGCACCAATACGCCGTATCTGCCCGGAATTGCATTGGCCGACAGCATTACCGCGACCAGCAAGATGGCCGATCTGGCCGGGCTGACGGTGGTGTTGGTGGTGACGCCGGCCCAGCATCTTGCCGGTGTGCTCGCCTTGCTACCGGCGGCGGCGCGTGATCTCGTGCTCTGCGCCAAGGGTATCGAGGCGGGCAGCGGCCGGCTGATGGTCGATATCGCGCGGCAGGCCGCGCCGGGGGCGGCGCTGGCGGTGCTGTCGGGGCCAACGTTCGCAGGCGAGGTGGCCGCCGGCTTGCCGACGGCGATCACGCTGGCCTGCGGGGGCGGCGAGGCGCAGTGGCAGCGGCTGTCGCGTGCCATCGCGCGGCCCAGTTTCCGGCCCTATTATTCCGACGACCTGATCGGCGCGGAGATCGGCGGAGCGGTCAAGAACGTGCTCGCCATCGCCTGCGGCGTGGTTGACGGGCTGGGGCTGGGCGAAAACGCGCGAGCCGCGTTGATCGCCCGCGGGTTTGCCGAGATGATGCGATTTGGCGAGGCGCTGGGTGCGCGGGCCGATACCCTGTCAGGCCTTTGCGGGCTGGGTGACCTCGTGCTGACCTGTGCTTCGACCGCCAGCCGCAATTACGCGCTGGGCCAGGCGTTGGGGCAGGGGGTCGCCGTCGCCGACGCGCTGGCGGGCAAGCTCAGCATCGCCGAGGGCGCAGCTACCGCCCCGGTATTGGCCGGGCTGGCGCAGGCGCGCGGCATCGCCATGCCGATCGCGGTCGCCGTCGCCCGGTTGCTGGCCGGCGAGGCGACGGCACGCGACATCGCGTCGGACCTGCTGGCGCGGCCGTTGACCGTGGAAAGCGGCGTCCCGGCGCGGGCGAGCGCGAGTACGCCAGCTTGACCGTTCCGGGCGACATCGCCGCGTCCGACCCCGTTCGACCCATCCTCATCCAGGCCGATAATGCCGACATCGCGGCGCTGGCACGCGGCGGCCGCACCAATTTCCTGGGCTTTCTGCTCAGGCTGGCGGCGCGGCTGCCGTTCCTGTTCATTGCCGGGCGGCTGTATGGTGCAGAGGCGCTGGGACGATTTGCATCGGCGATGGTGATGATCGAACTGGCCGGGCAGTTGTGCACGCTGGGGCAAAAGCGCGGGCTGGCCCAGCGGCTGTCCGAGGACGAGCGCCACCCCGCCAATATCATCGCCGATGGCATGGTGCTGAGCCTGGGAATTGCGCTGGTGGTCAGCGCGGTGCTCTATTTCCTGCCCGAGCCGATGTTTCCCAGCGGGCATTACACCGCGATCGACCGGTTGCTGGTCACCGCCATCTTTCCGGCCACGCTTACCGATATTGCTTTGGCGGCGCTGGCCTATCGCTACGATGTCGCGACCACGGTCCGTTCGCGTTCGGTGGTCGAGCCGTGGTCGCTGTCGATAGCAGCCGGCGCCTGCTGGTATTTTTCCCCCCACGGCGGAATTTCCGTCAGCGGCCTGTCGATCGCCTACATCATCTCGATCTATGCTTCGGCGCTGGCCGCGCTGGTGCCGTTGCTGCGCAGTTATGGCCTGCCCCGGCAATGGTCGCCGAACCCGTTGCGGATCGCCCGGCTGGCGATCTCGACCATGCCGCTGGCTGCCGCCGACGCGGTGGAATGGGGTACGCGCAAGATCGACATAGCCATCCTCGGGCTGTTGACCGGGCCGGCGGCGGTTGGCGTCTATTATGTCGCCCAACAGGTCGCCAGCCTGCCGCAAAAGCTGAAAACCAGTTTCGAGCCGATCCTGGGGCCGGTGGTCACCCGTAATCTCAAGCTGCACAATTATCCCGAAATTGCCCGCCAGGTCTGCCAGGTCGGCTTCTGGATCACCGCCGCGCAGGCGGGTATCGCCTTGGCATTGGGCATTCCGGGCCGGGGTGTGATGGGCCTGGTCGGCCCGCATTTCGTCGGCGGGACCGGCGCGCTGGCGTTCTTGCTGCTGGGCGAAGTCGCCGCCGCCACCGCCGTCGTCAGCGAGGCGGTGCTGATCTACATCGCCCGCATCCAGAACCTGATCGTGTCGGTCGGCACCATCGTATTGCAGGCGCTGCTGACGGTCGGCGGTGTCCTGCTGGTCAAGCGGCTGGGGCTGGGCGAACTGTACCGCGATGCGGCAGCGGCGATTTCGCTGATGCTGGCGCTGGGTATCGCCTCGATCATCAAGTCGCGGATGCTGTCGCGCCTGCTCGACGAGCCGATCAACAACTGGCGCTGGGCGCTGCTGCCGGCGGTGGCGAGCGCCGGGGTGACGGGCTGGCTGGCGGTGCATTTCCTGCCCGAATGGGCCGAGCTGATCCTGGGTATCCCGGCGATCCTGGGCCTGTATTGCTGGGTATTGTGGCACAAGGGCTTTGGTCCCGATGACCGGGTGTTGTTCCGGCGCAATGGCAAGCCCGATGCGGTAGCGGCCACGGGCGAGCACCCCGCCCGGCTGTCCGAAGCGGGACAGGCCTGAAACCCGTGGCCGGGAATCGCATAGCCCTCATTTGTGCAGGTGCGGTCAGCGTCGCGGTAATCGGCGCGGGCGCGGCGGTGGTGCATGGGCCGCGCCTGGTGGGGCGGCTTGATCGGGCAG
>CAZZYX010000139.1:7575-7843 GCA_964658485.1 uncultured Acetobacteraceae bacterium | reverse complement strand
GGTGGTCGGCCTGCCGGATAAGGCGGTCAACGAAAGCCGCCAGCGGGTGCAGGCGACGCTGGCCAGCATGGGCCTGGCGCTGCCGCCCAAGCGGATCATCGTCAACCTGTCCCCCGCCGACCTGCCCAAGGAAGGCGCGCATTACGATTTGCCGATCGCGCTGGCCTTGCTGGCGGCGATGGGGGTGACCGATGCCGAGCAACTGACCGATTTCATCGCCGTTGGCGAACTGGCGCTGGATGGCCGGATCATCTCCTCGCCCGGCGTG
>CAZZYX010000139.1:0-7565 GCA_964658485.1 uncultured Acetobacteraceae bacterium | reverse complement strand
CTGGCTGCGATCCATGCCAGCAGCACCGACAAGGGACTGATCTGCCCGGCGGCGCAAGGGGCGGAAGCGCGCTGGGCAAGCGGCGTCCCGGTGCTGGCCGCGCCCGACCTGATCAGCTTGCTCAACCATCTGAAAGGCACGCAGGTGCTGCCCGAACCGCCTCCGGGCGAGGCTGAACCACCCGCGATCGGCCCCGATCTGCGCCAGGTAAAGGGCCAGGAGACCGCCAAGCGTGCGCTCGAGATCACCGCGGCGGGCGGGCATAACCTGCTGCTGATCGGGCCACCGGGCGCGGGCAAGTCGCTGCTGGCGAGCTGCCTGCCGGGGATATTGCCGCCGCTGACCTCGGCCGAGGCGCTGGAAGTATCGATGATCGCCTCGATCGCCGGTACGCTGGACGGTGGGCGGATCAGCCGCAGCCGGCCATTTCGCAGCCCGCACCATTCGGCATCGATGGCGGCGCTGACCGGCGGCGGTCTGCGCGTCCGGCCGGGCGAAGTCAGCATGGCGCATCTGGGCGTGCTGTTCCTGGATGAATTGCCCGAATTCCAGCGCGCCGTGCTGGATTCTTTGCGCCAGCCGCTGGAAACGGGCGAGGTCAGCGTGGCGCGGGCCAATGCCCATGTCACTTTCCCGGCGCGGGTGCAGTTGATCGCGGCAATGAACCCCTGTCGCTGCGGCTATCTTGGTGACGCGGCCCTGGCCTGCAGCCGCGCGCCGCGCTGCGCTGCGGATTACCAGGGCAAGGTCTCGGGGCCGTTGCTGGACCGCATCGATCTTCACGTCGAAGTCGATCCGGTCAGCGCGCTCGACATGGCTTTGCCGACGGCGCGTGAAGGTTCGGCGGAGGTCGCCGCGCGGGTTGGCGCCGCACGCGCGATCCAGACCGCGCGGCTGGCCGGGACCGGGCGGCGCAGCAATGCCGAGCTGGAAGGCGATTTGCTCGAAGCCCACGCCACCCCCGATGATGCCGGGCGCAAGCTGCTGCTGCAAGCCGCCGAAGCGATGCGCCTGTCCGCGCGCGGCTATACGCGGATGCTGCGGGTGGCGCGGACGGTCGCCGATCTGGCCGGTGTGGAAACGATCGCGCGCATTCATGTGGCGGAGGCGTTGAGCTATCGCCGGCAAGCGCCGCGAGCTTAAGTTGCTATGGATGGCGGGGCAGATGTGTGTTAGCTTGTACACAAGCAAGCACAGGAGCCGTCATGACTAGCGCCACAATGACAATTCGAGTTCCGGTTGAGGTTCACGACAAACTCAACCGCCTTGCCCAAGGCACGCGCCGCAGTCGCTCGTTCCTCGCAGCCGAAGCGGTCGCAGCCTATGTCGAGCGTGAACTGTCGATCGTCGAAGGCATTCAGGCCGGACTCGCGGACATGACGGCGGGGCGGGTAACGCCGCATGAGGAGGTTATGGCTGAACTTCATGCAATTATCGATGAGGCGGAGCGCAATCGAGCTAGCCAAGGTTGAGGCGTGTTGAGTGGTCGAATGCGGCAAGGGCGGATATCCGAGCGCAAGTCGAACATATCGCTGCAGATGACCAGCAAGCCGCGCGACGAGTTGCTGTGGCACTACAAAAGGCCGGCAATGCGCTGGGAGATTTCGCCACCGGACACCCAGGCCGGACCGCAGGCACCTACGAGAAATCGGTGCGTAGCCTGCCCTATATTGTCGCCTATGCCCTCACCGATCGCGACATGGCAGTCACGATCCTGCGCATCATTCACACCGCCCGTGATTGGCAAGAGGAGAACTGGCCGGATTAGCGACCCAGATCCTTTGGCATTGTCATGCATCTGCATTACAGTCGTAGCAAAGGAATTTCTCATGCCCGCAAATGCCCTGATCCAAACCCGTATCGACCAGGACGTAAAGGCTTGCGCCTCGGCAGTCCTGGAATCCATGGGGTTATCTGTGTCGGATGTCGTCCGAATAGTCTTGACCCGGACCGCTCGTGAGGGTGCGTTGCCTTTCGAATTAATCGCAGATCAAAAAACCTATGACGCCTGGTTTCCCGCTAAGGTGCGTGAAGCGCTTAATGATCCCTGTGCTGACATCGCGCATGAAGATGTCGAGGCCGGGTTTGCCGGACGTTGCGCCGCGATCCTGAAATAATCGTTGAAGCTGGTCTGGGCGCAGCGATCGCTGGATGATCGGCGGGCGATTTTCGACTATCGAAGCAGAAGATCCACTCGCGGCAGTGGCTATGGACCATAGCATTGAAGGTGATGTCGTACGAATTCTGCGCATCGTCCATGGCGCGCGAATTTGGCCGGACGATTTATAGACTAGGCCCTCACCCCCGCATCCGGTTCCACGCGTCGAGTGCCGCGATCTTGTACGCCTCGGCCAAGGTCGGATAATTGAACGTATTCTCGATGAAATAATCGATCGTACCTTTCAGGTTCAGCACTGCCTGCCCGATGTGGATCAGTTCCGTCGCGCCTTCGCCGATGATGTGCACCCCGAGCAATCGCCGGGTTTTATTGGAAAAGATCATCTTCATCATGCCTTGATCCAGGCCCATGATATGCCCGCGCGAGGTTTCGCGCATGCGGGCGATGCCGCATTCGTAATTGATGCCCTTGTCGCGCACTTCCTGCTCGCTCATGCCGACGGTGGAAATTTCGGGCACAGCATAAATGCCATAGGGGAAATATTGCGGCGCGGGCGGCAGCGCCAGGTCGAAGGCGTGGCAGGCGGCGATCCGACCCTGCTCCATCGAGGTCGAGGCGAGACTGGGGAAGCCGATGACGTCGCCGGCGGCATAGATGTGCGGCACCGAGGTCTGGAAGGTTCCGGCATCGACCGTCAGCCGCCCCCGGCTATCGGTGGCCAGCCCGGCCTGCTCCAGCCCCAGGTCGAACGTCGCCCCCATCCGGCCCGCGCAATAAAGCATCATTTCGGTGCGTACGACACGGCCGCCAGCCAACGTCGTCACCACCCGGCCACTGTCATCCTTGGTCACCGATTCGACCGCCGCGCCAAGCCGGAAAGTCACCCCGCGATCGCGCAATTGGTGGACGAATTCATCGATGATCTCGATATCGATGAAGTCCAGGAACGTCGCGCGCGGTTCGATCACCGTCACCTGGACATCGAGCGCGCTGAACACCGTAGCATATTCGATGCCGATCACGCCCGCGCCCACCACTGTCAGGCTGCGCGGCAGGCGCGGCAACGTCACCACCTCGTCACTGTCCATGATGTCGGGATCGCTGAAATCGACATTGTCGGGCCGGAACGGCACCGTGCCCACGGCAATCAGGATGCGCCGCCCTTCGACCACCAGCACGCTGGCGTCGGGCGCGGTGATCGCCAACCGGTGCGGGTCGAGGAAGCGGGCAAAGCCGGACATGGTGTGGACGCCGTTGCGCAGGAACTGATGCTCCAGCACATCGACTTCGTGTTCCAGCGTCTTGGCGAGGCGGATGCTGAGGTCGTCGCTGCCGATCTCGCGCTTGACCCGGTACGAGCGACCGTAAAAACCGCGCTCGCGCCAGCCGGAAAGATTCAGCGCCGTTTCACGCAACGTCTTCGATGGGATCGTACCGGTGTGGACCGAGACGCCGCCGACCCGCTTGCGCCCTTCGACCACCAGCACCGACTTACCCAGCTTGGCCGCCTGGATCGCCGCGCGCCGACCCGAAGGACCGCTACCGATGACAATGAAATCATACGCTTCGGACAAATACGCCTCCAGGTAGTGAGGGGCGGACCGGCCACATAGCTGCCTGCCGCCCCGCTCCCCAAGGCTCTGCCAGACTGCATGTTGTGCAGTGCAATATCAAGCCGCAATATTGAGGCACGTCCCCGTTTACATGGGACGAAACTACGTCGATCCGGTTAACCACCAACAGTTGCTTATTGCGACGCAGCACCTTTTAGCGCACATCCAGCGCATGATTACAGCAGGCCTCCACCACCTCACCCGCTATCGCTACGACCGCATGATCCGGCTTGGCCCGCAAGTGATCCGGTTGCGACCCGCCCCGCACAGCCGTACCGCCATCCCCAGCTATTCGCTGAAGATCAGCCCCGCCAATCACTTCCTCAACTGGCAGCAGGACCCGCACGGCAATTGGCAGGCGCGGATCGTATTCCCCGATCCGGTGGATCATTTCTCGTTCGAGGTCGATCTCCTCGCCGATATGGCAGTAATCAATCCGTTCGATTTCTTCGTCGATCCGTATGCCGAGGAAGTGCCGTTCGTCTACGACGATGCCCTGCGCGAAGACTTGTCCGCCTATTTCGAGACTGAGCCACAGGGGCCGCAATTCGCCGCGCTGGTTGCGGAATTCGCAGCGTTTCGCGGACGTACCAACGATTTCCTGGTGGCCATGAACCAGCGCCTGATGGGGCGGGTCGGCTATGTCATCCGGATGGAAGCGGGGGTGCAGGGACCGGAGGATACGCTGAAGCTCGGTACCGGTTCGTGCCGCGACAGCGCCTGGCTGCAGGTGCAACTGCTGCGCCATCTCGGTTACGCCGCGCGCTTCGTTTCCGGCTACCTGATCCAGATGAAGGCCGATATCGAAGCCCTGAACGGCGCCAAGGGGCCGGAGGCGGATTTCACCGACCTGCACGCCTGGACCGAGGTCTATCTGCCCGGCGCCGGTTGGGTCGGACTCGACGCAACCTCCGGATTGTTTGCCGGCGAAGGCCATATCCCGCTCGCCGCAACACCGCATTATCGCTCGGCCGCGCCGGTCAGCGGGAATGCCGAATACGCTGAGGTCGATTTCCATTTCGAGATGAGCGTGACCCGCCTGGCCGAAGCGGTGCGGATTACCAAGCCGTTCACCGATACCCGCTGGGAAGCGCTGCTGGCGCTGGGCGACAAGGTGGACACCGATCTCGCCGCGCATGACGTGCGGCTGACGATGGGCGGCGAGCCGACTTTCATTGCCAACGGCGATTACGACGCACCGGAATGGAACGGCTCTGCGGTCGGCCCGACCAAGGCGGCCTATGCCGACAAGCTGATCCGGCTGTTGCGCGGTAAATTCGCGCCGGGATCGCTGCTGCATCATGGCCAGGGCAAATGGTATCCCGGTGAAAGCCTGCCGCGCTGGGGCTATTCGATTTATTGGCGCAAGGACGGCGTGCCGATCTGGCGCGATGCGTCGCTCATCGCCGGCGAAAAACTGCCCGCCGAGAAAGTCACCGCGCTGACGCCCAACACCAGTATCGATCCGGCGCTGGCGGCGCAATTCCTCAACGACACCGCGCAAAAGCTGGGCCTGGACCAGGATTTCGTCCAGCCGGTCTATGAGGACAGCATCGAGTGGATCATCAAGGAGGCGCAGCTTCCCGATAACACCAGCCCGATCGATCCCAAGCTCGAAGACCCCGAAGAACGCGCGCGCTACATGCGGACTTTCGAGCGCGGGCTGACCACGCCGGTCGGCTATGTGCTGCCTGTGCAACGCTGGAACAGCGCGCCGGCACAATCGACCCGGTGGAAGAGTGAAGCCTGGCATGTGCGGCGCGGGGTATTGTGCGCGGTTCCGGGGGATTCGGCGTTGGGCTACCGCCTGCCGCTCGGCGCCCTGCCTTATGTCCCGCCAAGCGATTACCCCTTCATCCACGTGCGTGACACTGCCGAAGCGCGCGAACCGCTGGGCGATTTCCGCCAGCAGGGGACCGAGGTCGGCAGCCAGCAGCGTGACGCGCTGACCACCGACGACGCCGAGGGCCAGCCGCAGCGCGCCGAAGCGGTCGCCAGCGCCGGCAACCGCGCGCAGGAGCGGGTCGAACAGATCAGGATCGAGGGCGCGGTGCGGACCGCGATCACGGTCGAGCCGCATGGCGAATATTTATCGGTATTCATCCCCCCGGTCGAGGCGCTGGAGGATTATCTCGAGCTTATCGCCGCAATCGAAGGCGTCGCCGAAGCGACCGGCACCCCGATCCGCATCGAGGGCTATCCGCCGCCGCCCGATCCCCGGCTGATGGTGCTGAAAATCACTCCCGACCCCGGTGTAATCGAGGTCAATATTCACCCTTCGGCAAGCTGGCGCGAGTCGGTGAACATCACCGAGACGCTGTACGACTGCGCGCGTGAAATCGGGCTGACCGCGGACAAATTCATGGTCGATGGCCGGCCGATCGGCACCGGTGGCGGCAATCACATCGTGCTGGGCGGGCCGACACTGCTCGATTCGCCCTTCATCCGGCGCCCTGACCTGCTCAAGAGTTTCGTCATCTACTGGCAGCGTCACCCGGCGCTATCCTATCTGTTTTCGGGCATGTTCATCGGCCCGACCAGCCAGGCACCGCGCATCGACGAAGCCCGCCACGATAGCCTGTACGAGCTGGAAATCGCGCTGTCGCAAGTGCCGACGCCGGACCGGCCCCAGGGTCAACCAGCACCGGCGCCGTGGGTGGTCGACCGCCTGTTCCGCAATCTGCTGGTCGATGTCACCGGCAATACTCATCGTACCGAAATCTGCATCGACAAGCTGTTTTCACCCGATGGCCCGACCGGCCGGCTCGGCCTCGTCGAATTCCGCGCTTTCGAGATGCCACCAGACGCCCGGATGAGCCTGGCCCAGCAACTGCTGCTGCGCGCATTGGCAGCGATGTTCTGGCAGCAGCCGCTGGATGGCGATCTGGTCCGCTGGGGCACCGCGCTGCATGACCGCTTCATGCTGCAACATTTCGTCTGGGCCGATTTCCTCGACGTGCTCGATGATCTCAGCCGTTTCGGCTATCACTTCGATCCCGAATGGTTCGAGGCGCAGCGCCAGTTCCGCTTTCCCGTTCACGGCACCGTCGCCGGCGGCAGCGTCACGCTCGAAGTCAGCCACGCGCTCGAACCATGGAACGTGCTGGGTGAAACCGGTGCGATCGGCGGCACCGTGCGCTATGTCGACAGCTCGACCGAGCGGTTGCAACTGCGCGCGACCGGATTGGTGCCGGGCCGCCACGTCATCGCCTGCAATGGCCGCCGCGTGCCGATGACCGCGACCGGCGGGGGTGGCGAAGGCGTCGGCGGCGTACGCTACAAGGCGTGGTTCCCGGCCAATTGCCTGCATCCGATGATGCCCGCGCATGCGCCACTGACCTTCGACATCCTCGACACCTGGAATGGCCGGTCGCTGGGTGGCTGCGTCTATCACGTCGCGCATCCAGGGGGGCGGTCGTACGATGTCGTGCCGGTCAACAGCTATGAAGCCGAATCGCGGCGCAAGGCACGCTTTCAGGATCACGGCCATTCCCCCGGTCCGCAAGCGATGCCTCCGGCCGAGGCGCTGGGGGAATTTCCGAATTCGCTCGATCTGCGCCGTCCCGTTCGCGCCGGCTGAACCCTGGCAGGGCCGGCGACCATGGCTGCCCCGGAGCTGAACCGGATGGCGGATTACCTGGGCAGTTGCCCCAGCGCGGACCTGTGCCGCGATGCCCCGGCGCCGGTTGCGGCGAAATGGGCGGCGATGGCGGAGGGGTTGGCGGCGCTGTCCCATGACGGTCCGGACGCCGGCAATGGCGTGACCATGCGGGAACAGGTCGCTCGCCAGATCCAGGATCTGGGGCTGACGTTCCGCGTCGCCGGTGACGAAG
>CAZZYX010000138.1:0-8048 GCA_964658485.1 uncultured Acetobacteraceae bacterium | reverse complement strand
CCGCCGGTGATGTTTGCCAGTCTGACCGCGATCGTATTTTCGGGACTACTCAGTCATTTCGCCAAGACCCGGCCGCATTTGACCGGCAACGGCACGCTGCAAATGGACGAGCACGACGATCTGGGCCTGCTCAATCAGGGCGGCGATCGCAGCGTCGGACCGGCTGAGGTGGCGGCGGCCGGAATCACGGCGGTCTGCCTGTATCTGGTCGGGCTGCTGGGGCAGACCCTGTTCAAGTTTCCCGGGCCGATCACCATGCTGATTCTCGCGGTTGCACTCAATCTCGGGCGCGGCGTGTCGCCGTCGCTCAAATCGGGCGCCTATACCTACTATCGCTTCTTCTCGACCGCGGTGACCTATCCGCTGTTGTTCGCGATCGGCGTCGCGTTGACGCCGTGGGACAAGTTGATTGCAGCTTTCACGCCGGCCATGGTGATAACGATCGTCGCGAGCGTCGCCGCACTGATGGGCACCGGCTTCGTGGTCGGCCGGTGGTTGCGCATGTATCCGGTCGAGGCGGCAATCGTGACCGGCTGCAGAGCGAGCCAGGGCGGCACCGGCGATGTCGCCGTGCTGACGGCAGCCGGGCGGTTGCAGCTCATGCCTTTTGCACAGATCGCAACCCGTATCGGTGGCGCCGCGACGGTCACCACGGCTCTGGCCCTGCTCAAGTTCTGGGGCTGAGCTTCCCGCGTGTCGTTTTCGATCATGTTCCGGAGCGGGCAGCGTGACGTGTCGATCAGGTGTCGGCTCCATCATTCAGCAGAAGCAATTTGAGCGGACCAAGACGCTACGCCTGAAAGAGTGACGAGCGTTCCGGCTCGTGGCAAGTTGGCAATAAGCAATTTTCGCGTAACGGCGGCCCAATCTGGTTTCGGTCATGACGGCGCTCGAACGCTTTTTAGGGGATTGGAATGCCGGGCTCGCGCCAGCCTATTTTGCCGCCGTTTCGCGTTCGGATCGCGATTGTCGCGCTGCTGTTGGCGCTGGCCGGTTGTGCCAGTTATCGGCCTGCCACGCTGGCCGACCGCTCGGCGCTGACTCCGCCGATCGCAGCCGTATTGTCGGCGGAAGCCAGTCATCTGGACCGGCCCTGGTTGCGACCGACCTCGATCGACCTGACCCAGCCGCTCGATGCCAATGCCATCGCCGTCATTGCGGTGCTCGCCAATCCCGATCTCAAGGCGCAGCGTGCCGCCTCCGGGGTAAATGAAGCACAGGCGTTCGCGGCCAGGCTGCTGCCCGACCCGACATTGAACCTGTCTTACGACCGGCTGTTGAGCGGACCCGATCATCTCGACAACATCGTCGGCCAACTGGTGCAGGACATCGCCCAGTTGCGCGAACGCCGGGTGATTGCGGCGGCCGGACGGGCCCAGGCGCAACAGGTGCGGCTCGACCTGGCCTGGGCGGAATGGCAGACGGCAGGCGCGGCACGGCTCCAGGCGGTCAGGATCGGAGCGCTCGAAGAACAGCTGACACTGGCGCGGGCCAGCGATGCCAGCGCCAAAGCACTGCTGGCAGCCAATCTCAGAGCGTCGTTGCGCGGCGATATCGCCGGCGATCCCGTGCAGGCAAACCGGCTTTCGGCGCTCGACGCGGCCGATCGGCTGCGCACCGGCGCAACCGCCCTGGCGGCCGCCCGCTCGGAATTGGCACGCCTCCTCGGCCTGCCTCCAGGCAGCGAACTGCGCCTTGCCCAGGATGCTTCGCCTCCCCCGCCCGGTCTCGATGCCATGCGGCTGTTTGCCCTCGCCGAGAAAAATCGCACCGATCTCGCCGCCTTGCGGGCCGGCTACGATGCGCAGGAGGCTGCCGTGCACAAGGCGGTGCTCGATCAGTTTCCAACGCTTCAACTCGGCTTTACCAGCACCCGCGACACGACGGGCAACAAGCTGCTCGGTTCATCGGTGAACTTTACCCTGCCGTTATGGAACCGGAACCGGGGGGGCATAGCCATAGCCACGGCAACCCGGGCTTCGCTGCAGGCGTCCTATGTTGCGCGCTTGGCCCAGACCCGTTCCGACATCGCCGTCGCGGTCGAAGGTATCACCATAGCCCAGCGCTCCGTCGATGAACTGAAGTCCCAGATACCTGCACTTCGGACCTACGCGTCGGGCGCCAGGCGCGCGGCGACGCGAGGTGATCTTGCGGCATCCACAGCCGCACTCGCCGAGCAGACCTTGCGTGATCGCGAAGCGCAATTGAGCGCCTCACGCCAGGCTGTTGCCGAGCAGTTGATTGCCCTGGAGTTGCTCACCGGCACCCCCATTGCCCTTTGGAACCAGACCTCATGACCAACCGCTGGATATGCGCATCATTCACTTTGCTTGCCGCTTGCTCGGGCAGCGGCGGGGACAAGGTTCCCGATCCCGTGGCACTGGTGCAAATGGCGCCGGCGCGCCAGGGCGACGTCAGCGACAGCGTGGCGCTTTACGGCGCGGTCGAGCCGGGAGAAGGTTCGGAACGGACGCTGTCGGCCCCGGCGGAAGCGATCGTCGATGCCATCGTCGCACCTGCCGGCAGCGCCGTGCATGCCGGAGCGCTGGTGGTTCGGCTTCGTCCCAGCCCGCAGTCCGGTCTCGACACCATAAAGGCGCGCAGCGATGCTGCCGCCGCCGACGCGGCGCTGGCCCGTTCCCAACGCCTGAAGAGCGACGGGTTGGCCAGCAACGCCGAAGTCGAGACCGCGCGCGCGGCCGCCGCCGCCGCCGATGCGACCTTTGCCAGTTTGCGCGGGCGTGCCGGCGGCCTGGCGATGGTGGCGCCGGTCGGCGGCGTGGTCGATGCCATCATGGTCAAGCCGGGGGATCTGGTCGCAGCGGGCGCGCCGATCGCACGGATCGCTACCGGCGGCGCGGTGCGCGCTCGCTTCGGGATCGATCCGGCACTGGCCGGCACGATCACCCCTGGCAGTCGGATCACGGTGCCGACCGGGTCCGGGTCGGTCACGGTCCGGGTAAGCGGCGTCGATCGCGTGGTGGATCCGGCAACGCGGCTCGCGGCGGTATTCGCCAACATCCCGGCCAGTGCGAACGTGGCGCTTGGCCAGCCATTGCGGGGGACGCTGCAACGACCGGTCGGCCAGCATGGCATCGTCATTCCCTATGCGGCGGTGCAGGACGACGGCGGGGTGCCCTATGTCTTTGTCGTCAAGGGCGGCGTCGCCCATCGTCAGAGCATCACGACGGGCACTCAGGCGGGCGACAGCGTGATCGTGACGTCGGGGGTCGCAATAGGCGACCAGGTCGTGACGCAAGGCGGTACGGCGCTCGACGACGGCATGAAAGTCCGTACCGGGCCGATCGCCGACAGCAAAGCCGACGATCAGGGCGCGAAGCGATGAATGGCCTGATCACGCGCTTTGACAAAGCCGCCTGGTTCGCGCTGGCGCTGCTGACCTTGGGCGGTCTGATCGCCGCCTGGCGACTGCCGGTCGGGCTGTTTCCGCATATCGATTACCCCCGTATCCTCGTTTCGATCGATGCCGGCGAGCGCGATCCGCAGGCGATGCAGGCGCAGATCACTCGGCCGCTCGAGATTGCGCTGCGCTCGGTGCCCGGAGTCACCCAGATTCGCTCGACCACCAGCCGCGGCACGGCGGACGTCGCCATGAGCTTTGGTTGGGGCGAAGACATGGTGGCCGCCACGCTGGCGACGCAAGGCGCCCTGGCGGGCGCGCAGCCCGACCTTCCTGCCGGGACGCGCTTCACCGTGCGTCGCTCGGACCCGACCATCTTTCCGGTGATCGGCCTTGCGCTGACGTCGAAATCCGCCGATCCACAGACGCTGCGCCAGTTCGCCGACCTCAGGCTGCGTCCGCTGCTCCTGACCGTGCCCGGCGTCGCCGGGATCGATGTTTCCGGCGGCGGCGGGCGCGAGGTCCAGGTCGAGGTGGATCCCGGCCATCTGCAGGCGCTGGGCCTGACCATGAGCGATGTTTCGCAAGCGCTCAGCGCCGCCAACAGCGTGCGCGGGGTCGGCCGTATCGAGGACCGGCACCGGTTGTATCTCGTGCTGGTCGACAACCGCCTCAAGAACATCAGCGATGTTGCCGCGATTCCGGTCAAGGCCGGCACCAGTGCCCCCGGCACGGCGGGCAACGCCGGTATCGTCACGCTTGGCCAGATCGCCCGTATTACTCCCTCTTCCGAGCCGCAGTGGACACGCATCACCTCGAACGGCACGGATGCGGTGCTCGTCAATATTCGCCAAAGTCTGACCGGGGACACAGTGGCGATCGTCAAGGCGATCAACGCGCGGCTGGCCAGCGAACACATTCCGGCTGACGTGACGATCAGCACCTTTTACGACCAGTCCGAACTGGTGGTGGGTGCGGCGGGCGCGGTCCGGGATGCAATTTTGCTCGGCGCGTTTCTAGCCGGCCTGGTGCTGTTCTTCTTTCTGCGCTCGGGTAGATTGATGCTGATAACCGGGCTGATGCTGCCGGCGGTGCTCGCCGGGACCTGCCTGATCCTGGCGATGCTCGGCGAAAGCTTCAACATGATGACGCTGGGCGGCCTGGCCGCTGCGGTCGGGCTGGTCGTCGATGACGCCGTCGTGATGCTCGAGCATATAATGCGCCGCATGGTCGAACGCGGGCGAAGCACGGCGGACACCGTGCTTGCCGCTGCTACGGAAATGAGCCGGCCGCTGATCGGTTCGACGATGGCGACGGTGGTGGTGTTCGTACCGCTTGCCTTCATCTCGGGCGTTACCGGCGGCTTTTTCAAGGCGTTGGCGGCAACGATGGTCGCCGCGCTGACGATCTCGTTGATCTATGCCCGCTTCATCATCCCGCTGGCCTCGCGCCGGTGGTTGCGCCCGGCGGATGCGGAAGCCGCCGAACGGGCCGATGGCATGATGAATTGGCTTGGCCGCCATTATGAACGCGCATTCCGCCGCGTGCTGGCGCGCCCCGCGCTGGCAGTGGGCGCGACGGTGCTGGTGATGGGCATTGCCGGTGGCCTGGCGTTCAGCCACGTGCCCAGCGGGTTCATGCCGGCGATGGATGAAGGCGGGTTCATTCTCGACTACAAGGCGCATCCGGGCGCAGCGCTGTCGGATACCGATCATATTTTGCGCCAGGTCGAGTCAATCATTCGCTCGACACCGGAGGTTGCCAGCTATTCCCGGCGCACCGGCGCGCAGCTCGGTGGCGGCCTTACCGAGGCTGACGAAGGCGATTTCTTCATTCGCCTGAAGGACACCAGTCGCCGCCCGATCGATGAGATCATGGCCGAGATCCGCCAGCGCGTTCAGCGTGAGGTGCCCGGCATCGAGATCGAGACGGCGCAGTTGATGGAGGATCTGATCGGCGATCTTACCGCGGTACCGCAACCGGTCGAGATCAAGATGTTCGGCGACAATCCCGAAGAACTCGCGGCAGCAGCGCGCAAGGTGGCCGAAGGCATAGGCCATGTGAACGGCGTCGTCGAAGTGGTCGATGGCCTCCGGGTCGCAGGCGATGCGGTCGTCGTCAAGGTCGATCGTGCCGCAGCCCAGGCCCAGGGCCTTGAACCCGATGCCGTGGCGACGCAGCTGGAAACCCAGATCGGCGGCACCATTGCCACCCAGTACCAGCTTGGCGAGCAGATTATCGCGGTACGGGTGCGCGGGCCGGCCGATCAACGCCAGCGCGCCGACCAGCTTGCCGCAATGCAGTTGCGCGCGCCCGATGGCCACCTCGTCGCCATTCGGCAGATCGCCTCGGTGAGCGTCAATCCGGGCGAGCGCCAGCTCACGCGCGAAGATCTCGCGCCATTCGTGGCGGTAACGGCGCGTCTCGAAGGGCGCGATCTTGGCTCGGGCATGAGCGAGATCAAGGAGGTGATCGCGAAGCTCAATCTTCCGCCTACGGTCCGCGTCGAATACGGCGGGCTTTACGCGGTTCAGCAGGCGAGCTTCGTCGATCTGGCCGGCGTCCTGGCCGCCGCCTTCCTGCTTTCCGCACTGCTGCTGACGATACTTTTCAACCGCTGGCGCTATACGGTCGGGGTGATGGCGACCATTCTGCTGTCGGTCGCGGCGGTATTGATCGGTTTGTGGATAACGGGCATCGAACTCGATATCTCGGCGCTGATGGGCCTGACCATGGTCGTCGGTATGGTTTCGGAACTGGCGATATTTTATCTGTTCGAGCTGGAGGGGGCTGGTGCCCATGGTGTCGATCGGCTGGCCGAAGCCGGGCTGGGCCGCTTGCGGCCGATCCTCATGTCCGCCCTGATCGCGATCCTGACGCTGGCGCCATTGGCGCTAGGCGTATCGCGCGGTGCCGGGCTGCAGCAACCGCTGGCGACGGCGATCATCTTCGGGTTGACCGTTGGTGCCCCGCTCGTGCTATTGTTCCTGCCCGCCACCCTTTACATCGGAAAATCGCGGGACGCGGCACAAGCATGACCGCACCGCCAAGTTTCGATGGCTTTTTGCGATCATCGTGCCATGTGATCGCCATGGCTGCGGCGCCGAGCTGACCTTCGTTATCTTGCGCGATCGCAGGAGCCGAAACGTTAAGGGACTTTATGAGCGATTTGCGCGAGCCGGTTCATGTCGAAATCTCTGGCGGCGTCGCTATTCTAACGCTGAACCGTGCATCGCGGTTAAATGCGCTTAACCAGGCGATGTATGATGCGCTCAGCGACGCGTTCGATAATATCGCTGGCGAGCCAGCCATCCGGGCCGTAATCCTGACCGGCGGCGGTCGTGGCTTTTGCGCCGGGCAGGATCTTTCCGAACGCGCCGACGGGCTGGCGGTGGGGGAGGTCGATCTCGCTGCCACGGTCGATCGCAATACCAACCGTCTTATTCGCAAGATGATGACATTGCCCGTCCCGATCATCGCGGCGGTCAATGGTGTTGCTGCCGGGGCCGGAGCTGGAATTGCCCTCGCGTCGGACATCGTACTGGCGGCACGCTCCGCCTCTTTCGTGCTCTCGTTCGCTAAAATCGGGTTGGGGCCGGACGCCGGGGTAAGCTGGGTGCTGCCTCGGTTGGTGGGTATTCCGCGCGCCATCGGTATGATGTTGACGGCAACTCCCGTTTCGGCGGAGGAGGCGGCTGGCTGGGGGATGATCTGGCGCTGCGTCGATGATGACCAGCTGATCGCCGAAGCGCGGGTATTGGCGGGCACCTTTGCTGCCGGACCGCGCGAGGCGTATGCCGCGACTCGCCGAGCCGTGCACGCGGCAAGCACAGGGACGCTGGACGAGGCTCTTGATCGGGAACGGGATCAGCAGGGACAACTTGGGCTCACCCCAAACTATCGCGAGGCAGTAATGGCATTTTCCGGGAAGCGCACGGCCCGCTTTAGCTGAAGCTTGTAACTGCCGCGACAGTCGGTTGCGCTTTAAGCTGTCTTCTCAAACGGGTCGATCAGATAATGGGTGCCTATGTCGTGCCGCCTCTGGCGTTCTTCGGCATCGGCGTCCCCAAGCATCATCCGTCCTCCGGTAACGAAGGTCATGTGCAGCAGGGCATAGATATCTGCTGTTGCCCGATCGAGGCCCGCCTCCAGGTAGAGTGAACGAACCTCGGCTATGCGCGAATTATCAACATAATGCATGATCTCGCGCACGCGGCTGTCACGGCGCGCCCAGCCGCGAAGAGTTATCTCGAATGGGCCGCCGGCGACATCCGGATTATCGACAAAACTTAGATCGAGCAGCCGCCGAAGCGTATCCAGCGGCCCGAATTCCTTGCTTCTGACGATGCGAGAGACTTCCTGCGAGACGCCATGGCGCCATCGGTCCAGGACAGCGTCGACCAGTTCGCGGCGCGATTTGAAGTGTGCGTAGAAACTACCTTTGGTAACGCCAAGCGCTGCCGCGAGATTGTCGAGTCTGAGCGCATCGACGCTACTTGCCGCCAGGAACCGGATAGCCCCGGTGATCCAATCTTCTCGGGATAGCCGGCCACCGCCGATAGCGGGGGGCCGGGGCAAAGGTTCCGCGGTCATCGCCCGCTATGGCTGGGTTTTGCCGCAATGCAAGAGCATCGGGGACGGTTAGAGATCGAGGATGAGCAGATCGCTGTGTGCTCGGGAGCAACAG
>CAZZYX010000137.1:0-8082 GCA_964658485.1 uncultured Acetobacteraceae bacterium | reverse complement strand
GCATTGCCGCGCTGATCGATTCCGCGGCCAGGCGCGACCTGTCGGCGCTGGTCGTACGGGTTGATTCGCCCGGCGGATCGGTCATGGCCTCGGAAGCGATCCGCAGCGCCATCGCACGGCAAAAGGCGCGCGGGTTGCCGGTGGCGGTGTCGATGGCCAACGTCGCGGCCAGCGGCGGCTATTGGGTGTCGACTCCGGGCGCGCGCATCTTTGCCGAACCGGCAACGATTACCGGCTCGATCGGCATATTCGCGGTGATCCCCAGCTTCGAGCGGGCGCTGGCGCAATACGGCGTGACCAGCGATGGCGTGCGGACCACGCCGCTATCGGGCCAGCCCGATGTACTGAGCGGGCTGACCCCGGAAGTCGAGGCAATGTTGCAGGCCAATATCGAAAACGGCTATGGGCGGTTTGTCGGACTGGTCGCCCAGTCGCGTCACCAGACGCCGGCCCAGATCGACGCGATCGCGCAGGGCCGGGTGTGGGACGGCAACGCCGCCTTGCAGAACGGATTGATCGATGAGTTCGGTGGGCTGGACGGCGCCATGGCGTGGGCGGCGCAGGCGGCGCATCTCAAGCCGGGCGGCTGGCATCCGGTGTTCCTGGGGCAGAAACCCCAGCCGCTGGCGCGGCTGGTCGCGATGCTGCGCCATCAGGATGACGACAACCGTAACGATCCCGATGATGCAGATGCGCCTGGCGATACCCAGGCGCGCGATTGGGTCGCCCTGATCGCCAGCCGCCAGCGCGACACCCTGGCGCGTGCGATCAGCGAGGCCGAACGGATGATGGCCGGGCAGGGCGCACAGGCCTATTGCCTGGATTGCGCGGCTGACACCGTCAGCGGATCGCCGGGGCATATCGCCGGCAATGTTTCGCCGTTAACCCTGGTCGGGCGACTGGCACGGCTACTGGGACTGGTATGAAAGAAACGGAGAAAGCCTGACGACGGCCCCTTGGCCCTCTCCCATTCGAGGGAGAGGGTTGGGAGAGGGGCGTGCTTGCTTGCTCGCTCCTCCACTCAACTACGTCTCCCCTGAAGGGGAGAGAGCATAGGAATTCCGATCATTCCGCCGAAACGCTGGCCTTGACGATCTTGCCGGGCTTTGCCGGCGGTTCGCCCTTGGGCAGGGCGTCGACTTTGTCCATGCCGTCTTCGACCACGCCCCAGACGGTGTACTGCTTGTCGAGGAAGCGGGCATCGTCGAGGCAGATGAAGAACTGGCTGTTGGCCGAGTTCGGCGCACTGGTTCGCGCCATCGAGCAAACCCCGCGAACATGCGGTTCGGCGTTGAATTCGGCCTTGAGATCGGGCTTCTTCGATCCGCCCATGCCGGTGCCGTTGGGGCAGCCGCCTTGCGCCATGAAGCCGGGGATGACGCGGTGAAACGTAACGCCGTCATAGAAACCTTCGCCGACCAGTTCCTTGATCCGCTCGACGTGGCCGGGGGCAAGGTCGGGACGCAGGCGAATCTTGACGTCTCCGGTATCGAGGGCGAGGGTAAGGTATTCGTCTGCCATGGGCTTCTCTCCTGAAATGCGAGGCCGATATAGGGTGGCGACACGTAATGTCACGCCCTGCTGCCGAGCCAATCGACGATATGCCTTTGCACCTCACCAAGATCGCCTTCCAGTCGGAGAGTCCCGCCACCCTGCGCGCCTGGCTGGAAAGCCAGTCCGCCAACGACTGGGGAGAAGCGCGGCTGACCACGCGCTATCTGCCCAAGCGCATTGCCGAGATGGCGGGCGGATCGCTGTACTGGATTCACCAGCATGTCATCGTCGGGCGGTCGCCGCTGCTGGGGTTCGAGGCCAAGCCGGAAGGACGGCACTGGATCAGGCTGGAACCGCGCCTGATCGCCGTCCATCCGCAGGCCCGCCGGGCGCATCAGGGGTGGCGCTATCTGGCGACCGAAGACGCCCCCGATGATCTTGATTTCGATAGCGCAGGCGACGTTCTACCCAGCCACCTGGTAAGCGAACTGGCGAAATTGGGCCTGGTTTAGACTGTTCTCCCCGCCCGCAAGCGGGCGGGGAGAACAGTCCGTCCACTTTACGCCCACCTCTGGCTCACCCGCGCTTCAGCCACCAGTCGAGCAAATGCCAGGCAACCGCATGGCGCGGCGGGGCGCCGAAGGCTCCGCCGATCTCGCCGCGTTCCCGAGCCGCCATGGCTTCCGCCACTTGGGCGCGGGTGAACCACCGCGCGTCATCCAGCTCATTCGCGTCTATCGTCAAGGCGGTGGTGGTCGCCATGGAATGGCAACCGATCATCAGCGACGAGGGGAACGGCCAAGGCTGGCTGGCGACGTAGGACACCGCTTCCACCCGCACGCCGGCTTCCTCGAAAACCTCGCGCGCCACGGCTTCTTCCAGCGTTTCACCAGGCTCGATAAAACCCGCCAGCGCCGAAAACCGCTTTGGTGGAAAGCGCGGTTGCCGCCCGAGCAGGAGCATCCCGGCGTGTTCCACCAGCATGATCACCACCGGATCGGTGCGCGGAAAATGCTCGGCACCGCAAGCCTCGAAGGTGCAATTGCGCTGCCAGCCGGCCTTGCCCAGCCGGGTCGGATGCCCGCAGACTGCGCAAAACCGGTGCCGCGCGTGCCATCCCGCCAAGCTGCGCGCGACGCCATAGATGGCCAGGTCGCCGGCGGCCATGCCCGACATCGCCTGCCATAATCGTGGGTTGGGCGGGGAGGCGCCGACCGCTCCGACCGCAGGCGCAGCGACGAAGCGGGCATGGCCCTGCCCGGTTAGCCCCAGCAACACCAGTTCGGCATCGTCAGAAGCATCCGCCAGCGTACCCCACACCAGCGCGTCATCGCCATCGAGCCGAGGCTCCAGCCCGTCGAGCAACAGTAGCCGGGCATGGCGGTTCATCAACTGGGCGACGGCTTCGGGATCGTTGCGGACATGATCGGCGCGGTCGAGCGGCGATCCGGCAAACGCGATCTTGCGACGGGTCAGTTCGGCCAGCTCATCCATCTCTCAACCCTCTTCTGTTCGATTTTTCGTCACAAGCCGCGCGGCGCGGGCAAAGAGCGTCGGCAGCCCGGCCTCTTGCAGCCGGTCGAGCGGCCACCATTCACCGTCCTGCAGCGCGAGGCTAGGCCAATCGTACCCCGAATACAGCGCCAATTCCAGGCGCAGGGTGAAATGGGTAAAGACATGGCTCACCTCGCCGATCACCTGCCACGGTCCGGCCAATGGCGGCGCGGCGGCGCCATCCGCGCCCGCATGCCAGCCATCGTCGGGCAGCGCGCGCATCCCGCCAAGCATCCCGCGCCCGGCCCGGCGCACCAGCCATACCGCGCTGTCGCGCATGATCCAGTAGGCCTGGCCGTGCCGTTCGGGTCGGGCGCGGCGCGGCGCTTTAACCGGGTAGGCCTGGGCCTGTCCCGTCGCCTGCGCAGCGCAATATGGCCGCAGCGGGCATAGCAGGCAGCGCGGCATTCGCGTGGTACAAATGGTCGCGCCCAGATCCATCATCGCTTGCGCAAAATCGCCGCCGCGCAAAGCTGGCGTGATCGCATCCACTGCCGTGCGGATCGTCGGTTTCGCGCCGGGCAAGGGCTGGGCGATGGCGAACAGCCGGCTCGCTACCCGCTCGACATTGGCATCGACCACCACCGCGCGCCGGCCAAAGCCGATCGCCGCCACCGCCGCGGCGGTATAGACGCCGAACCCCGGCAAGGCGCGCAAGCCGACCTCGTCATCGGGAAAAGCCCCGCCCCGCGCGACGACCGCCCGCGCACAGGCGATCAAATTGCGCGCGCGCGCATAATAACCCAGGCCCGCCCACGCGGCCATGACCTCGCTCTCATCCGCTGCCGCCAGATCGGCAACTGTTGGCCAACGTGCGGTGAACCGCGCGAAATAGGGCATCACCGCGGCAACGGTGGTCTGTTGCAGCATCACCTCCGACAGCCAGACGCGGTACGGCCAATGCGGATCGTCCTGCGGCAGCGGCTGGCCCGGCGGGCGGCGCCACGGCAATGTCCGCGCATGGGCATCATACCAATCGAGCAGCGCGCCGGCGATCTTGGCTGAGGTACTGGCATCCATCCCGGCGCTATGGCATGGTCGCGAAAGCAATGAAACGGACACGCCACCTGCCATGATCGCGCCAGCAGACAAACCGGGCAAGTCGCGTCCTGCGGAGCGCCCACGGGGCGGCCCCGCGCGCGCGATCGCCGAATTGATGCCCGAAATCGGACGCACCGCCTTTCGCAAGTTCGGCTTCGTCCAATCGAGCGTGGTCACCCGCTGGCCGGAGATCGTCGGCACGCGTTACGCTCGTGCCTGTGCGCCCGAATCGATCCGTTTCCCGCCCGGCGAGAAATGCGATGGCATCCTGCAACTGGTGGTGGCGTCCGCGCATGCACCGGCGATCCAGCATGTCATCCCTGAAATCATCGAGCGGGTGAACCGGTTCTTCGGCTATCGCGCGGTGGCGCGGGTCAAGCTGCGGCAGGGTGACGTGATCCCGCCAACCGATCCCGCTGCCCGCCGCGCGCCGCCCGGCCTTAAATCGATCCCGATTGAACTTGGCGACAGCCTGCGCGCGATCGGCGATCCGGAACTGCGCACGGTGCTCGAATCGCTGGCCCGCAGCATGTCGCGGCGCGACGAAGAGCAGTCGGAATGAAAGGACTTCGTCCCATGGCAACGACCTCGCGCGCCTGCCTCCGCTGGCTGGCGCCAGCCACCGGCGCCATGCTGCTGATCGCAGCCCGGCCGCCGGGGCATCCGGTCGCCGGCCACAACATTGTCACGGCAACGACTGACGGCGCGCATCTGCTTGGCAGTCCGGCCGCAAAGATCAAGCTGACCGAATATATCAGCTACACCTGCCCGCATTGTGCTCATTTCAACCAGGAATCCGAAGCCAGTCTGCGCCTGGATTTCGTCGCGTCGGGCAAAGGCTCGATCGAAGTCAGGCAATATATCCGCAACCCGATCGACATGGCCGCCGCGCTGCTGGTCGATTGCGGCGGACCCGCGCATTTCCTCAAGCTGCACGACATCGTGCTGTCCACCCAGACGGAGTGGCTGGCAAAAGTCGCCAACTTGACCGAGGCCCAGCGCCAGCGGTGGGAAAACGGTCCGATCGGCGGCAGGATGCGTGCCATCGCCGGCGATCTCGGATTTTACGAGATCATGGAAAACAACGGCTTCACCCGGCCCACCGTCGATCGCTGCCTGAACGACGACGCTGCGATGAAGCGACTGGCGGCACAGACCGAGGCCGCGACCACGGCGGGGGTCACGGGCACGCCCGGCTTTGCCATCGATGGCGTGGTCCTGGCCGGGACATACGACTGGACGACGCTGGCGCCGCAATTGCAGGCGCGCGAGTAGCTTGACGCGTGACAAGTTGTGGCGATAGCAAAAACTTTCTGCCCGAGAGGATCGGCTCCGATGATGTTGTTACCCCGTCGTTTTCGCGTTGCCGGCTTGATGCTTGCGGGTGCCGCCTTGCCCCTGGCGCTGTCGGCCTGTCACAAGCCGGATTCGGGTGCGGGCACGATCGGCGCCAGCGCCAGCGGCGGCAGCCTCACCGGTAGCCCGGCAGCTGCCGTCTCTCCGCCAGCCGGGAAGGCATGGTCCGACGTGGTCAGCGCCACCCCCGCCGGCGGCATGCAGATGGGTAATCCCGCAGCCCCAGTAAAGTTGGTCGAATACGGCTCGCTGTCTTGCCCGCACTGCGCCCATTTCGCCGAAACCGGCCTGAAACCGTTGGTTGCCAAATATGTCGATAGCGGCAAGGTCAGCTATGAATATCGTAGTTATGCCATCCACGGTATCTTGGACGTACCGCTGACGGTGTTGGTGCGCTGTGCCTCGCCGCAGGCGTATTTCGGCCTGGTCGAACAACTCTATGCCAACCAGCCGGCCGTAATCGCCCGCGCGCAACAGGGTGAAAAACAGGCGCAGGCCGCATCTGCCCTGGCCCCCAACCAGCGCTTCGTGGCCATTGCCGATGCGCTGGGCTTTACTGATTTCTTCTCGGCACGCGGCGTGTCGGTGGACCAGGCGCATGCCTGCCTGGCTAACCCCGCCGGCGCCGAGCGAGTGGCCAAGGACGCACAATCGTACAGCGATCAGGGCATCGATTCCACGCCGACGCTGATGATCAACGGCATCAAGACCGATGTCGCCGACTGGGCCGGGCTGGAGCCGATGCTGCAAAAAGCGGGAGCGCGCTGAAGACGGCGACCCAGCCACCCTCGTTTCGCCTCAAGCGGCTCAAGCTCACCGGCTTCAAGAGCTTCGTCGAGCCGGCTGAACTGCGCATCGAGCCGGGGTTGACCGGGGTGGTCGGGCCTAACGGTTGCGGCAAATCCAACCTGCTGGAAGCAATCCGCTGGGTGATGGGCGAAAATTCGCCGAAAAGTATGCGCAGTGGCGGCATGGACGATGTCATCTTTGCCGGAACCGCGACCCGCCCGGCACGCGACTTCGCCGAGGTGGTGCTGCACGCCGAAACCGCAGACCACGAAGAACTGCAAGTCGTCCGCCGGATCGAGCGCGGAGCCGGCAGTGCCTATCGCATCAACGGTCGCGATGCGCGCGCGCGCGACGTGGCGCTGGTTTTTGCCGATGCGGCGACCGGCGCCCATTCCCCGGCGCTGGTCAGCCAGGGGCGCATCGCCGCCGTAATCGCCGCCCGCCCCGCCGAGCGGCGGCAGATGCTGGAGGAAGCCGCCGGCATCGCCGGGCTGCATGTCCGCCGCCGCGATGCCGAACAGAAATTGCGCGCGACCGAGACCAACCTCGCCCGGCTCGACGATCTGCTGGCGGGGCTGGATGCGCAGATCGCCACGCTGCGCCGGCAAGCCCGCGCCGCCGACCGCTATACCACGCTGTCGACGCGAATCCGGCTGGCCGAGGCCCGGCTGGTATTCGCCCGGTGGCAGGCTGCCGCTGCCGCCGCGCAGCTTGCCCGCGATGAAGCCCAGGCCGCCGAACGACAGGTGGGCAGCGCGCAGGAACTGGCCGGATCGGCGGCGGCGGCTCAGGCCATGGCGGCGGTGCAATTGGCCGACGCGCGCGAGACCCTGGCCGACCGCCGTGACGACGCGAGCGCGGCCGGCCACCGCATGGCCACCTTGACCAGCCAGTTGGAAAGCGCCGAACAACGCCTGCGCGATCTCGATCGGACCGCCAGGCGGCTGGATGAAGATCGCGGCGATGCCGATCGTCTGACCGGCGATGCTGCTGCAGCCCTGGCCAGGTTGCAATCCGATCTGGCGGCAGGGCAGGCGGCGCAAGCCAGCGAGGACGCCCGTCGCCCTGCGCTCGCGACCGCCCTGGAGCGAGCCGAGCACGCCGGTCGGGCTGCCGAACTGGCCTTGGCGCAAGCCACCGCCGCGCAGGCCGGGGTCGAGGCCGAGTGGCGGGTCGCCGATGCGGCGGTGTCGGCGGCGCAAGCCCGGCTGGACCGATTGCAGGGTGAGCGTGCCCGGCAGGAAGCAAGCCGCGCCGCGCTGGGTGCCGGCAGCCATGGCACGGGCGCGGTCGCCGAGGCGGGGCAGCGCCGGGCGATCGCGGGCGAGACAGTTGCGCGCGTAAGGACCGCGCTGGAACTGGCGCAAACTGCCAAAGCCGATCTGCAAGCTGCCAATGATGTCGCGGCCAGTGCGCTGGCTGGAGCGAAAGCCGAACTGGCCGGGATCGAGCGCGAATATCAGGCGCTGCTGCGTGACCGCGAATTGCGCGCGAAGCAGGCGCAACGCCAGGGACTGCCGCTGGCGCTCGACCAGCTGCGCGTCGCGCCGGGGTATGAACGCGCGTTCGCCGCCGTGCTGGGCCGTGACGCCGGCACTCCGCTGGGTGCGGCCCCGGCGGACGGCGATGGCCGTTTCTGGACCGGCGGTCCGACGCTTGTTGCTGTCGCCGACTCGCTGGCTAACCATGCCATTGCCAGTCCGCGGCAACTCGCGGCGCGGCTGGCGCTGGTCCATGTTGCCGATCACGACGATGGCCGGGAGCTGCCTCCCGGCGAGTGGTTGGTGACGCGCGGTGGGAGGCTGCGCCGCTGGGATGGCCTGGTGGCGCGTGGCGAAGGCGCGGCGG
>CAZZYX010000136.1:0-8105 GCA_964658485.1 uncultured Acetobacteraceae bacterium | reverse complement strand
CAGCCGCGCCGGCCGACGCAGCCGCGCCGCCCGCCGCAACGACGACCGCGCCGCGCCGGTTCACCCCGGTGCCACAGGTCCGCCGCCCCGAGCCGGTTGCCAAGAAGCCTGGCCAGCCGCGCGAAAAGGCTACCGCCGATCGCCGCCAGTCGGGCAAGCTGACCGTTACCAAGGCGTTGAACGAGGACGAAGGCGCTCGCGCCCGCAGCCTCGCCGCGCTGAAGCGTGCGCGCGAAAAGGAAAAGCGTGCGCACTTCGCCGGCAAGTCCCAACCGCGTGAAAAGCAGGTCCGCGATGTCGTCGTGCCGGAAGCGATCACCGTCCAGGAACTCGCCAACCGCATGGCCGAAAAGGCTTCTGACCTGGTCAAGGTGCTGTTCAAGATGGGTGTCGTCATCACCCTGAACGACAATATCGACCAGGATACCGCCGAATTGCTGGTCGAGGAATTCGGCCACAACATCGTGCTGGTGTCGGAAAACGATGTCGATATTGACACCGCGACCGATGTCGATGCCGACGCCACGCTACTGCCCCGGCCACCGGTGGTGACGATCATGGGCCATGTCGATCACGGCAAGACCAGCCTGCTGGACGCGTTGCGGGGCACCGATGTGGTGCGCGGTGAAGCGGGCGGCATCACCCAGCATATCGGCGCGTATCAGATCAAGACCAAGGCCGGCGACGTGCTGACCGTGATCGATACCCCCGGCCACGAAGCCTTTACCGAGATGCGCCAGCGCGGTGCCAATGTCACCGATATCGTGGTGCTGGTGGTGGCCGCCGATGACGGTATCATGCCGCAGACGATCGAGGCGATCAATCATACCAAGGCGGCAGGCGTGCCGATGATCGTGGCGATCAACAAGATCGACAAGCCCGAGGCCAACGCCAAGCGCGTCCGCGAACGGCTGCTGGAACACGAAGTCGTGGTCGAGGAAATGTCCGGCGACGTGCAGGATGTCGAGGTTTCGGCCAAGGCCGGTACCGGGCTGGACCTGCTGATCGAAAAGATCCTGCTGCAGGCCGAATTGCTCGAACTGCGCGCCAACCCCGATCGCCTGGCCGAAGCCACGGTGATCGAGGCGCGGCTGGACAAGGGCAAGGGTCCGCTGGCTACGGTGCTGATTACGCGCGGCACGCTGAAGGTTGGTGACATCCTGGTGGTCGGCACGCAATCCGGACGCGTCCGGGCGATGCTCGATGACAAGGGCAAGCAGGTCAAGCAGGCAACACCGTCGATGCCGGTAGAGGTGCTGGGCCTCAACGGCGTGCCGATGGCGGGCGATACCCTGACTGTGGTCGACAGCGAAGCGCGGGCGCGTGAAGTGGCAGCATTCCGTCATGAACAGGCCACGGCGTTGCGCACTACCTCTGCCCCGGCGAGCCTGGAGAACATGTTCTCCGCACTGGCAGCCCGCAAGACCGTGATGGAATACGCCGTCGTGGTCAGGGCGGACGTGCAGGGAACGACCGAGGCGATCGTCAATGCGCTCAACAAGATCTCTACCGAGGATATCAAGGTCAAGGTCCTGCATTCGGGCGTGGGCGCGATCACCGAGAGCGACGTGACGCTGGCCGGGGCAACCGGTGCGCCGATCATCGGATTCAACGTGCGACCCAATGCCAAGGCGCGCGAGATGATCGCTCGTCATCAGGTGCGGTTGAAATACTTCGACGTGATCTACCAGTTGACCGACGATATCCGCAAGGAAATGGCCGGCGAACTGGGTCCGGAGCGGATCGAAACCGTGGTCGGCCGCGCCGAGGTCAAGGAAGTGTTCCCCGCCGGCAAGCACGACAAGGCCGCCGGATTGGTGGTGCTGGAAGGCTACATCCGCAAGGGGCTGTATACCCGCCTGACGCGCAACGATGTGATCGTGTCCAAGACCCACATCAAGTCGCTGCGACGCTTCAAGGACGATGTCGCCGAAGTCCGCATCGGGCTCGAATGCGGCGTGGTGCTGGAGGATACCAACGACATCAAGCCAGGCGATACGCTGGAGACATTCGAAGTGGAGATGCGCGAACGGACGCTGTGAGGATGGCTGACTTAATTCCTCTCCCGCTTGCAGGAGGGGCTAGGGGTGGGCATCTTGCTTTCCCCGCAAGCCCAATCCTGCAACCGCGATGATAGAAGGAAAAGGTGCCCACCCCCGGCTCCTTCCTCTTGCGGGAGAGCAGAATAAGTGACCCGCTATGTCGCCCTGTTCGGCAGTATCAACGTCGGCGGCAATCGCCTGACGATGGCGGATTTGCGGCATGCGATCGAGCGTGAGGGGTTCGAGAATGTCGAGACGGTAGTTGCCAGCGGCAATGTGCTGTTCGACCACGACCAGCGACCCACCGCCGGGCTGGAGGAAATGCTGGCGCATCTGCTACGGGAGCGGTTCGATATCGACAGCTTTGTGGCGGTACGGACCGCTGGGGAACTCGCCGGGGCGGTGGCCGGCAATCCATTCGTCGAAGTTGGCGAGCAGAACTTGGTCCATACCCTGTTTCTGAGCGGGCCGGTCGAACCGGCTGATTTCGAGGCGTTATGCGCGGCCTACGCGGGGCGGGGGCCGGAAAGACTGGCAAGCGGCGATCGTGCCATCTATATCGATTACGTCGCTGGCGTGGCGGGCAGCAGGTTGACGAACGGCTTTATCGAGCGGCGGCTGGGCCGCCGGGGAACCTCCCGCAACATCCGCTCGCTGCAACGGATTCTCGCTAAAATAAACGATGGAAAACAATAAGCTGATGGTTCGACCTCCGGCAACACCAGAGACCCGTTCGGTTCGCCTGCTCAAGGTGGGCGAGCAAGTGCGCCATGTCCTGTCGCAACTGCTCGCGCGCCAGCAGGTGCATGACGATCTGCTGTCCGAAGTTTCGGTTTCGGTGACCGAGGTGCGGATGTCACCCGATCTGCGCCTGGCCACCGTCTTCGTGAAGCCCCTGCTCGGCGCTAACGAAGAAGAAATCGTCAAGGCGCTGCGCAGCCATACCGCCTTTTTCCAGAAGGAAGTCGCCGGGCACTTGAAGCTCAAATTCGCAGCGAAGATCAAGTTCGTGAGCGACGAGAGCTTCGATACCGCCAGCCATATCGACAAGCTGCTGGCTGACCCGCGCGTCAGCCGCGATCTGGCCGCCGGCACGGACGACGATGGCTGATCCGGATTGCTGGAAGGTGGTTGAAGCTGTGCTTGCGGAAACCGGGGTCGCAGCCCAATAGGCGCCGATGGCCAAGCTATATTTCTATTATGCCAGCATGAACGCCGGAAAATCGACCAATCTGTTGCAAGCCGATTTCAATTATCGCGAGCGGGGGATGGCAACGATGTTGTGGACCGCCGACATCGACCGGCGCGTTTACAGCGCCCAGGGCCAGGCTCCGGCAGTTATCAGCCGCATCGGGTTGACCGCAACGGCGAACGGTTTTGGTGAGGATACCGATCTGTTTGCGCAATTCTCCATGGTGCATTCCGGCGCGCCGCTGTCGTGCGTGCTGGTCGACGAAGCGCAGTTTCTGACGCCCGCGCAGGTCTGGCAATTGGCGCGGATCGCCGATGAGGCGGACGTTCCGGCGCTGTGCTACGGGCTGCGCACCGATTTTCGCGGGCATTTGTTTCCGGGATCGGCGGCATTGCTGGGGTTGGCGGACGAGTTGGTGGAATTGAAGGCGGTCTGCCATTGCGGCGCCAAGGCGACGATGAACCTGCGGGTCGAGGACAGCGGCGCTGCCGTGCGTGATGGCGCCCAGACCGAGATCGGCGGCAATGACCGCTATCTGGCGCTGTGCCGCCGCCATTTTGCCGGGGCGCTGGACCTGCACGCCACCGGCACGGAGCATCCGGCATGAGCACTACGCTGTTCGACGCGGCTACTTTGATCCTGCCGCTGGTGTTCGCGATCGTCTGTCACGAGGTCGCGCATGGCGCGATGGCGCGGTTGCTGGGCGATCATACCGCCGAAGAACAGGGGCGGCTGACGCTCAACCCCGTGGTCCATGTCGATCCGCTGGGTACGGTGATCCTGCCGGGGCTGCTGGCGTTGACGCATCTGCCGGTATTTGGCTGGGCCAAGCCGGTGCCGGTCAACGCGCGGCGGCTGCGCAATCCGCGCTGGGGCATGATGCTGGTCGCTGCCGCCGGTCCGGGTAGCAACTTGCTGCTCGCGGCCCTGGCGGCGATCGGGCTTGGCTTGTTTGCCCGCAGCGGGGTGGCAGATACGGGTGCAGGGACCGGGCTTGCCGCGTTTGCGATTGCCAATCTCGGCAATTTCCTGGCGATCAACCTGTTCCTGGCGTTGTTCAACCTGCTGCCGATCCCGCCGTTCGACGGTTCGCATATCTTCGAAGGGCTGCTGCCGCGCCGGCTGGCGCGTCGTTATGCCAGCATCCGCAATGGCGGGATGCTGCTGGTGATCCTGTTGCTGGTGGTGCTGCCGTGGCTGGTTCCCGGTTTCGACCCGGTTCGCAAGCTGGTCGGGCCGCCGTTCGACTGGCTCTATGGCCATTATCTGGCGTTGGCGGCGCTGGTTTCGGGCGGGCGCTGAAGGTTTTGCCCGACGGCTGGATTATTCTCGACAAGCCCGTCGGACTTGGCTCGACGCAGGCGGTGGCGGCGGTAAAGCGCAATTTGCGCGCGGCGGGTTATGGCAAGTCCGTCAAGGTCGGTCACGGTGGCACGCTGGACCCGCTCGCCAGCGGCGTGCTGCCGATTGCCGTGGGTGAGGCGACCAAGCTGTGCGGGCGGATGCTCGATGCCAGCAAGGCCTATGCCTTCACCGTAGCGTTCGGCGCGGAAACCGATACGCTGGACCTGGAGGGCGCGGTGATCGCGGAATGCGCCGAGCGCCCGTCGCGCGCGACGCTGGACGCGGTGTTAACTCAGTTTACCGGGCCGATCGAGCAGGTGCCCCCCGCATATTCGGCGATCAAGGTCGATGGCCGGCGCGCCTACGATCGGGCGCGCGCCGGGGAAGTGGTGGAGATGAAAACCCGCGCCGTTACGGTTCATTCGCTGATCGTGCAGGAAGACGACGGCCTGAGCCAAACCGATCTGGTCAGCATCACCCTGATCGCGCATGTTTCCAAGGGTACCTACATCCGCAGCATGGCGCGCGACATCGCCAGGGCAGCCGGATCGCGCGGCCATGTCACCATGTTGCGCCGGCTCCGCGCCGGGCCTTTCGCACTGGCCCAGGCGATTTCGCTGGACAAATTGAACGAAGCAGGTAACGGCGCAGGCTTCGAGAACATACTCTTGCCGCTGGAGGCAGGGCTGGACGACATCCCGGCTCTCGACCTCGACCCGGAACAGGCAAGGGCGGTCCGTCAGGGCCGCGTTCTGACCGGGTTGCCCCACGACGACGGGCTATACTGGGCGCGAAGCGGGAAAACTCCCATCGCCTTGGTTCAGCTTTCAGACGGTCGTCTGAGCGTCGAGCGGGGTTTCAATTGCACCGATGTCGCGGAGTAGATAATATGTCGGTTAGCCCTGAAAAAAAGCAGGAAATCATCAACGATAACGCCCGTGGTACGGGTGATACGGGTTCGCCCGAAGTGCAGGTCGCGATCATCACCAGCCGGATCAATACGCTGAGCGGCCACTTCAAGATGCACAAGAAGGACAATCACTCGCGTCGCGGCTTGTTGATGATGGTGAACAAGCGGCGCTCGCTGCTCGATTACCTGAAGCGCACGGATGTGGCGCGCTACAATGCGCTGATCGCCAAGCTGGGCCTGCGTAAGTAAGTTTCGCGAAAACGGTCCCTTATGGGGCCGTTTTCGCATAAGCGGCAGGCATAGCGCCGCGATAAATCCTGGAACAGGTTGCGTCAGGACAAGATCCCGCACCGATCCAGGGCCAGGCTCGCAATTCGGCGAGCCAGGCCATGAGGTCAAAAGGCCTCGCACCGGACCGGGACGGATCTCCCCGGCAGCAAATCCTGCTGGCAATTGGGCTAGCGGGCTGAAGGAAAATACATGTTCGACGTCAAAACCGTAAAGCTGGAATGGGGCGGAAAAACCCTCACTCTGGAAACCGGGCGCATTGCCCGTCAGGCCGATGGAGCCGTTCTCGCCACTTACGGCGAAACCGTAGTGCTCTGCGCCGTCACCGCCGCCAAGTCGGTCAAGGAAGGGCAGGATTTCTTCCCGCTCACCGTCCATTACCAGGAAAAATTCTTTGCCGCCGGTCGTATTCCGGGTGGCTTCTTCAAGCGGGAACGCGGCGCGACCGAAAAGGAAACCCTGGTTTCCCGCCTGATCGATCGCCCGGTACGTCCCCTGTTCCCCGAAGGATTCTACAACGAAATCAACGTTATCGCTCACGTCTTGAGCTACGATGGCGAGACTGAGCCGGACATCGTCGCGCTGATCGCCGCTTCTGCCGCGCTGACAATCTCGGGACTGCCGTTCATGGGCCCGATCGGCGCTGCCCGCGTCGGTTATGTCGATGGCGAATATACGCTCAATCCGTCGCAGCCCGTGGCTGCCGCCGGCACGCTCGACCTGGTCGTCGCCGCCACCGGCAATGCCGTGATGATGGTGGAATCGCAGGCTCGCGAACTGCCCGAGGATATCATGCTCGGCGCGGTGATGTTTGCGCATGATTCGATCAAGCCGGTGGTCAATGCGATCATCGAACTGGCTGAAAAGGCCGCCAAGGAGCCTTGGAAGATCGATCTCTCGGACAATACCGAGGACATGAAGAAGGCGCTGAAGAAGCTGGTCGGGGACGATATCGCCGCTGCCTACAAGCTGACCGACAAGTCGGCGCGTTCGAACGCGTTGAACGAGGCGCGCGCCAAGGCCAAGGCGGCTTACGCTGCCGACGGCGGGCAGACGCAGATGGTCGCCGGCAAGGTCGTCAAGAAGATCGAGTCCGAGATCGTGCGTGGCGCCCTGCTGCGCGACGGTACGCGCATCGACGGTCGTACCACGACGCAGGTCCGCCCGATCGAAGCGATGGTCGGCTTCCTGCCGCGCACCCATGGTTCGGCGCTGTTCACCCGCGGTGAAACGCAGGCGATCTGCACCACCACGCTGGGCACCAAGGACGCCGAGCAGATGATCGACGGGCTGGAAGGCCTGTCGTACTCGAACTTCATGCTGCACTATAACTTCCCGCCCTACTCGGTTGGCGAAGTTGGTCGTTTCGGGGCTCCAAGCCGCCGTGACACCGGTCATGGCAAGCTGGCATGGCGCGCAATCCAGGCCGTCCTGCCCGCTAAGGAAGACTTTCCCTATACGATCCGCGTGGTGTCCGACATCACCGAGTCGAATGGTTCGTCCTCGATGGCCACAGTCTGCGGTGGGTCGTTGTCGATGATGGATGCGGGCGTGCCGTTGAAGCGCCCGGTTTCCGGCATTGCTATGGGCCTGATTCTGGAAGGTAAGGAATTCACGGTATTGTCCGACATCCTTGGCGACGAGGATCACCTCGGCGACATGGATTTCAAGGTAGCCGGTACGTCCGAAGGCATCACCACGATGCAGATGGACATCAAGGTCGCCGGGATCACTCGCGAGATTTTCTCGGCTGCACTGATGCAGGCAAAGGAAGGCCGCGCGCACATCCTGGGCGAAATGACCAAGGCGCTGGGCACGTCGCGCAGCGAATTGTCGGCTCATGCTCCGCGCATAGAGACGATCCAGATCGACAAGTCGAAGATCCGGGAAGTCATCGGCACCGGCGGCAAGGTCATTCGCGAGATCGTCGCCGAAACCGGTGCCAAGGTGGACATCGACGACGAGGGCCTGATCAAGATCAGTTCTTCCGACCCCGCGCAGATCGAAGCCGCCAGGGCCTGGATCCTGGGCATCGTCGAAGAAGCCGAGGTCGGCAGGGTGTACGACGGAAAGGTCGTCAACATCGTCGATTTCGGCGCTTTCGTGAACTTCATGGGCGGCAAGGACGGCCTCGTGCACGTCTCCGAAATGCGCAACGAGCGCGTTGAGAAGCCAACCGATGTCGTTTCCGAAGGACAGGCCGTGAAGGTCAAGGTGCTGGAAATCGATCCGCGCGGCAAGGTGCGCCTGTCGATGCGCCTGGTCGACCAGGAAACCGGCGCCGAGCTGGAAGACTCTCGTCCGGCCCGCGAACCGCGTGGTGATCGTC